>JAFADP010000090.1 GCA_023424785.1 Bacillota bacterium
GAGTTGGAGCTTATGCTATACCATTATATTTAATATATTTAGGTTTTAGCTATCTAAAAAATAATGGAACAATAGATGTTGATAAAAGGTTATTTGGAGTTACCTTACTAGTAATAACAATTGTATTATTAATAGGTACAATATATATACAAACATCTGAAAATCCAGAAGCTTTTGGAGTAAATTTAAGCAATATAATTTCCTTAATAGGAAATGGTGATGGTGGTTTTAATGGTGGTGTAGTTGTATATTTTATTACCTATAGTTTATATAAATTAATAGGGGCATTAGGTTCTTATATAATTTATATAGCATTAGCTATAATATCATTCATGTTAATTTTTAGATTATCAGTTTTAGATGTAGAAAATAAGGCGAGGAATATAAGAAAAACATTTAAGGATAAAGATTTATCACGAAGACCAGTAGTTGTAAGAAATACAGAACGAAATGGAGAGCGAAATAGAGAACGTGATAAAAGGGAAAATCCTAATGAGGAAATAATAAAGGGAGTAGATAATAAAATAAAAATCTTAAACTTTATGAAGGATTCAGCACTAGAAGATGATTTATCAATAGATGATAGTGAATATACAAAACCTCAAAAGATATCTTCAAATAAATCATCAAAGGAACCATCATTTGAAAAAAGTTTAATGGATGAATTAGATAAAGAGCCTACTAAAACAACTACAAAAAAGAAAGAAAAATTAGATGACGAAGTAAAACTTGATATTAATAAAGAGATAGATTCAAAATTAAATGAGGAAGTAGAAGTAAAAAAATATATGTTTCCTAATACGGATCTTCTTAAAATGAATACTGGCACAAAGCTTAAAGATTCTGATAAACAAGAACTAATAGACAATGCTAGAAAATTAGAAGATACATTAGAGAGTTTTGGAGTGGATGCTAAAGTTGTACAAGTTTCTAAAGGGCCATCTGTTACAAGATTTGAATTACAGCCAAGTCCAGGAGTAAAGGTAAGTAAAATAGTTAATCTTTCAGATGATATAGCTTTAGGACTTGCAGCTTCAGGAGTAAGAATCGAGGCTCCTATACCAGGAAAATCAGCAGTAGGTATAGAAGTACCAAATAGAACTCAAACACCAGTATTTTTAAGAGAAGTATTGGATTCAAAAGAGTTTAAGAAGAGTAATAAGAAGTTAGCATTTGCATTAGGAAAAGATATTGCAGGAATGTGTATGGTTGGCGATTTAAGTAAAATGCCTCATACATTAATTGCAGGGGCCACTGGTTCTGGGAAGAGTGTGTGTATAAATACATTAATAATAAGTTTACTTTATAAATACTCTCCAGATGAAGTGAAGCTTCTTTTAGTAGACCCAAAGGTTGTTGAATTAAATGTTTATAACGGAATACCACATTTATTAATACCAGTAGTTACAGATCCTAAAAAAGCAGCAGCAGCACTTAATTGGGCAGTAAATGAAATGACTAAGAGATATAACTTATTTGCAGAGATGGGAGTAAGAAATATTGATTCATATAATGCTCTATTAGAGAAAGGTTTAATAGAAGAAAAACTTCCTTATATAGTAATTATAGTTGATGAGCTTGCCGATCTTATGATGGTTTGTCCAAATGACGTTGAAGATTATATATGTAGATTAGCTCAAATGGCAAGAGCAGCAGGTATGCACTTAGTTATAGCTACTCAAAGACCATCTGTAGATGTAATAACAGGAGTTATAAAAGCTAATATACCATCAAGAATATCATTTGCTGTATCTTCTCAAGTGGATTCAAGAACAATATTAGATAGTGCAGGAGCTGAAAAATTACTTGGTAAAGGTGATATGCTTTATTATCCAGTTGGAGAAGCAAAACCTCTTAGAGTACAAGGATGTTTTATTTCTGAAGAGGAAGTTGAGAAAGTCGTAGAATATATTAAAAATGATGAAGAGGGTATTATATATAAAGAAGAAATATTAGATCATATAAATAAAGAATCTAATGGAAAGAGTGCAGATGAAAATGATGATGTTGATGATTTATTATCAGAAGCTATAAACCTTGTAGTTGAATATGACCAAGCATCTACATCCTTTTTACAAAGAAGACTTAGAATAGGATTTAATAGAGCTTCAAGAATAATGGAACAATTAGAAGAACGAGGAATAATATCACCTAGAGATGGTAGTAAACCAAGACAAGTATTAATAAGTAAGGATGAATTATCATCTGATGATAGTATTTAAATTTTACTTGTCATAGAAAAAGAATAGATATAAAATTAAATATGCAAAACTTTTAAGGATGAAAGTAGGAGGAATTTGACTTGAAAAAATTTAAAGTTGGTATGGTTAGCTTAGGATGCGATAAAAATAGAATAGATTCAGAAATTCTATTAGGTACCATTAGCAATGAATATGAAATAACTAATAATCCAAAGGAAGCAGATATAATAATTGTTAATACATGTGGATTTATAGAAACTGCAAAGCAAGAATCTATTAATACAATATTAGAGATGGCAAAGTATAAAACAGATTATAATTGTAAGTTATTAATAGCTACAGGATGTTTAACTCAAAGATATGGTGAGGAATTAGCAGAGTTAATGCCAGAAGTGGATATAATGCTTGGAGTAAATGATTATAAGAAGATTTATAAGTTAATAAGAGAATTTATATCAGATAGCAAAAAGGCATCATCAGATAGCAAAAAGGCATTAGAAGTTAATTATTCAGATGAAAATATTAATGAAGGTGAAAGAATATTAACTACTGCATCTCATACTGCATATATAAGAATTGCTGAAGGATGCAATAACTTCTGCACATATTGTATTATTCCTAAAATAAGAGGAAAATTTAGAAGTAGAAGTATGGAAAGTATTATTAAAGAAGCTCAATCACTAAGCAAGCAAGGTGTTAAAGAAATAATACTAGTTGCTCAAGATAGTACTCTATATGGAAGTGATATTTATGGAGAAAAGAGTCTTCATACTTTACTTAGAGAATTATCTAAAGTTGAAGGAATAGAGTGGATAAGACTACTTTATTGTTATCCAGAAGAAATTTATGATGAGTTAATAGATGAAATAGCTGTTAATGATAAAGTCGTAAAATATTTAGATCTTCCAATACAACATATAAGCAGTAAAATATTAAAGCTTATGGGTAGAAAAACAAACAAAGAAAACATAATAAATAAAATAGACTTAATAAGAAGTAAGGTTAAGGGAATAGTTTTAAGAACTTCATTAATTGTAGGATTCCCAGGAGAAGATGAGGAGAGCTTTAATGAACTTAAAGAGTTCCTTAAGGAATATAAATTAGATAAGGTAGGTGTGTTTACTTACTCAAGAGAAGAAGGAACCCCAGCAGCTAAAATGGATAATCAAATAGACGAGGAAGTTAAAAAGCAAAGAGAAAAAGAACTTATGCTTATACAAAGAGAAGTCTCTAGAGAAATAAATGAATTGAAAATTAATAATATTTATGATATCCTAATTGAAGGGTATAATGGTGAATTTTACTTTGGAAGAAATTACGAAATGATACCTGATGTAGATGGAAAGGTATATTTCAAAAGTGAAGAGAAACTAGAGGTTGGATCAATAGTTAGTGTACAAATTAATAAGTGTACAGATTATGATTTATTAGGAGTTGTGGTTTATGAATCTTGCAAATAAACTTACCATAATCAGGGTTATACTTGTCCCAGTATTTTTGGTATTTTTAAATTTAACTAGTATTCCTTATGGGATTTTACTTGCTACATTAGTATTTGTTATTGCATCAATTACAGATAAGCTAGATGGTTATATAGCAAGGAGTAGAAATGAAATTACTAACTTTGGTAAGTTCATGGATCCGCTAGCAGATAAGTTATTAGTAACATCAGCATTAATTTCTTTAGTTGAATTAGATTTTATTCCAGCTTGGGCAGTAATAATAATAATTGCTCGTGAGTTTGCAGTTTCTGGTCTTAGAACTTTAGCAGCATCAGATGGAACTGTAATAGCTGCAAGTTGGTGGGGAAAAATAAAAACAGTTATACAAATGATAGCAATAATACTATTATTATTAAAAGCTAGTATAGCTCAATTTGCACCTTTAGCCAATATTATTGAAGGTTTCGGAATTTTAAGTTGGATAGTAAATTCTTTATCTATATATATGTTCTGGTTAGGTGTAATAATTACCTTAATTTCTGGAATAGATTATTTCATAAAAAATAGAAGAGCAATATCAACTACTAAATAAAGTAGAAAAATATAAAGCTGTTTAAGTTAATTTTATTGACTTAGCAGCTTATTCTTTTAATTATAAAAAATGTAAATAATAATATGATTAGTAAATTTATTTATTGACTATAATATGAATGTAGATTATAATTAAATGGTAGAACATTAGTTCGTAAAGGAGTGTAGGTTATGGCAAATATTAACGTTGATAAATTAAAAGCAATTGAAGCAGCTATGGGGCAAATAGAAAAACAATATGGAAAAGGTGCTGTAATGAAATTAGGAGAAGATACAGCATTAAACCTTGATTCAATTTCTACAGGATGTTTAGATTTAGATATAGCCTTAGGTATAGGTGGAGTTCCAAGAGGAAGAATAGTTGAAATATATGGTCCTGAAAGTTCAGGTAAAACAACAGTTGCATTACATATTGCAGCAGAAGCTCAAAAGAAAGGTGGAGCAGTTGCATTTATAGATGCTGAGCATGCTTTAGATCCAAGTTATGCAAGAAAAATAGGTGTAGATACAGAAAACTTAATAGTATCTCAACCAGATACAGGAGAACAAGGTCTTGAAATTGCAGAAGCTTTAGTACGTTCAGGAGCAATAGATGTACTTGTTGTTGACTCTGTTGCAGCATTAGTTCCTAGAGCAGAAATTGAAGGGGAAATGGGAGACTCTCACGTAGGTCTTCAAGCAAGACTTATGTCACAAGCCCTAAGAAAATTAGCTGGAACAATTAATAAAACTAATTGTGTAGCTATATTTATAAATCAATTAAGAGAAAAAGTTGGAGTTATGTTTGGAAATCCAGAAACTACAACTGGTGGTAGAGCATTAAAATTCTATGCTTCTGTAAGATTAGATGTTAGAAGAGTAGATTCAATAAAATCATCAGATGCTATAATAGGAAATAGAACTAGAGTAAAAGTTACTAAGAATAAAGTTGCACCACCTTTTAAACAAGCTGAATTTGATATTATGTATAACGAAGGTATTTCAAGAACAGGAAATATTGTTGATGTAGGTGTTAAAGAAGGAATAGTTCAAAAAAGTGGAGCTTGGTTCTCATATGGAGATATTAGACTAGGTCAAGGTAGAGAAAATGCAAAGATTTATCTACAAGATAATCCTAATGTAGCACTTGATATAGAAAATCAAATTAGAGAAAAACATGGTTTACCTATAGCAACAGTTGAAGCTGTTGAAACTAAAGATACTAAGAAAGATGAAGAGTAATATCTTAAGAGATTTTCTTTAAAGAAAATCTCTTTTTTATAACTTTATCAAATGAAACTTTATAAAAAATACTCTAATATTTTTTATAAAATAATGAAAAAAAACATTTCAAGTATATATTCTGTTATCTTGACATAATTATATTTTTCTTATAAAATAATAACAAATACTGGTTTATCATATTCCTACAAATACAGTCGGAATTGTATGACACAAAGCATCTTCTTATTTAATTATAAGAATATCCATAAAAAATAATGGGAGGTGTTTATGTGGAAATATGGATAATGATACTAATAGATATAATAATATTAGTTATTTTAGGAATAGTATTTTATAAAATGATTCAAACAGCATCAAAACAAAAAATAGAAGCCTTAGAAAAGGAAGCAGAACAAGTTCTAGAAAATTCTAAAAAAGAAGCAGAAGCAATTAAGAAAGAAGCTGTTTTAGAGGGTAAAGAGGAAGTTCATAAATTAAGAGCAGAATCAGAAAAGGATGCTCGTGATAGAAGAAATGAAATCCAAAGACTTGAAAGAAGAGTTTTACAAAGAGAAGAAGCTCTAGACAAAAAAATTGATGCTTTACAGAAAAAAGAAGACTCTATTAATGAAAGAGTATTAGAAATTGATGCTAGAGAAATTGAAGTTCAAGAACTTCATGAAAAGAGAAGAGAGGAGCTTGAAAGAATAGCAAATCTATCTGATGAAGAAGCTAGAAATATTCTTTTAGATGAAGTTAGAAAAGAAATTACTCATGACACTGCTTTAATGATTAAAGAAATTGAAAGTAAAGCAAAAGAGGAAGCAGACAAGAGAGCAAGAGAAATTATAACTACTGCTATTCAAAGATGTGCTGCTGATCATGTATCAGAAACTACTGTACATGTGGTTGCCTTACCTAATGATGAAATGAAGGGTAGAATCATAGGTAGAGAAGGTAGAAATATTAGAACCCTAGAAACTTTAACAGGAGTAGATTTAATTATTGATGATACTCCAGAAGCAGTTATTTTATCAAGCTTTGATCCTATTAGGAGAGAAGTTGCTAGAAGAGCACTTGAAAAGTTAATAGTGGATGGAAGAATACATCCAGCTAGAATCGAAGAAATGGTTGAAAGATCTCAAAGAGACGTAGAAAATGATATTAAAGAAGAGGGAGAACAAGCAACTCTTGAAACTGGAGTACATGGATTACATCCTGAGATAGTAAGATTACTTGGAAGATTAAAATATAGAACTAGTTATGGTCAAAATGTACTAAAACATTCCATAGAAGTTTCATATTTAGCTGGTTTAATGGCTTCTGAGTTAGGTTTAGATGTTACTCTTGCAAAAAGAGCTGGATTACTACATGATATTGGTAAAGCAGTAGATCAAGAGCAAGAGGGACCACATGCGTTAATTGGTGGTGATATTGCTAAAAAGTATCATGAATCTCCAATAGTAGTAAATGCAATAGCTGCTCACCATGGTGATGTAGAAATGGAATCTTTAGAAGCTATATTAGTTCAAGCTGCCGATGCTATATCAGCTGCTAGACCTGGAGCTAGAAGAGAAACTTTAGAAGCATATATTAAGAGATTAGAAAGTTTAGAAAATATTGCAAATTCATATGAAGGTGTAGAAAAGTCATACGCTATTCAAGCTGGTAGAGAAATAAGAATTATGGTTAAACCAGAAGTTGTTGATGATACTGCAGCTGTTGAATTAGCGCGTAACATAGTTAAGAGCGTTGAGGAACAACTAGAGTATCCAGGACAAATAAAAATAAATGTTATTAGGGAAACAAGAGCAATTGATTTTGCTAAGTAATTATAAGAAATACATTTTGTGAAACAAAATGTATTTTTTTAATAAAAAGAAGGATTTATTAATTAAATATAGAATATATTAAGAAGTGAAGAATGTAACTACTTCATATTTATTGTAAACGATTTTATAAGGAGGAGTATTAATGGAAGTATTAAAAGTATCAACCAAGTCAAACCCCAATTCTGTAGCAGGTGCGTTAGCTGCAATAATAAAAGAGAAGAATGTAGTAGAAATTCAAGCCGTAGGTGCAGGTGCTATTAATCAAGCTGTAAAGGCAATTGCAATAGCTAGAGGATTTGTAGCTCCAAGTGGAAAAGATATAATTTGTATTCCGGCATTTACCGATATAGTAATTGATGGAGAAGAAAGAACAGCTATAAAGCTAATAGTTCAACCAAGATAATGGTTATATTAGATATAAATACATTATTCATAAAATAATAAAATAAAACTATTGAAAAAAGGATTTCTTTAATATATAATCATTTTGTAAGGATTAATTTTTATCATTAGAAGAGGTGAATGTAATGGTTTCAAAAGAAGTAACAGTAAAAAACGGAACTGGTTTACATGCTAGACCAGCTACTTTATTAGTAAAGAAAGCTTCATCATTCAAGTCAGATGTAAGCATAGAATTTAACGGAAAGAAAGCTAACGTAAAAAGTTTAATAGGTGTTTTATCATTAGCAGTTACTAAGGGAGCAGTTATAACAATATCTGCAACTGGTGACGACGAAGCTTTAGCAGTTGAAGAATTAGCTAAATTAGTTGAAAACTTAGAAGAGTAATAATTTTGGGAAGGTTCCTTAGAGGAACCTTCTTTTTAGTTTTGAAATTATTACAATAAAATAATATAGTATAAAATTAATTTTTTTAAATATTAGTGTAAAATTTATAATATTATGTTATAATTACGAATGAAAAATAAAGAAATAAAAAGTATATTCGTACGGAGGTTAAAAATGAGAGATTTATACACTAGCCCATTAAATTCAAGATATGCATCTAAGGAAATGAGTTTTATATTCTCTGATGATATGAAATTTTCTACTTGGAGAAAGCTTTGGGTTGCATTAGCAGAATGTGAAAAAGAGTTAGGTTTAAATATTACAGATGAACAAATAGAAGAATTAAAAGCACATATTTATGATATAAATTATGATGAAGCTCAAAAGAGAGAAAAAGAAGTAAGACATGATGTTATGAGTCACGTATATGCTTATGGATTACAATGTCCATCTGCTAAAGGAATTATCCATTTAGGAGCTACAAGCTGCTATGTTGGAGATAACACAGATGTAATAATAATGAAAGAAGCATTACTTCTAATTAAGAAAAAGATAGTAACAGTTTTAGATAGATTAAGCAAGTTTGCTAAGCAATATAAAGATATGCCAACACTAGGTTTTACACATTTCCAACCTGCTCAATTAACTACAGTTGGTAAGAGAGCTACACTTTGGATGCAAGATTTAGTAATGGATATAGAAAATATAGATTTTGTAATAGAAAACTTAAAGTTAAGAGGAGTTAAAGGAACTACAGGAACTCAAGCTAGCTTCATGAATCTTTTTGAAGGTGATGAAGAAAAAGTTAGAACTCTTGATAAAATGGTAGCAAAGAAAATGGGATTTGAAAAATGCTTTGGAGTTACAGGGCAAACTTATCCAAGAAAGCTTGATTCAATAATTTTAAATACATTATCAGAAATTGCACAAAGTGCGTATAAATTCTCAAATGATTTAAGATTACTTCAAAACATGAAGGAAATTGAAGAACCATTTGAAGCACATCAAATAGGATCTTCAGCTATGGCTTATAAGAGAAATCCAATGAGAAGCGAAAGAATGGGAGCTTTAGCTAGATATGTTATAGTAGATGCTTTAAATCCAGCTATAACAGCTTCTACACAATGGTTTGAAAGAACTCTAGATGACTCTGCTAATAAGAGAATATCAGTTGCAGAAGGATTCTTAGCACTTGATGGAGTTTTAAATTTATATATTAATATAGCAGAAAATATGGTTGTTTATGATAAAGTAATATCAGCTCATGTTAATAGAGAACTTCCATTTATGGCTACTGAAAACATAATGATGGAATCAGTAAAAAGAGGTGGAGATAGACAAGAACTTCATGAAAGAATTAGAGAACATTCAATGGCAGCAGCACAAAGAGTTAAGGGTGAAGGTTTAGATAATGACCTTATAGAAAGAATAATAGCTGACGATAGCTTTAATCTTTCTAAAGAAGAAATACTTTCAATAATAGATCCAACTAAGTTTGTTGGTAGAGCACCAAGTCAAGTTGTTGAGTTTATAGATGAATATGTTACTCCAATAATTGAAGCAAATAAAGATGCTATAGAGATAACAAGTGAAATTAACGTTTAATAAGTAGAATTTTAGATACTTTACTTTGTTTATAAACATTTATTTGACAATTAGTGAAGAAAGAATAAATATAAAAAGACTGTAGATAATAAAATATTTTATTATCTACAGTCTTGTTTTTTTACCACTATGATTGTGGCTAGTGTAATAATAGTTTTGTGTAGTATAAACTACTTAGGAGAATATTTTAAATTTCCTACGTAATGTTTGTACCATGGAGTAGTACATTAATAGTATATACATTAAAACATATCATTATTCATCATTTTTCAATATTTCTTTTCTTTAAAAATAAAATTGCACAAACAACTAGTGAAGCACATATTAATAAGTAAAGTAAAAATAACTTATTATTTAAACTTCCTAAAAGAATCATAAGAGCTCCTATTATAGCCATTATAGGATTAAAGAATCCACGCCAGAATCCTTTAATTTCTTTCTTAAGACCTAATTTAATTACTTGATAATATAAGAATATATATCCTATATAATTAAATGTAATAGAAATTTCTGATATATCTGAGTTTGGCAATAAGTTTAAAGCTTGAGTTATGTAATTAAGAATTAACCAACCTATACATACTATCATAGATAAAATAGCAGAATTAAATGAAATTCCGTACTTTTCATCTATATTCTCAAATTTTTCTTTATAAGGGAACATATTTCTTTCTGCTAAAGCATTAGGTAGTCTTATAAGTCCAAGTATAAGTCCATTAACTGTACCTAAGATAGAAATTACTACTAATAATAATATAATTTTTGCTCCCCAATGACCAATAAGATGGTTAGCAGCATAAGCAACGTGAGCATCTCCTAACTCCATAATTTTCTCTGGTCCAACATATATACTAATACCAACAAAATATGCAATATAAATAATTAGTATAAATAATGGTGCAAATATAAGTGCACGAGGAAGATTTTTTCTTGGATTTTTAATTTCATGACTTATAGAAGTTGCAACTATCCAGCCATCAAATGAAAAGGCAATAGAAGTTATTGCAGATATCCAAGCAAATGAAGTCATATTAGTAAAATCACTAAATTCTACATAAGAAGGATCTCCATAAGCTAACCCAGCAATAGCTATAAAAATTAAAGGTAGTAACTTTATAACAGTAGATAAACTTTGAAGATATCCACCTAGTTTAACAGAAATAATATTGGTAAAAAATAAAACTATAATAACGACTAATCCTATAAGTATTTCCATTAAAAGTGTGCTATTAATATTAAATAATAAACATATATATATTCCAGCAACCCAAGCAACAACAGCTATTAATGTTGGATAATATAAAAATGTATGAAACCATCCTAAAGCACCTGCAACATATTTATTACAGTATTTTTCTGCATATGCGATAATTCCACCAGATGCATCTGTTCTTGATGCAAGTTCAGCAATACTTAAGCTACCGAATATAATACTTATAGCAGCTAAACAAAAAATTAGTATACCAAGAGATATACTTCCATTAGTGGCAACTAAGATATTGTCACTTTTGAAGAAAATACCAGATCCTATTACTATTCCAACAATCATGGCAATAGTAGTGAATAAACCATATTCATTTTTTTTCATTTAAACTCTCCTTTATTTTTCATTAGTTAAAATTAACTTAATTTAAAGTTAATAGTTATATTTTATCATGAAAGATATGCTAAGTTCTAGTAAATTTAAATACTATATTAATAATAAAATGGCATTAATAATAAAAATGTGAGTATTTTTTTTAAATATAAATAAAAAAAATTATTTTATATTATTATTCGAAATAAATATATAAGAATTATTGCAAAAATAATAAAAATATAGTACTATAAGTGTAGTGTGTTAGATTTAGAAAGGTATAATTTGATAAATTGATAAATTGATAAGCTGATAAATTAATAAATTAGGGGGTATAGTTTAATATGAGTAAAGCAGTAGAATGTACTTTATTAATTAAAGATGACTTTAATAATATTTTATTATTAAGTAAAAAGGTAAAAAGGGGAGAAAAACAATCTTGGTCATTGCTTTCACACAAAATAAGAGGAAAAGAAAGTGAAGAAAAATGTATAGAGAGAGCAGTTAAAGATGTATTAAAATCAATTCCTTTTGAAACAAAATTTGTCAAAGAGTATAACTTTGAGGATGAAGTTATAAAAGTCTATTCAGCTATATTAAGAGAGAGAGTAGTATTACATAAAAATTATAAAGAATTTAAATGGATAAGTAAGTCAGATATTGATAATCTAGAGTTACAAGAATTAGACAAGAATATAATAAATGAATATTTTGCTTAATAGGTTTAAATAATATATATAGGCTAAGAAAATTCACGCTAGGTTTTCTTAGCCTATTCTTATTACTCTAATTTTATCGTATACAATAGGAAAAGCATATTCTAATGGATAATTAAGTTTATCAGAACTATGACATGAATAGAGATAATCTTCATTTATAGTTATTCCAGTTATAATTCCAGAATGAGAGAAAAATCCTTTATATTTAGAATAAAACTGAACAATATCTCCTAATTTATAAGATTTATTTTTAGTAACATCATAACCAATATTATTGTTTATTATATAGTAATAAAGCTCATTGACTCTAAGCCAAGCATTAGAATAAGGCTTCCAAGTATTTGTATAAGGGAGACCTCCCTTATCTAGACATTGGGATATAAAGTTCGTACAATCTCCACCATTATTTGAGAAGTCAGTATATTCTTTGTTGCGTGTTAATGCATATTTTTTTGCATATTTTACAGCCTTTTTTACGTCATAACCTTTATTTAAGCTTCTTATATATATAAGTATTCACCTCATAAAAATTATAGTATGATATATTATATTATTTAAATAAATAAAAGTTAATAAATATATAATTATTCTTGTATAAGTATGACATAAGAAATTTAAGTCTATAATAATTATATAGTATTATGTATTAATAATAAGGAGATATTTAATTAATGATTAATATAAAAGAAGTAATAGATGAAGAGTTAAGAGAGCTATTTGATAATGTTAATACTTCAAACCCAATAGATTGGACGGTATTTCCAGTTATACAATATAGAGTGGTGGAAGAATATGATATGGAAAAAACTTATATGAGATATGAAATTAATATTTGGAATAGAAAAAGTACAGTTGATATAGCATCTGAAATAAATAAGCTTTTTGTTAATTTAGGGTTTGAAAGAATTAGTTGTATTGAAGATTTAAGTGATTCTAAATTTAAACATAAGATTATAAGCTTTGAGTCATTTATAACTTTAAAAGATATAGAAGGTTTGAGATAAAAAAATCTAAGATATTAAATCTTTTGTATTTACTACCAAGATGGTATAATGAACTCTGAAAAATAAACCAAAAGGGGTTATAAAAATGAGATATATATTATTAGGAATTATATTTATTTTAATATTTACTAATTTATTTTTTGTTGTTAAAGGAAGAAGATATGCTAGCAAAATTTCAGAAGGTACAGAAGCATCAGAAGAAGAATACAATAAAGGTATGAGATACTTTATTACAGCAGCTATTTTATCATTTATAACAATAATAACTATATCAGTAGTAGCAATATTATATGTTAAGTAAATAGGAATATTTTATTATATATTGCTAGTAAGTGTGAAATTATTACTTTACATTAATTTGAAGATATTAATACAAGGTGATAATTTCACACTTTTTTAATTTATTTATACTATAATTGACATTTATTTGACTTTATGATATGGTATTCTACAATTATTAATATGTTTATAATTTACATATTAAGAGTTTATTTTTATTTTCTGAAAGGAAGTGTAGATAAAATGAAAGAGGTAAAAACTCCTAAGAAGCCATTTTTATACTATTATTTTATAGCACTTATGGCTTTAATGTTTCTAAATTCGTTTGTTTTTCCTCGATTTATGAGAGATCAAGTTAAAGAAGTAGATTATGGAACTTTTTTAACTATGATTGATGAGGGGAAAGTTGAGAAGGTTGAGGTTACTAGTGAAGAAATAGACTTTGTGGCTAAAGATAAGTCAGGAGAAGATAAATATTATAAAACTGGTGTTATGTATGATCCAGATTTAACTACTCGTTTACATGATGCAGGTGTAAAATTTTCAAAAGAAATTATAAAAGAAATGTCTCCATTTTTAAGTATAATTTTAACTTGGATATTACCTTTTGCAGTAATTATAATTCTTGGACAAGTTTTATCAAGACAAATGCAAAAGAGAATTGGTGGAGGAAATGCAATGACTTTTGGAAAGAGTAATGCCAAAATATATGTTGAATCCACAACAGGAATTAAATTTAAAGATGTAGCTGGTGAAGATGAAGCTAAAGAAGCTTTACAAGAAATAGTAGACTTTCTACATAATCCAAAAAAATATGCAGATATAGGAGCATCAATGCCTAAAGGAGCATTATTAGTTGGTCCTCCGGGAACAGGAAAAACATTACTTGCAAAAGCTGTTGCAGGAGAAGCAGATGTTCCATTTTTCTCAATATCAGGCTCTGAGTTTGTTGAGATGTTTGTTGGTATGGGAGCTGCAAAGGTTAGAGATTTATTTAAGCAAGCAAATGAAAAGGCACCATGTATAGTATTTATTGATGAAATAGATACTATAGGTAAAAGACGTGATAATGGTGGCAGTATAGGTGGAGGAAATGATGAAAGAGAACAAACTCTTAATCAGCTTCTAACTGAAATGGATGGTTTTGATGGAACTAAAGGAGTTATTATATTAGCTGCTACTAATAGACCTGAAATACTAGATAAGGCTTTACTTAGACCAGGAAGATTTGATAGAAGAATACCTGTTGAGTTACCAGATTTAGCTGGACGTGAGGCTATACTTAAGGTTCATGGTAAAAAAGTGAAATTAGATAGTAATGTTGATTTTAATGCTATAGCAAGGGCTACATCAGGAGCATCAGGAGCAGAACTTGCAAATATTATTAATGAAGGTGCATTAAGAGCAGTTAGACTTGGAAGAGAAGTTGTACTTCAAAGTGATTTAGAAGAAAGTGTTGAGATAGTAATTGCAGGATATCAACGTAAGAATGCAGTTATTTCTCAGAAGGAAAAAGAAATAATAGCATACCATGAAATAGGTCATGCTTTAGTGGCTGCAAAACAAACAGATTCTGCTCCAGTTCATAAAATAACAATAATACCTAGAACTTCTGGTGCATTAGGTTATACTATGCAAGTAGAAGAAGGAGAAAAGGTATTAATGTCAAAAGAAGAGGCATTTAATAAAATATCAACTTTTACAGGTGGACGTGCAGCTGAAGAATTAATATTTGGCACATTTACAAGTGGAGCATCAAATGATATTGAGCAAGCTACAAAAATAGCTAGAGCAATGGTTACACGTTTTGGTATGAGTAAAAACTTTGATATGATGGCACTTGAAACTGTAAATAATCAATATTTAGGTGGAGATACATCACTTACATGTTCACCAGATATGGCAGCTAAAGTAGATGAAGAAGTTTTAAATATAATAAAAGAAGCTCATGAAAAAGCCATAACCATATTAAAAGACAATATAGAAAAATTACATGAACTTGCTCATTTCTTATTAGAAAAAGAAACAATAACAGGAGAAGAATTTATGAATATACTAAATAATTAATTAAGTTATTTATTATCATTAATTTTTCTAAATTCTTTTGGAGTTAAGTTATATTTAATTTTAAATAATTTATTAAAATAAGATACACTAGAAAATCCAACATCCATTGATATTTCCATTATGGAATTATTAGTGGATGTTAATTTATTTGCAGCAATTTCTAATCTATAATTATTAATATATTCAATTGCAGTCATGCCTATATGCTTTTTAAAGAATTTCATAAAATGATACTCGCTAAAGTTAATTAACTTAGCTAAACTAGTTATAGATATACTTTCAGCATAATGTTCTTTAATAAAGTTTAATATTGTTTTCATTTTATAGGTGGCATTTGAAGATAACTCTTTTTTAGAAGTATTTTTATTAACTAAATTAAATTTATAAAATAAAGCTATTAAATGAAATAATTGAGATTTTAGTTCAAGCTCAAAAGCTATATTTTTTTCTGTAAAAGTACGTAAAATATTCTTTAAACAAGCTAAAATTTCTTTATGTCCTAATGAATTATTTTTTATAATACATGGAAGTTCATGTTCATTATTTAAAATAGGAGCAAGATATTTTATTAAACATCCATCAGTTGATGAACTTTTTAGTATTTCTAAGTTAAAAACTATAGAACTCCAGTCAAGATTATTATGATTTATTATAGAAAAAGAGTGTAGGGCTTGAGGTTTTACTATAATAATATCTCCCTTTTCTGCTACATAGTTTTCTAAATTAATCATACAATCACAGTATCCATTTTCTACAATTAAGATTTCTATTTCTTCATGCCAGTGAATATTTATAATAGGGTCAGAATCATCAAGAGTTCCATTATAAATTGAAAAAGGTAAAATAAAAGAACCGTGAAGTCTGCTTTCTTTTAAATTTTTAAATTGATAATCGTTCATAACTAATGCTCCTTAAATTTCAAATATAATTTAAGTATATATTAGAGAAGTAATATTAACAATGATAAATAACAGTATTATTATAGAATTGATTTATATTTTGCAAGAAAAATATAAAATTTAGATATATAATAGCATTATACTTATAATTTATAAGACGTTTAGGAGGAAGATTATATGAATAAATTTGGGGTTTTAAATGATTATAGTGTATTAGATAATGACATAATTTTATCATATGAAAACTGTGAGGCTTTTGTAAAGGTTATCAATTCTAAGGTTATTAACTTTTTTGTGCCTATGTTAAGAGCAGAAAGACAATCAAAAGCAGTAGAAGACTTAAAAGTAGAAGAATGTGATTTTGAAATAGAAAAAATAGAAAATGGAATAAAAATAACTACTGAGCACTTAATAGTTAAAATATATGATGAATTTAAAGTAGATATATATGATAAAGATAATAATATTTTATGTGAAGACTATAGAGGAGAAAAAAATCACTTTGTAAGAAGAAGTGCAGATTATAAATTAGCAGAAGCAGAAGGTCATAAAATTAATGATGGAGATGATGAATTTAAAATATATGTTTCAAAGAAAATGGAAGATAACATGTATTTTTATGGTCTTGGAGAAAGAAGTGGACATTTAAATAAAAAGGGATATCACTATGTAAATTGGAATACAGATAATCCAGCACCACATGGAGAAACTTTTGATAGATTATATAAATCAATACCATTTTTAATAGGAATGAAGGATGAAACTGCATTTGGTATATTTTTTGATAACCATTTTGAAACTCATTTTGATATGGGAAGAGATAACTCAGATTATTATTATTTTTCAGCAGTAGATGGTAACCTAGATTATTACTTTATTTATGGTCCAACTGTTAAGAAGGTAGTTAAGGGATATACAAGTCTAACAGGGACAACACCTCTACCACAACTTTGGACATTAGGATATCAACAATGTAGATGGTCTTATCCATGTAAAGAAAGAGTTATGGAAATAGCCCATGCATTTAGAGAAAAAGACATACCATGTGATACTATTTATCTAGATATTGATTATATGGATGGATATAGAGTATTTACTTGGGATAATGAAAAGTTCCCTGATTTTGAAGGCATGGTAAAAGAACTTAAAGACATGGGCTTTAAGGTTGTAACTATTATTGATCCAGGTGTTAAAGTAGATAAAGAATATAAAATATTTGATGAAGGATTAAAGAAAGGATATTTTGCCACAGATAAAAATGGAATAACTTATGTTAATGAAGTATGGCCTGGAGATTCAGTATTCCCTAACTTCCCAAATTCAAAAGTTAGAAAGTGGTGGGCTAAAAACCAAAAAATTATGATGGATGCAGGAGTAAGTGGTATATGGAATGATATGAATGAGCCAGCAAGCTTTAGAGGACCACTGCCTGATGATGTAATGTTTGATTATGATGGAACTCCAATAACACATAAAGAAGCTCATAATATATATGGACATTTTATGGACAAAGCAACTTTTGAAGGAATTAAAAAAGAAACAAAAAAAAGACCATTTGTTGTTACAAGAGCTTGTTATGCAGGAACTCAAAAATATTCAACAATATGGACTGGAGATAACCAAAGCACATGGGAACATTTAAGAATGTCTGTACCAATGCTTATGAATTTAGGGCTAAGCGGAATGGCATTCTGTGGTACTGATGTTGGAGGTTTTGGACATGATTGTTCTGCTGAATTATTAAGCAGGTGGGTTCAAATGGGAGCATTTACTCCATTATTTAGAAATCATTCGGCTATGGGAACAAGAGATCAAGAGCCATGGGCATTTGACAAGGAAACTGAAGATATAAATAGAAAATATATTAAGCTTCGCTATAAGTTCTTACCATATATATATGATGTAATGAGAGAAACAGAAGAAAGTGGAGCACCAGTTATAAGACCATTATTATTTAACTATCAAAGTGATAAAAATACTTATGAAATAAATGATGAATTTATGGTAGGAGAAGAAATTTTAGTTGCACCAGTTTTAACTCAAGGAACAAAGGCAAGAATGGTATACTTACCACAAGGAGAAACTTGGGTAGATTACTGGACAGGTGAAGAATTTGAAGGTGGAAAGTATATAATAAAAGAAACTCCACTTGATATTTGTCCTATATATATGAGAAAAGGTGCAATAATACCAACTTATAGTGATATACATTATATTGGAGAAAAAGAAATAGAGAAAATAACTTTTGAAATATATGCAGGAGAAGGCAGATACTCTCACTTCTTAGATGATGGAGAAAGTTATGACTATAGAAATGGAAAATATAATAAATATAAAATAAAGACTCAATTAAGTGAAGAATTAAATATAACCTTTGAAGAAAGTAAGAAGGGATACAATAAGGACTACAAAGAAATAGAATTTATAGTTAAGGGATATGAAGGAAAAGTTAAAATTAATGGAGAGGAAGTAGAATTAAAAGGTTCTATTATAATAAAAAATAAATAAAAGGGGATAGGAAATGAATGAAATAGTAAAATGTTTAGTACAGGATTTTTCACAATTAGATGAAATTGAAGGAATTATTTTAGGTGGTTCCCAAGCTACAAACACTACAGATGAAGGTTCTGATTATGACTTATATTTTTACTATTCAAAAGAAATTCCAATAAAAAAGAGAGAGGAAATATGTAATAAGTATTTTAAGAAAATAGAAATTAATAATACTTATTGGGAAGTAGAAGATGATGGAGTTCTAAATGATGGAACTCCTGTAGAAATAATATATAGAGAGGTTTCATGGATAAAAGGTTCATTAGAGAGAACCCTAATAAAATGTGAAGGGGATATAGGATATACAACTTGCTTCTGGGCTAGTGTAAAAAATTCAATTGTTCTATATGATAAAGAAGGAAAGTTAAGAGAATTACAAGAAATGTGCAATATTCCATATCCTCAAAAGCTAAAAGAAAATATAATAAAAAAGAATTTTCCTTTATTAGAAGATGAAATGTTCTCATATTATCATCAAATTGAAAAAGCTTTAAAAAGACATGATTATGTAAGTGTAAATCATAGAGTTGCAGCATTTTTTGCAAGTTATTTTGATATTATATTTGCCATTAATGAATACTTACATCCTGGAGAAAAGAAAATACTTAAAATAATTAAAGATAAAAATTTAAAAGTTCCAAATGGCATGGAAAAGAATGTTTTAAATATTTTAAAATACTCAGGTTTAAATGATATTAGAATTTTAAATGAAATTCATGAGCTAGTAAGTAATTTAAAAGATGTAATTTAAGGAGAATTAAATATGACTGAAAAAGAAAAAATGATAAATGGAAAGCCATATTTTTCATTTGGTGAGGAGCTTTTTGAAGAACGCCAATATGCTAAGGATTTAGTATTTGAATTTAATAATCTATCACCAAGAGAAGTAGAAAAAAGAAATGAAATATTAAAAAAGCTATTAGGAAAAACAAAAGAAAACTTCTTTTTTGAACCACCTTTTAGATGTGACTATGGATATAATATAGAAATTGGAGAAAACTTTTATTCAAACTATAACTTAGTTATATTAGACTGTGCACCTGTAAAAATAGGAGATAATGTAATGCTTGCACCAAATGTAAGCATATTTACAGCAGGACATCCAATAGATAAGGATGTAAGAAATTCAGGACTTGAATATGCAATTCCAATTACTATAGGAAATGATGTTTGGGTTGGAGGAAATGTTGTAATAAACCCAGGAGTAAACATAGGTAATAATGTGGTTATAGGATCAGGAAGTGTTGTTACAAAAGATATTCCAGACAATGTAATAGCTGCAGGAAATCCATGCAAGGTTATTAGAGAAATAACTGAAGAGGATAAAAAGTATTATTTTAAGAAATTGAAAATAGAAGAATAAAATAAAAAGGAAGTCGAAAGACTTCCTTTTTATTTTATAAAACACAGTTACCATATATGAAATTTAAAAAATATTAAGTAATTAGAAAAAAATATTGACTTTGGAAATAAATACTATATAATATAAAACATAGCAAACATATATGATATATATGAAACGAAATGATGGGGTGAGAATTATGAAGAACATTAAAAAAATATTAGCATTAGGATTAATAGGAGTATTAACTCTAGGAAGTTTAGTGGGATGCGGTAGTTCTACTAAGGATGAAAGTGATGGGAAAAGTATTAAAATAGGAGTTTGCCCAGGACCTTATGGAGATATGATTGAGGAAGCAATTCAACCTTATTTAGAAGATAAAGGGTATAGTGTAGATGTTGTTGATTTTACAGATTATGTGCAACCAGATCAAGCTTTGGCATCTGGAGAAATTGATGCAAACTTAATGCAACACACAGCTTACTTAGAAAAGTTTGCAGCAGATAATAATTTAGAAATAGGAAAAGTAATAGAAGTACCAACAGCAGGTGCTGGAGTATTTTCAGAAAGTATTAAAAGTTTAGATGAATTAAAAGATGGAGATAAGGTAGCAATACCAACAGATGCAGTAAACTTAGCACGTTCATTAAGATTATTAAAAACTTTAGGGGTTATTACTTTAAAGAGTGATATAGATGAAACAAAGGCAACTGTAGCAGATATAGAAGAAAACAATAAGAATTTAGAATTTGTTACTTTAGATGCAGCTCAAATTTCAAGAAGTTTAAATAGTGTAGCTATTGGTATAGTTCCAGGAAATTATGCAATAGCAGCAGGCCTTGATTTTAGTAATGCATTAGGAGTAGAAAAATTAAATGAAGAATACAAGAACGTTATTGCAGTAAGAAATGAAGATATAGATAGTGATTTAGGAAAAATCCTAAAAGAAGCTGTAGAATCAAAAGATTTCTATAATGCTATTACTAAAGAAGGAAGTATATTTAAGGCATTTGATAAACCAGAGTGGTGGGTTGAAAAATACGGTGAAGATAAATAGTTAATTATTAATTAAGGGGGCTTGGAAATATGATTGAACTAAAGGATATAAATGTTATATTTAAACAAAAGAAAAAAGAGTTTTATGGAGTTAAAAATGTTAATCTTCAAATTAAAGAAGGTGAAGTTTTTGGAATAGTAGGACCAAGTGGAGCAGGAAAAAGTACATTAGTAAGAACGATTAATTTATTACAAGCCCCTACAAGTGGTGAAGTAATTATTGGTAATAAAAATATTACTAAATTTAAAGGTAAAGAATTAAGAGAAGTTAGATTAAAAATAGGAATGATTTTTCAACACTTTAATCTAATTAGTGGTGCAACAGTTTATAAAAATATAGAATTTGCATTAATAGCAAATAACTATCCAAAAGATAAAATTAAAAGTCGTATTGAAGAATTATTAGAGTTAGTAAATTTAAGTGATAAAATAAATGTTTATCCATCAAATTTAAGTGGGGGACAAAAGCAAAGAGTTGCTATAGCAAGAGCTCTTGCAAATGATCCTGAAATATTACTATGTGATGAAGCAACATCAGCTTTAGATTTAGAAAATACAGAAGAAGTTGTAGAAACATTAAAGAAAATAAAAGAAAAATACAATATAACTATAGTATTTATAACTCATGAAATGGATGTAGCAAAGAAATTATTTGATAGAATTGCTGTTATGGATAAAGGAGAAATTGTAGAAATTAATGATACATATTCAATATTTACTGAGTCAAAGCATGAAGTGACAAAAGGATTAGTTTCAAGAGTGTTAAATATTGAAGTGCCTAAAGAGTTAACCTTAGATAAAGATGAAGAGTTAATAGAAATATTTTATGTAGGGGATAGTGCTTATGAACCAGTAATAAGTAAAATTTCTAGTGAGTATAGGGTAAGTACAAATATTATTCATGGAAAAATAGAATATGTTCATGGAAGTCCTTTTGGAATACTTCTTATAAAGATTATTGGAAGTAAAGAAAGTAGAGAAAAGGCAAAGACATATATAAAAGATAATGTGTATAGATTAAAAATAATAGAAGGCGGGGTAGAGTAAAATGGGAGATACAATAGAAATATTAAATAGAGAGCTTTCTAAAGCAATTGTTGAAACACTACAAATGGTAGGTATATCTTTAGTAGCATCTCTTATATTTGGAACATTATTAGGATTAGTTTTATATTTAACATCTACTCCATTATTTTATAAAAATAAGGTTGTAAACTCTATATCAGGAGCAATAGTTAATATAATTCGTTCAGTACCATTTGTAATTTTAATGGTTTTATTAATACCATTAACAAAGGCAGTAACAGGTACAACAATAGGTCCAGTTGCAGCATCAGTTTCATTATCTATTGCATCTATAGCCTTTTTTGCAAGATTAGTAGAAGGTGCATTAAGTGAAGTTGATAAAGGAGTTTTAGAAGCTGCAATAGCATCAGGAGCAAGTATTTCACTAATTTTAAAGAGAGTAGTTTTTATAGAGGCTTTTCCAGGGCTTATAAGAGCAATAACTGTAACTTTTGTAAGTTTAGTTGGATATTCTGCAATGGCAGGCTTAGTTGGTGGTGGAGGAATAGGTAATTTAGCTATTCAATATGGGTATTATCGTTATGAAACAGGAGTTATGATTGTTACTGTTTTAATATTAATTATTGTAGTTCAAGTAGGTCAAAGTTTAGGAGATAGCCTAGCTAGATTAGTTACTAAAAAGTAGGGGGTGTTTATGGTGAAGAATTTATATGAAATTATAAAAGATAAAGAGAGAGTTATTATAGATAACATAGAAGAAAAATATTTAACAGATACACTAGGAAGATTAAAAGGTAAGGCAGAAGCGGTGGTATTTCCTATAACTACAGAAGAAGTAAGTAATATAATGAAGTATGCTTATGAAAATTCTATACCAGTTACACCAAGAGGGGCAGGAACTAACTTAGTTGGCTCAACAGTACCTACAGAAGGTGGTATAGTTTTAGATTTATCAAGAATGAATAAAATATTAAAATTAGATAAAGAAACTTTTAGTGCTGTAGTAGAGCCAGGTATAGTTCTTCAAGATTTTCAAAACTATGTAGAAAATGAAGGATTATTTTATCCTCCAGATCCAGGAGAAAAAACAGCTACAATAGGGGGAAATATAAGTACTAATGCAGGTGGAATGAGAGCTGTAAAGTATGGTGTTACTAGAGATTATGTTAGAGCATTAGAAGTTGTTTTAGCTAATGGTGATGTTGTGAACTTGGGAGAGAATGTTATAAAAGATAGTTCAGGATTATCATTAAAACATTTAATTATAGGTTCAGAAGGAACTCTAGGAATTATAACAAAGTGTACACTTAAATTAATTCCAAAACCCAAAATATCAATAAGTGCATTAATAAGTTTTGATAGTCTAAAAACAGGTATTAATACAGTAATAAATATAATAAAAGAGAATGCAAATCCTACAGCTATTGAATTTATAGAAAGAAAAGTAGTTGCTTTAGGAGAAAAGTATTTAAATTTAACTTTTCCAAGTCCAGATGCAGTAGCATATATATTATTAACTTTTGATGGAGAGAATGTAGAAGAAATAAGAAATAATATTAAAAAGGTTGAAAAAGTGGCTCAAAATAATAATGCATTAAGTTTTCTATTATTAGAAGACCCTGAAGTAATTGAAAAAGTATGGAAAATAAGAGGAGCATTAGTTAAAGCTGTAGAAGCAGTATCAGAACAAGAGCCTGTAGATATTGTAGTTCCTATAAATAAAACAGCAGAATTTATTTCATATATAAATGAATTAGAACAAGAAATAAAGGTTCAAATAGTTAGCTTTGGTCATGCTGGTGATGGAAATGTTCACCTATGCGTAGTAAGAGGAGATAGGGATGATGAAACTTGGAAAAAAGACTTACATAAAGTAATGAATCTAGCATATAAAAAAGCATATGAACTTGGAGGACTTCCATCAGGAGAACATGGAATAGGAATTACAAAGAAACCTTATTTTATAAGAGAAGAAAACAAGGTAAATATTCTTTTGATGAAAAATATTAAAAAAGCATTAGATGATAAAAATATACTAAATAATAATAAAGTTTTTATAAATAATTAGAAACTACTTTATTGACATTAATAAATATGTAATATAAAATATTGAAGTAATATAATGGGAATGAAGTTCTCCCATAACATTTGTTAAAACCGCTTTTAATAAGCTAATGACTTCTGCATAAATAAAATGCAGGGTTATTAGCTTTTTTTTATGGGTAAACTTTATATTAAGGAGGAGTTATTATATGTTATTTAGTTTAGCCCTAATATTTTTATTAGGAATAATAATGGGAGGAATATTTAATAAGCTAAAACTTCCAAGTCTTTTAGGAATGATTATTACAGGAGTAATATTAGGTCCTTATGTACTCAATGTTTTAGATGATAATATTCTTTTAATATCATCAGATTTAAGAAAAATAGCATTAGTAATAATATTAACAAGAGCAGGACTTGCGCTAAATATAAAAGATTTAAAGAAAGTAGGAAGACCAGCAATATTACTATGCTTTATACCAGCTGTTTTTGAAATTTTAGCATGTACATTTTTAGCACCTATGTTCTTTAAAATTACAACTCTTGAAGGAGCAATAATGGGAACAGTAATAGCTGCAGTTTCACCAGCTGTTATTGTTCCAAGAATGTTAAAACTTATGGAAGAGGGATATGGAAAGAAAAATAGTATTCCTCAAATGATAATGGCAGGAGCCACAGTGGATGATATTTTTGTAATTGTCTTATTTACTTCATTTACAGGAATAGCAACAGGAGAGGGGAATTTTACAGCAGCTACATTACTTCAAGTACCAATATCTATAATCTTAGGAGTAGTAATAGGATTAGCATCAGGATATGTATTATATAAAATATTTAAAAATATACATATTAGAGACTCTATAAAAGTTTTATTAATAATAAGCGTGTCATTTTTATTAATAACATTAGAGGATATGTTAGAAGGAATAGTTCCAATATCAGCTTTACTAGCTATAATGAGTATTGGAGTAGCATTGTTAAAACTAGATGAAAATTTATCAAAACGTATATCTTCAAAATATAATAAATTATGGGTTGGAGCAGAAGTATTATTATTTGTACTTGTAGGTGCAACAGTAAATGTACAATATGTAATAAAGTCAGGAATAGGAGCAATAATATTAATACTTGTTTGTTTAATGTTTAGAATGATAGGAGTATACTGCTGCTTAATAAAAACTAAATTATCAACTAAAGAAAGAGTATTTTGCATGATAGGTTATTCACCAAAGGCAACAGTTCAGGCAGCTATTGGAGCAATGCCACTTGCAATGGGATTAAGTTGCGGAGAAATAATATTAACTGTAGCAGTGCTTTCAATACTTATTACAGCACCACTTGGAGCTATAGGAATAGATAGAACATATAATAAATTTTTAGATAAGAAATAAAAATATTAAAGTCACATTAATACTTACTAATGTGACTTTAATTATTAAATAAGATTATGCTTTATGTACATTTATTGCCATAGGACCTTTTTTACCTTCACCTATAGAAAAAGAAACATTTTCTCCTTCATGCAAATCTTTGTCAGTTCCTTTTTCTTTTACTTGAGAATGATGTACAAATAAATCATTTCCATCATCACAAGATATAAATCCATACCCTTTTTCTTGATCAAACCATTTTACTACACCAGTTATTTCTGCCATATAAATTCCTCCAAAAATAAATTTTACAAATATATTATTTCATATATTACATAAAATAATTCAAAAGGTAAAAGTGTGAGAAAAAATACTCACACTTTTATTTTAATTATTAGAACTTTTTCTATTAAATATTAATGATGTTAGAGATGATAAAGCTAAAAGTGATAATGTAATAAAGCCAGCATCTCCTGTATTAGTAGGTTTAGCAAAAAGCGTATTTGAACTATTTTTTAAAGTGCTACTATTTGAAGAAAGATTAGTTCCAAGGTTTTTATTTAAACTACCTAAACTACCTAAACTATTAAAACTTCCAGTACCAAGGCTACCTAAAGATCCAAGAGAACTAGAGCCACTTAAAAGTTTAGTAATATCTAAACCTCCTAATGAACTTAAAAAGTCGCTTCCTAAGTTTGAAGAATTATTTGATCCAGAAGAAGTATTATTAGAAATAATATCATCTAATGTTGAAGAAAAATCAAAGTTAGAATCAGTAATAGAAGATATATCAATATTAATTAAGTTTGATAAATCTTCTGATAGGCTAACATCTATAATTTTATCACTTGAACTATTACCATCAATTTTAAGAATTCCATCTAGTATATCTATATTTACAATAGAATTAGAGGTAGTATCTATAGTAATTAAGTTTTTTAAACCTTCTAAAGGCTTAACATCAGTAATGTTATTATAGCTTATATTTAAATCTACTATTTCCGAAAGATTTTCAAGAGGAGTAATATCTGTTACAGAATTATGACTAATATTAAGAGAAATTAAGTTGCCACAATATTCAAGACCTTGCAAAGAAGTTATATTAGAATTAGAAATATCTAAACTAGTAATTAATTTAAGTTCTCCTTTAGTAAGTTCACTATCTTCAGGTTTGCCTAGCTTAATATTTAATGCTTTTCTTAAGTTATCATCTTCAATTTCAACTATTTCATTATCAGAGTTGTTGTTTATAGCTTCATCTTCAGTAAAGTTAGCTGATGCAGTACATGTTTCTTCTGCTTTTACAGGTGTTGCTTGAACTAAAACAGAGATAGACATAGCAACAACTAATAAGAAATTTATTAATTTTTTCTTCATAAAAAATCCCCCCTTTATATAATATATTATTATTAAGTATTAATAATAATATATTATAGTATAATTGGAAAAAATATCAACTTATGTAATTATCAATTGCTATTTTAATTTCTTCATGTAATTTATGAAGCATATTAAGTTCACCAGTTAATACATCTTCTACTTGCGCTGCAATTTCTTCACAAGTAGTAATTAAATCTTCATATTCATCTACACTTAATTTATCTAACTTTTGTTCTATAAGTACAGGAAATTCATACTCATCATTAGTATATCCATAGGCTTCTTCATATTTTTTATTTTCAATAATTACTTTAACTATAGATTCAATTTCACTAGATTTAAAATTATATAACATTATAATACCCTCCATTCAATTTTTTTATTATATAAAGTATATCACATTTTTTATTTACATATTCTAACATTTTATATCTTAAATTAAGGCTATAAAAAATAAAAATAAAAAAAATGTCGAAAAATTTTAAAAAAGGGGTTTACAAGTGTGAATTAATGTTGTATTATAAGGAAGTCAGCTGCGGCAGATAAGTTTTTGGCTCCTTGGTCAAGCGGTTAAGACACCACCCTTTCACGGTGGTAACAGGGGTTCGATTCCCCTAGGAGTCACCATTTTAAAATAATATGCAGGTATCGTATATCGGTAATACTCCAGCCTTCCAAGCTGGAAAGGTGGGTTCGATTCCCACTACCTGCTCCATAATATGCGTCTTTAGCTCAGCTGGATAGAGCAACGCCCTTCTAAGGCGTGGGCCAGGAGTTCGAATCTCTTAAGACGCACCATAATATCTTTATAATGCGAGGTTTACTAGCTCAGTCGGTAGAGCACTTGACTTTTAATCAAGGTGTCCGGGGTTCGATTCCCCGGTAAGCCACCAAAAAGATATTGAAAAAGACTTGTAAAGTACTTAGTACATTACAAGTCTTTTTTTATTAACTTTCAAAATGATTGTATTGTTTATCTTTAAAAATAAAGTAGATATTATAAAAATAAATTCCATTACCATGGTATAATAAGTAAAAGTATTAATTATTAAGTGAGGAGAAATATATGGAGTTAAAAATAAATAAAGAGTATGTTTTAAATACAGCAAAAGAAATATTAGAGTTTGACAGTCCAACAGGATTTTGCTTTGAAATAATTAATAAAATAGAGCAAATGATAAAAGTATATGGATATAAGTTTGAAAGAACTAATAAAGGAAGTGGAGTAATTACTATTGAAGGACATAGTAATGAGAAAACAGTAGGACTTTGTGCGCATGTAGATACATTAGGGGCAATGGTTAGATCTATAACGCCAAATGGTACTTTAAAGTTTACAATATTAGGAGGACCTATAGTACCTACATTAGATAGTGAGTATTGTAAAATAAGAACAAGGGATGGAAAGATTTATACAGGTACATTTTTAAGTACTAGTCCAGCAGCACATGTTTTTGAAGATAGTAAGTCTAAGACTAGAGATGAAAAAAACATGGAAATTAGAATTGACGAAGTAGTAAGAAATAAAGAAGATGTTTTAGCATTAGGAATTGCTCCAGGGGACTTTATATTTATTGATCCAAAGACAACTATTACTGAAAGTGGATTTATAAAATCAAGATTTATTGATGATAAAGGAAGTGTGGCAGCTTTAATAGGGTTGCTAGAACTTATGAGTAGAGAAAATATAAAGCCTAAGTTTACAACAAAAATTGTAATTTCTATATATGAAGAAGTTGGTCATGGATCAGCATATATACCAAGTGATATTAGTGAGTTAATAGCAGTTGATATGGGGTGTATAGGTGATGATTTATCTTGCACAGAATATGAAGTGAGTATTTGCGCAAAAGATTCAAGTGGGCCTTATGATTATAATATGACTACAGAGTTAATAAATTTATCAAAAGAAAATAATGTAGATTACTCTGTAGATATATATCCTATGTATGGATCAGATGTAAGTGCTGCATTAAGAGCAGGAAATGATATAAGAGGAGCACTTATAGGGCCTGGTGTACATGCATCTCATGGAATGGAAAGAACTCATTATAAAGCATTAGAAAATACAATTAAATTATTATATTTATATTTAACAAAGTAGATACTATTATTAAATAACTAAACCTATTACTTTGGAGGAACAATATGATAAAGACATTAAGAAAATTAGAATTGTTTCAAGAGTTGAAAAATGAAACAATAGAAAGTCTGGGAAGTATAGGGAGTATAGTTAGTTATAAAAAGGGGATTCATATATTTCATGATAGGGAAAAGGTAGAAACAGTATATATAATAGTAAGTGGTAAAGTATCATTATATAAAATAAGTGAAAATGCTCAAAAGAAAATAATATTTATATTAGGTGAAGGTAAAGTAATTAATGATGTAATGTTAGATAATTTACCAAGTTCTATTAATTGTGAAGTATTTGAGGATGCAGAAATATTATGTTTTAACAAAGATAAATTTATAAAAGTTATGGAAAGTGATTTTGAGTTAACTAAAATAATAATTAATTCATTATCAAAGAAAGTAAGACGTTTATATAGGCAAATAAAAAATTCTACACCTAAAAAAGTAGAAAAAAGAGTAGCAGCAAAGTTATTAAAACTTAGTAAAGATTATGGAATAGAGTGTGAAGAGGGGATACTTATTAATTTAAAAATAACTATAACCTATTTATCAGATATGTTTGGAGCACCTAGAGAGACTATATCAAGAGCTTTAAAAACTTTGCAACAAGAGAAGTTAATACTATTTAAGGGGAGAAGTATAATAATTACCAATAGAAATGGATTAAGTGAGTATTTTAAAAAGCAATAAAATATTTACATAATATGGGATTAATTGATATAATAATTATATTAATTAATCCTTTTGTCATTTTCATAATAAATTTTACATATTTAAAATTTTATATATAGGTGTTTGTTATGAAAAAGAAATTAAAAATATTCATATTAATGGGAATGACAATAGGTGTATTGACGTATATAGGATTTAATAAAGAAAGTAAAAAGACAGATGTATTATCACAGAAGGAAAGTGATATTATTGTAGAGGGTAATAAAGAAACAAACACTCCAGATATTAGACAAGAAAATACTGAGAAGAAAATAGAACCAATAGATATAGAATCAACAATTGGAGAAAATTATTATTATGAAATTTCTGGAGATAGAACTTTATGTAATAATGTGCTTTTTAAAGATGTATATACTAATTTAGAAGGTATTATTGGGTTTAGAGGAGGTAATTTTAGAAATACTGCATCTTATGGAATAAGTAATATAAGTAGTAAAAAATTAAGTGTTAAATGGAAGTTTACAACATCTTTTAGTACATGGGGTGGAGGTGCAGGTTGGACTGGTCAGCCAAGTATTATAAAGTGGAATGATAACTTAAAAAAATCCATGAATATAAAGGATAAATATAAAAATAAAGAAGATTTTACAGAAGTAATATATGCATCATTAGATGGAAATATTTATTTTTTAGATTTAGATTCAGGTGATGAAAGCAGACGAAAAATTAATGTTGGAAATCCTATAAAAGGTAGCTTGGCTATAGATTCAAGAGGTCTTCCACTATTATATGTAGGTGAAGGTATTAATGAGTCTGGAGTAACTGGATTTAATATTTATAGTTTAATTGATGGTAGCAGTTTATATGAAATTAATGGAATGGATGAATTTGCTCATAGAGGATGGCCAGCCTTTGATGGCTCTGCCTTAATATATTCTGAAGGTGATATTGTTATTGAAGGTGGAGAAAATGGATTATTATATGCCATGAAGTTAAATACTGATTATAACAAGGAAGAAAATACCTTATCAATTAATCCAGAAATCACAAAATACAGATATAGTACAAGTAATAATTCTGGTAGATTAGGAATTGAAAATAGTGTTGCAGCATATGCAAACTTATTATATTTTGCAGATAATAATGGAGATATTCAATGTATAGACGTAAGAAGTATGGAGCCTAAGTGGTTATTAAGTGGAAATGATGATACTGATGCATCAATAACTATTGATGATGAGGATGGAACTCCTTATTTATATACTGGAGATGAAGTGGATCATCAAGGAACAATAGGAACATCTACAGTTAAAAAAATAAATGGATTAAATGGAGAAGTAGTGTGGAAAAATGAATTTACGTGTGAATCTATTATAGGTAGTGATGCTGTAAATGGTGGTGTTTTAGCAACTAATATTGTTGGAAAAAATAATATATCAGATTTAGTTATATTTTCGCTAGCTAGATATAAAGGCTTTAATAAAGGAGCTATTATAGCTATGAGTAAAAGTACAGGGAAAATAGTATGGGAAACAGATATAGATAATTATATTTGGTCTTCTCCAGTAGATTTTTATGATAAGAATGGAAATGCATATATAATTCAATGTGATTCTGCAGGAAATGTATACTTGTTAAATGGCAAAGGCGGACAAGTACTTAATAGAATAACCTTAGATGCAAATGTAGAAGCATCACCAGCTATATTTGGAGATATTATAGTAATAGCCACACGAGGTGGAAATATTTATGGTATAGAAATAAAATAAATTATTATTTTATTTCTATGTTTATTTTTGAAATATTTATAAATAATAACAATGTAGACATTGACACTAAAAAATGGTTTAGATATAATTTCTTAGGATATATCTATATGTAGTATAGCAAACAATAAAATTACTAAACTTAAACATAAGGAGGTTATACGTATGAATTTAGATATGCAAAAATACTTAAAAGTTAGAATGGCTCAAGCTCAAGGAGCAAGAACTATAGATGAACTTAAAAATTTATCTGATATAGTTATAGAAAATGACACTGAACTTAAGGAAATAGAAGTACTATTAAAAAATGCATGTAAATGCAAAAATGTATCTATAGATGAGATAGTAAATGCAGTAAAAAACGGAGCAGATACTATTGAAAAAGTTGGTGAAGTTACTGGAGCTGGTACAGCATGTGGAAGATGTAAAGGAATAATATCAAACATTATAGAAAATAAAAGATAACTATTTATAAAAAATCCTTATTGATCATTTTAAATGAAACAATAAGGATTTTTTATGTATAGGTAAATATAATTGAATATCTGTATAGCAAATTTTTTATCTACTATATATTTGTAGTCTTATTTTTACTATATAATCCAAATACTTATTTACACTATATTACAATTAATGTATAATATTACATAATAATTGTAAAATTATATAGTAAAAGGGGATAAAATAATGGGGAGCAGTAATTTAAAAAAAATACTTATAGCTACTATAATACTTATAGTATTAGGACTAGCAGGCTGCAAATACTTTGTAGGTGGAAACACTAAAGGTTATGAAGAAGCAATTGAGAATGTGTGTGATGCCATTGAGAAGAGTGATATGGACAAGTATTCTGAATGTATGGAAAAATCATATCTAGCATATGATTCAAGTCAATTAGAAACAATAAAATTTACAGAAGCAGCAGCAATTACAGCATTAAAAAGCGCATATGGAGATAATCTAGACATATCAATTGATGTTACAGAAACAAATGATCTTATGAAAAGCGCAAAAGAAAAAGGAGAAGAACAACTTGAAAAATTAATTACTATAACAGGTATGGCTAAAGATGAAGTAGATGAATTATATTCAATTAAATATAATTATAAAGTAAAAGGTAGTACAAGTTCAACAACAGGAGATAGTATTATGATGGTTGTTGAGAGTGATGATAAGTGGTATGTATTAGATGACGTTGCAGTAACACTTTATATGGGAATAGAAGAATAAATGTAAATAAAAAGTCAAAGTATGGTGTATAAATACTTTGACTTTTGTCGTCTAAAGACATAAAAGTTACTAAAAATAAAAAAAATAAAGAAAAATATAAAAAACCCCTTTACAAGCTTTAAAAAGTATAGTATTATATCGGAGTCAGCTGTTTTACATCTTAGTCAAGGCTCCTTGGTCAAGCGGTTAAGACACCACCCTTTCACGGTGGTAACAGGGGTTCGATTCCCCTAGGAGTCACCATGAAAAATTAATGTGCAGGTATCGTATATCGGTAATACTCCAGCCTTCCAAGCTGGAAAGGTGGGTTCGATTCCCACTACCTGCTCCATAATATCTTTAAGATATATTGTTTAAATAAGATAAAAAAATAATATGCAGGTATCGTATATCGGTAATACTCCAGCCTTCCAAGCTGGAAAGGTGGGTTCGATTCCCACTACCTGCTCCATAATATCTTTGAGATATATTGTTTAAATAAGATGAAAAATTTAATATGCAGGTATCGTATATCGGTAATACTCCAGCCTTCCAAGCTGGAAAGGTGGGTTCGATTCCCACTACCTGCTCCATTAATATCTTTGAACAATATGGTTTACTAGCTCAGTCGGTAGAGCACTTGACTTTTAATCAAGGTGTCCGGGGTTCGATTCCCCGGTAAGCCACCAAAGATATGAAAAAAGACTTTAATGTAAAATTAAAGTCTTTTTTTTATAACATGAACTATAATTATAAAATATTTAATATAATAAAATGATGAGTTTTATTATAAGGGGGTAAACAAATGAAAAAATTAACGTTAGTTTTAGCTATGTTACTATTATCATTTTCTTTAGTTGGATGTGGAAATAGCATAGTAAAAAAATCAATTGAAAAAGCACAAGTAGAAATAAATAATAGAGAATATGAAAAAGCACTAGTATCATTAGAGCTAGCTTTAGATGAAGATAAAGATAATAAAATAGCAAATACACTTTATAATATAATTAATACTTATAAAGAATCAAAAGTATTAATGGAAGAAAATAAACTTAATGAAGCTAAAGAAAAAATAGATAGTATAGATGATTCATATAAAGAATACAAAATAAAAGAAGATATAGAAGCTTTAAAAGAAAGTATAGAAGCTAGAATGAAAGAAATAGATGAAATTAATAAACAAATTAATGAGCTTCAGGAATTGATTAATGAAGAGAGCTATAATGATGCAACTACAATGTTAAAAGAATTATTAAATAAAAATATCACTAGTGAACAATCATTAAAATTAGAAGAACTGAATGGATTAATAGAAGAAGGAATTGCTAAAATCCAAGCAGTAGAAGAAGCTAAAAGAAGAGAAGAAGAAGCTAAAAGAATAGAAGAAGAAAAAAATAGAGAACTTACACAAAGTGAAGCAATAGAATTAATAAAAAAAGAAGA
>JAFADP010000104.1 GCA_023424785.1 Bacillota bacterium
GAAACTATCTTAGGATTTTCTATAGGAACATTACTTGGAACATTTATAGCTGTAATACTATGGTGGTTTCCTTTTAGTTCAAAAGTTTTAGAACCATACTTAGTTGTTTTAAATGCACTACCTAAAGTGGCTTTAGCACCAATTATTATATTTTGGATTGGAAATGGAACTTCTGCAATAATTGTAATAGCGTTACTAATCTCTATAGTTACCACAATTATAAGCGTATTTTCTGGTTTTTTAGAAGTTGATAAGGAAAAAATATTATTAATGAAAACTCTTCGTGCCTCAAAACTTCAAACTTTAAGATATCTAATTATTCCTTATTGTATTCCTGTATTAATATCTGCCTTAAAAATAAATGTAGGTCTATCTTGGGTTGGAGTTATAATGGGTGAGTTTTTAGTTGCAAGGAAAGGTCTTGGCTTTTTAATAGTTTACGGTGGTCAGATTTCTCAACTTAATATGGTTATGATGAGTATTGTAATATTATCAGTTATAGCCTTTATTATGTATAAAATTGTTGCAGTTATTGAGAGAAAATATGTTAATAAACTTTAATTATTATATATAAAAGAGGATTGAGAAATCCTCTTTTATATTATCTGTATTCAAATCCCTTTATAAACTTTTTATAACATAATTTTAATAATATAACTCATAAACAACTTTATTACTAATACCTCAAGTGATATAATATTATCATATTATTAAATATTTTACATTTATTTTTATTTTTGGAGGTAATAGTAATGAAATTATTTAGAGAAGCTATTATAATCCTAGGAATCTATTTATTAGGAGAATTTATCTCAAGTATACTTTCACTCCCTATACCTGGTAATATCTTAGGTATGATTATATTATTAGTTCTTCTATGTACTAAGATTATAAAACTAGAACAAATAGAAACTATATCAAATTTTCTATTAGACCATTTAGCATTTTTCTTTATTCCTGCTGGGGTAGGACTTATGTCATCAGTTGGAATTATAAAAGATACTTGGCTTAAACTTCTTATAGTTTGTGTAAGTACTACTATTATTATAATTGCCATAACAGGCTTAATAGTACAATTTATAACAAAAAAAAGTAAAAATATTGGAGGCAATAAAATTGAGCACAATAACAAATAATTTATTGTTCGGACTTATATTATCATTAATAGCTTTTGAAATAGGCTTGTACATATATAGAAAAACTAAAATTCCTATATTTAATCCATTATTAATAGCTGTTGGTATTGTTATATGTGTATTAACTGCATTTCATATTGATGTTGATACTTATAATAATGGTGCAAAATTTATTAATATGTTTCTTGGTCCCGCAACAGTTGTACTAGCTGTACCACTATATAAACAATTAGACTTATTAAGGAAAAATTCTAAAGCTATAATCATGGGTACATTAGGTGGTTGTTCTATTGGACTATTATCTATTATAGTAATTTCTCACTTTATTGGATTGAACTCATCTATTATAAAATCATTACTTCCAAAATCCGTAACTACTCCTATAGGTATTGAACTTTCAAATCAATTAGGAGGAATTTTACCTATTACAGTGCTTGCAATAATAATTTCTGGAATAATAGGTGCAATTATAGGACCTACAATATGCAATGTTCTTAAAATAACTAATAGCGTAGCTATTGGAGTTGCTATTGGAACAGCTTCTCATGCAATTGGTACTAGTAAAGCATTAGAAATAGGCGAAATCGAAGGTGCTATGAGTAGTTTGTCTATTGGTATTGCTGGCATAATAACTGTATTTATTGCGCCCTTATCTTATAATTTATCATATTTTTTATATAACTTAATAAAATAAAAATAGAGCATTATCCATAAAAGATAGTGCTCTATTTTTATTCTAAAATATTCCTAAATGACTTAAAAGAATTTTTGTTCCTATTAATATTAAAATTACTCCCCCTGCTATTTCTGCCTTATTTTTATATTTAACACCAAAATAATTTCCTATAAAAACTCCACCTAAAGAAATAATAAATGTAGTTATTCCAATTAAACTTACTGCTGGAACTATAGAAACCTTTAAGAATGCAAATGTTATTCCTATAGCTAATGCATCTATACTTGTTGCTATAGCCATAACAGTTAATTCTTTTAAATCAAGCTTTTCACTATACTCTAATGTTGTTAAAGCTTCTTCTGATACTTCATCATCACCTTTTAATCCTTCTCTTATCATGTTACCACCTATAAATGCTAATAAAACAAATGCAATCCAGTGGTCAATACTAGTTATGTATTGTTCAAAGTTCCTTCCTAGTAACCATCCTATTAATGGCATTACTCCTTGAAATACTCCAAAAAATAATGCAATTATAACTGTATTTTTATAGTTCACCTTTTTCATATTTAAACCTTTGCATATTGCTACTGCAAAAGCATCCATAGACAGACCTATGGCAATCATAAATAGTTCAACAAATCCCATATTTTTTCAGCTCCTTTATATTTTATTGTGGAAAACAAAAAGACCTAAGTATATTTGTATAACAAATATACTCAAGTCTCATTAATTAAGATTTGCCAGGTTAAAACCAGTATGTTGACAAATCACGTATAGTACGCAAACTACTCCCTTAAGCTTTCTATATTTTATAATACACTTTATTATTTGTCAATTAACTAATTAATAAACTCAAATTTCCAATTAAAATAGCCAGTTTCATTATTTCTTTCATATTTTAAATATGCTGAAAATGTTGTGCCTTTTTTACTTCTTAGATTTCTAAAACCAACTTTACCATTCTTAAGTAATATCTCTACCATTTCCTTCGAAACATTTTTGCCTAAGGATTTTATAAATTTATCATCTTTCCATATAGTAAATCTGCATCCATTTTTCCAATTTACACACCCAAAACTCTTATCATTTTCTATAACATCATTACCACATATAGGGCACTTCCCAATACTCTCTGCTCCCTCTGGTAAATCTACTTTAAAATTCTTTAGCATAGATGTATCATTTTTTATATCTTCAACAGCTTTTATAGTAAAGCTCTTTATCATGTCTAAGAAATCTTGTTTTTTAAATTTACCTTTCTCTATATCAGATAATGTCTTCTCAAGTCTTCCTGTATACTCTAAGTCCAAAAGATCTTTTACTGGGAAAATTTCAACCAATGTTTTTCCAAGTTCTGTACATGTAAGACTTTTGCCTTTTCCTTTAATATATCCTGCATCCTTAAGTTTTTTTATTGTCTCTGCTCTTGTAGCTGGAGTTCCTATACTAAATCCACTTAAAATAGATGCCATCATTTCTTCAGAATCTTCCTCATCCTTAAAACTCTTTCCACATGTCTCCATTACTCTTAAAAGGGTTTTTTCTGTATGAAGTTTTGGAGGTTTTTTAGTTACAGCATTTACCTTACTATTAACTACATCTACAATATCTCTTTCATTAACTAAAGGTAAAATAGTATCTTTACTTTCAATTTTTTCTACAACACGCCACCCCTCTACTATTTGAACCTTTCCTTTAGAAATAAAAACTCCTTTTAATCCTTCATCATTTACTTTTGATGTTAACTTCGTTTCTTCAAATTCTGCTACAGGCATAAACTGCATAATAAATCTATTTTTTATAGCATTATATACTATTTCTTCATCCTTACTTAATCCTGTTGGCTTAATATATGTAGGAATAATAGCACTATGACTTTCTACCTTTGAATTATCAAATACTCTTTTATTAGCAACAAATTTTATTTTATCTTCATATGGCAATCCCTGTTTTAATGTTTCAAGAACCTTCCTTGTTTTATCCTTTAGACTTTCATCTAAAGCTATACTTCCAGTTCTTGGATAAGTGGTAAACTTCTTTTCATAAAGACTTTGAGCCACCTTTAAAACCTTATCTGAAGTCCACCCTTTATACTTACTTGTTATATAGCCTTGTAAATTAGAAAGATTAAATAAAAATGGTGGATATTCTTTTTTCTTTTCAACTTGCTTTTCTATAATTTCAGCTTGTTTATCACTTAATAGCTTCTTTAATTCTTCTGCCACATTTTTATCTTCAAATTTTTCATTATTATTTATATAATAAGTTCCATCAAATTCTTCATTATTTTTAGTTTTAAATGTAGCAATTATTTTATAATATGTAGAGGACTTAAAGTTTTCTATTTCTTTATCTCTATCATAGATAATCTTTAATGTTGGCAATAAAACTCTACCTATATTTAAAATTTTCTTTTCATTTGGATTATATCTTAATGTAGCTACTGATGTTAAATTAATACCTATAATCCAGTCTGACCATTGTCTTCCTATTCCTGCATCTTGAAGTGGTTTCATTTCCTTATTATCTTTAAGAGATTGAAGACCTTTCTTAACTTCATCAGGTGTCCATTCATTAAGTAAAAGTCTATATATAGGCTTTTGAACTTTTAAATATCCAAATATCTCATCTGCTATAACTTGCCCTTCTCTATCAAAGTCCGTTGCAGAAATTATTGATTCTACATCTTCTCTATCAATTAAATTTTTAATTATAGTTATTTGATTTTTTGCTCCCTTATCCTCAACAGATCTATTGTTATTTTCACACTTAATTTTATATTCAAATGACTGAGGTATAAATGGAAACTTCTCCATTCTCCATCCCTTCATACTTTCATCATAATCTTTTGCATCAAATAGTTGAAGTAAATGTCCAAATGCCCAAGTTATATAATATCCTTCCCCTTCAAAATAACCATTATTTCTCTTCTTGATTTTTAATGCATCTGCTATGTTTTTTGCTACAGAGGGCTTTTCTGCAATAATTAATCTACTCATTAAGTAATTTCCTCTCCTATCAATCTAAGCGAAAAAATAGGCATGCTAACTAACTAAAAGTTATTATGCCTACAATTCATTATAATTATATTATACTACATTTCGTTTTTCATCCATATAAAAAAGTTCAATACACCACCAAAAATAGTCCATAATATATATGGTATTAATAAAAATCCTGCAATTTTATCTAATTTAATAAACTTAATAAATGTTATTATTTCAAAAATAAATAATATAATTAATTCAACAAATGATAATCCATATAATCTAAGACCAAAAAATAATACATACCAAAAGTAGTTTAATATTAGTTGTATTATGTAATAAAATAGTGCTGTTCCTGTATTTTCTCCTGCATCTCTAATCATATATATTCTATAACATGCAAATCCCATTAAAATATATAAAATAATCCAAACTATAGGAAAAATAAATGCTGGTGGTGCAAAAATTGGTCTATCCAACTCATAATATATTTTGGCTGCATCTCCAAATACTCTACTTATTAAAAATGCTCCACTAATAGGTATAAATATACTTATTAAAAAAGGTATTAACCTAAATTTTCCTTTTACTTTAAATATATTTCCCAAAATACTCTCCTTTAAACATCATGCTATTAAATATTATGTTTAAATAAATCTTATTATGATTAGATATATATATCTGAAAATTCAGTTGCTACTTTTTCATTTATAATATCCATATTAAGTAATTCATCCTTTTCTACTTTTTCATCATGATAAGCTCTAGTTAACTTAATAATAAAGTCGGTACCAACATCATCATTAGATTCAACATTAATAGTTCCTCCTTGTAATTCTATTAATCCCTTACATAGAAATAATCCCAATCCACTTCCTTCTTTTTTTCTATTTAAAGATTTATTAAGTTTTGTAAACCTGTCAAAAATATAAGGTAAAAGTTCTTCACTTATAATATGTCCCTTATTCCTTACATGAATATATATATCATCTTCCTGCCCTTCTACTAACACCTCTATCTCTCCATTCTCAACTCCATATTTTACACTGTTAGATAACAAGTTTAACATTACTCTCTCCATAGCATCCTTATCACATCTTACTGGAATTTCTTCTTCAGTTGCATCAAATATTAATGTATTATGTATCTTATTAGTCCAAACCTTGCATGCTAGGGTTATATTTTCCACTAATGAAACTATATTATACGTTTTTGTATTAATATTAAAATAACCCTCTGAAATCCTATTTGTATCAATAAAATTATTTATTGTTCTAATAAGCCTTAAACAATTTTGCTTTATTGCTTGATTATTTTTCTTTGTTGCTAAAAGATTATGGTTATTAATATAACATTCCTTAAGCTGTAATGCAGAATAAATTAAATTTATAGGAGTTCTAAGTTCGTGAGATATATTGGAGTAAAATTCTTTTTTTAATACCTCTTCTTTTAAGTATTCTTCATACTCAGTTCTTATTTTAATACTCTTATTAATTTCAGTAACATCTTTTATATATATTAATTTACTTAAATCATCTATTTTTAAAAGGCTTACTGCATACTCTTTATCATCTTTCTCTAAATTATTTATCTTAAAAAGTTTGTTATTTTTTATATTTTTATTTTCTTTACATTGTGAATAATAATAAAATTCATTTTCAAAATTACTATTTGGTAATATTTGCTTCATTATGTATTTAAAATCTCTTCCTATCACTTCTCTATAAGTATCTATATTTAATATTTTTAATGCTTCTCCATTAATATAATAAAGTTTATTAAAATAAAAAATTATTATTCCATCTTTAATGGATTCTATTAATTTACCATA
>JAFADP010000134.1 GCA_023424785.1 Bacillota bacterium
CTTGCAATTTTTAACAATATCATACATTATCATAAAGGTAGTAGTTCTACCTATTCCAGCCTTACAGTGAAAATGCAACCAAGTATTTTCAGGTTGATTATTAACAAAATCAATAAAATATTTAACCATATCATCTGTAGGTAAACCACCATCTGTAACAGGTATTCTTATATAGGAAATATTATTATCCTTAGTTAACTGAAGTTCAGTTTCTACTTTTTTTGGAATAATAACTTTTCCATTATGAAGAGTTAGTGGAGTATTTAGTTTTATAGAATCTAGATTTTTCTTTTCAATAATAGTAATATCATTAAGGCTAAAACCTTTATTAGCATTGTTATGTTCATTTTCAAAGCTAATAGGAATACCATTTATAAATCCATGAGATTCTTCTCTTAAATCTACAGCTATTATAGAAAATTTATCATCTATTTCGTCTTTTATTAGTGGAAGATTCATAGATGAAAATTGTTCACTACCTGAAATATTTAGTTTATCTATTCCAGTTAAGTCAAGGGATTTAAGCTTGGTCAGTTCGTTTATATCAGTAGTCTTACGAAAGTTATTAGGCAAAGTTGAAATACGTTTAGAATCCTTAACAATACTTACATCTGAAGGGATAAAAGCTTTAGTTGTAGAGGGAAAAAAGGTAACTATGTAAATCACAGTTAATAATATTAAAAAAGTTTTCTTAAGTTTTTTCATATGAGTCTTCCTTAGTTTATAGTCAAATATAGCTTTTACTACTTTAAGGATTTTATTCTATTATTAAATAAAGAAACGCCTATGAATTTTATATTCATAGGCGTTAATAAAATTAACTATGGCTACATTCATGCCCATGGCTTTCACAAAGAATACCAGAGTCTTTAATAGAGCCATTAAGATAATTCAATGCTACTGTTTTTATATCTCCAGAGCAACCACGAATTACCTCTATACCAACAGTATTTAATTTGTTTACAGCACCATTTCCCATATTTCCAGCAAGCATAACTTTAACTCCCATATTAGCAAGAGTTGATGCAATATTTGATTTACAACCACATCCAGCAGGAGGTTGAACTGTTTCACAAGAAAGTATTTCTTTAGTTTCAGTATTAACAGTAAATACAGTAAAGTACTCACAGTGTCCAAAGTGATTATCGATATTATTATTACGTGATGGTAATGCTATTTTCATAATAAAAAAACCTCCATAAAATCTATAAAGCATAGTTATTGACATATGCCCTTTATAGATTATACTAATATTATAAAGAACATATGTCAATAATTATTTGAAGGGAGATGAAAAATTTGCCAAGACCTAGAAAATGCAGAAAGGTTTGTTGTTTACCTAAAAGTAATTTATTTGGTCCTATAAATAGAGATTATGTGGAAGAGAAAGTTATTATAATGACTATAGATGAATATGAAGCTATAAGGCTTATGGATTTAGAAGGTATGACACAAGAGGAGTGTGCTAAAAAAATGAATGTAGCTCGTACAACAATACAAAGAATTTATAATGAAGCACGCTTAAAGATAGCTGATACTTTAGTAAATGGATACTTATTAAAAATAGAGGGTGGAGATTATGAGCTAAGTAATGAATGTGAATCTTTATGTAAATGTAAGAGGTGTCATAAAAAAAGATGTTGTAGTAATGAGTTAGAATAATTTGTTAATAAAAGTCATTGTAAATGATATGAGTCATTTACAATGACTTTTTTTGTATGTATTTATTTAATGAATATATTTAATTTAACCAATATAAATGGTAAAATTAGGTATAAGAAAAGTTGGTGGGGTGAAAGTTTAATGACAACAATAAGAAGAATAAAAAATGAAGAGTTTAATAAAGCTATGGAATTAGCACTAGATGTATATATGGAATTTGAAGCTCCAGTTTATCATAACTTTGGATTTGTAGATACAGATTGTGAACAATTGAAAAATGGAATTAGGTATACGCCTATGATGTATTTATTAGATACTAAGAATACGGAAAATATTATTTAGATTATTAATTGAAGGGTGTCAAAGTTATAATGATGTAAACAATAAGCTTAGATTAGCCAAAATAAGAATAGATAATAATTTAGTTGATATGGATAATGTTGAAGAAGATACATTTGGAGAAAAAGGGTTTTCTTCGCCAAAAGAGTTATATAAATATTTATTAGAAAATAAACCAGAAGAAGAATTAGTATTTTCTCACGGAGACTATTGTTTACCTAATATATTTAGTGAAAATAACGAAATTAGTGGATTTATTGATTTGGGAAGGAGTGGTATTTCTGATAAATGGCAAGATATTGCGTTATGTGTTAGATCATTAGAGCATAACTTTGGAAGTGATATATATAAAGAAAAGTTTTTTAAAGAGTTAGGAATTCCTTGTGATGAGAAAAAAGTAAGATATTATATACTATTAGATGAGTTATTTTAAGGATAAATTTAATTAAAAAAGAGGGTAATATATATGAAAAAGGCATTATTAGTAATTGATATGCAAAATGATTTTATAGGAGATAACAGAGACAAAAATAGGTTTTGCTATAAAGATATAGACAAGCTTATTTCAAACATTAATAGTAACATAGAGGAAAGTAATAAAAATGGAGATAAGGTTATATATATAGCACATGTATTAGGAGATAACTTTATTTCAAGAAAAGTGCTTAAGTATGGAATTAGTGGGACCGAGGGAGCTCAATTAAGCAATAAACTAAAAAAAGTTTCAAAGCATTATTTTGAAAAACATCATGGTGATGCATTTTCTGTTAAGGAATTAAGATTTTTTATGGAAAATCATGAAATAGATACAGTGCAAATTTGTGGTATTGATGAAGGTGGATGTGTTTCATTAACTGCTAAAAGTGCAGCTAAGTTAGGATTTAAGGTGGAAATATTAAAAGATTCTGTAGATACAATATTTCCAATGAAAAAAGTTATGAAGTTTCGTGAAGAATTAAAAAAACTTGGTGTTAAGTATATATAAAACTTAATATAGGTTAAACGAATAAATAGGACATTAGATAGGTTATTTTTATATAAATTTATCTAATGTCCTTATTTTATTGGAACTTTATTAATATATATATATTGTGAAGATTATTTTAAATAACTATAGCAAGAATGGAGTGGTAAAAGTGAAGATATCTAGTATTAAGTTAAAAGAATTAGAAGAATTTATTTTAAAGCAAGAAGATAAAGAAAGTGCATTAATTTCAGTATTACATTACGCTCAAAATAATTTTGGTTATATAAGTGAAGAGGTACAGAGTTTTATTGCAGATAAATTAGAAATACCTAAAACAAAAGTATATGGAGTTATTACTTTTTATTCATATTTTACAACAGAGCCTAAGGGTAAAAATGTAATAAGCATTTGTGAGGGAACTGCATGCTTTGTAAAAGGTGCAGGAGATATACTAGAAGAATTTAAAAGAGAGCTAAATATAGATGAGGGGCAAACAACTGAAGATGGGTTATTTACATTAGACACTTTAAGATGTATAGGTGCATGTGGATTAGCACCTGTAATAAGAATAAATGAAAAAATATATAGTCAAGTAAAATCAGAGGATATAAAAAATATATTAAATGAATATAGAGGTTAGAGTATGGGTAAAATAAAAAGTTATGATGAATTGGTTTCATTAAGAAATAAGTATAGTGAAATAATTAAGTTTAGAAATTTAGATACAAGCACTAAAGAAAAAATTGAAATATTAGTATGTAATGATACTGGATGTAGAGCATCTAATTCTATGGAAATAATAAAAAGACTAGAAAAAGAAATTAAAGAAAATAACTTAGGTGAAAAAGTTAAGGTAATAAGAACAGGTTGCTTTGGATTTTGTGCTCAAGGGCCTATTATTAAAATAATGCCTTATAATACTTTTTATACTAAAGTTACAGAAGATGATGTTAAGGAGATAATAGAAAGTCATATTATTAATGGGAAAGTTGTAGATAGGTTACTGTATGTAGATCCAAATACTAATGAGAAAATAGAGCAATCAAAAGACATGCCTTTTTATAAAAAACAAAATAGAATAGCATTAAAAAATTGTGGTGTTATAAATCCTGAAAAAATAGAAGAGGCTATAGGAGCTAATGGTTATATAGCATTAGGAAAAGCATTAATAGATATGACACCTGAAGAAGTTATTAATGAAGTTAAAGCTTCTGGATTAAGAGGTAGAGGTGGTGGTGGATTCCCTACAGGTAGAAAGTGGGAAGCTACTAAAAAAGCAAAAGGTAATGTTAAATATGTAATTTGTAACGCAGATGAAGGAGATCCAGGAGCTTTTATGGACAGGTCAATACTAGAAGGAGATCCACATTGTATTTTAGAGGCAATGGCTATTTGTGGTTACGCAATAGGTGCTTCTAATGGATATATATATGTTAGAGCAGAGTATCCATTAGCAGTTAGTAGGTTAGAAATAGCTATTTCACAGGCTTATGAATATGGATTATTAGGAGATAATATTTTAGGTACTGATTTTAGTTTTCATATAGAAATAAAATATGGTGCAGGTGCTTTTGTTTGTGGAGAAGCAACAGCATTAATTCATTCTATAGAAGGAAGTAGAGGTGAGCCAACAATAAAGCCTCCTAGAACTTCAGAAAAAGGTTTATGGGAAAAGCCAACTTGTGTAAATAATGTAGAGACTTTTGCTAACATAAATAAAATAATAAATAATGGAGCCAAGTGGTATTCATCAATAGGTACAGAAAGAAGTGCTGGAACTAAGGTTTTTGCATTGGCAGGAAAAATAAATAATGTTGGACTAGTTGAAGTTCCTATGGGATTAACATTAAGAGAATTAATTTATGATATTGGAGGAGGAATTAAGGGAAATAAAGAATTTAAAGGAGCTCAAACTGGAGGACCTTCAGGAGGATGTATTCCAAAAGAATATTTAGATTTACCTATTGAGTATGATACTTTAAAGGAAATTGGTTCAATGATGGGTTCTGGTGGACTTATTGTAATGGATGAAGATAATTGTATGGTTGATATAGCTAAATTTTATTTAGGATTTACTGTAGAAGAGTCATGTGGTAAATGTACTCCTTGTAGAGTGGGAAATAAGAGATTACTAGAAATTTTAAATAAAATAACTGAGGGAAAAGGTAAACCAGAGGATATTGATAATTTAAAAAAATTATCATCTACTATAATGAATGCTTCTTTATGTGGATTAGGAGAGTCTGCACCAAATCCAGTACTAAGTACATTGAAATTTTTTGAAGATGAATATAAGGAGCATATATATGAAAAGAAATGTAGAAGTGGACAGTGCAAAAATTTAGTTGGTTATAAAATTACTGATAAATGTATTGGATGTACAAAGTGTGCTAAAGGATGTCCTGTTTCATGTATTAGTGGAGAGGTAAAAGCTAGACATGTAATAGATAAGGAAAAATGTATTAAGTGTGGAGTATGTATGAAAAACTGTCCAGTGAAAGCTATCGTAAGAGAGTAAAGGGGGATATGCTTATGGTTAATTTGAAGATAAATAATATAGATGTATGTGTTAAAGAAGGCACTACAATTTTGGAGGCTTGCAAAAAAGTGGGCATAAAAATTCCAACTTTATGCCATATGACATTGCCTCATGGTGTGTTAGGAAATTGTAAAGGAAGTTGTAGAGTATGTGTTGTTAAAGTAAAAGGAAAATCAAAATTAGTAACTGCATGTTCAGAATTAGTAAAAGAAGGTATGGAGGTTATAACTAATTCTACAGAAGTTTTAGAAACAAGAAAAAATATAGTGGAATTATTGTTATCTAATCATCCTAATGACTGTTTAACTTGTGATAGAAATTTAACTTGTGAATTAAGAAAGTTAGCAGCAAATTTAGGCATAAATAGAGAATTATATAAAGGTGAAAAAAATAAATTTCCAAAGGATAATAGTTCTAAGGTCTTTAAAAGAGATATGAATAAATGTATTTTATGTAGAAGATGTGTTGTTGCTTGTAGGGAAATACAAAATACTAATATATTAACTCCAATAAATAGAGGATTTGAAACTAAAATTGGAACATTTCTTGATAAACCAATAAGTGAAACAAATTGTACTTATTGTGGACAATGCGTAGGAGTATGTCCAACAGGTGCATTAACTGAAGAAATGGATTATAGAAAAATACCAAATATAATAGAAGATCCGGAAAAGTTTGTTATAGTACAAATGGCACCAGCTGTAAGGGTTGCTTTATGTGAAGAGTTTGGAGCAAAAAGTAATGAAATAACAACAGGTAAAATAGTAGCAGCACTTAAGTTATTAAATTTTGATAAGGTATTTGATACAAATTTTTCTGCAGATTTAACTATAATGGAAGAAGCAAAAGAATTTATAAAAAGATTTGAAGAGAAAAAAGATTTGCCTTTAATAACAAGTTGTTGTCCTGCATGGATTAGATTTGCAGAATTAAATTATAAAAATGAAATGAAATATATATCTTCCTGTAAGTCACCACAACAAATGTTTGGAGCTATTGCAAAAAGTTATTTGGCAGATAAATATAAAATAAAAAGAGAAAATATGATAGTAGTGTCTGTAATGCCATGTATAGCTAAAAAATATGAAGCTCAAAGAGAGGAACTTGCTGGAGATGTGGATATTGTAATAACTACAAGAGAATTGGCAAAATTAATAATGAAACATTCTATTGATATAGCAAATCTTAAAGAAGAGAAATTTGATAATCCTTTAGGTGTATCTACTGGAGCTGGTATGTTATTTGGAAGTAGCGGAGGAGTTATGGAAGCAGCACTGAGAACAGCTTATGAATTCATTACTAAAAAGGAATTAGAAAAGGTTGATTTTACAGAAGTTAGAGGTCTTAAAGGAATTAAAGAAGCAACTATAAATTTAAGTGATAAGAGTATAAATATAGCAGTAGTTAGTTCATTAAAAAATGCAGATAAGATTATGAAGGAAATAAGAGAAGGTAAATGTAAATATGATTTTATAGAAGTTATGGCATGTCCTGGAGGATGTATTAATGGTGGTGGTCAGCCATATATTAAGTATAATAGAGAAAAGTTAGAAGCACGTATGAATGGGGTATATGAAAATGATAAAAATAGTGAAATAAGAAAATCACATGAAAATCCAATTATTAAAGAAATTTATGAAGAGTTTTTAGATGAAGATAAGGCACATGAATTATTACATGTAAAGTATAAATAATAAGAAACGAGTGTGAATTATTACTTTGTGATTACTCGAATTTGAAGTTTAAAAATAAAAGTAATAAATTCACACTTATTTTATTATAAAAAATAATAACATAGTATATAAATAAGTATTAGGAGGATGTTTATGGCAAGAAAAAATAGAAACAAATATAAAAATTCAGGATATTGTAATAATTTTGATAATTTTAAATTGCCTCCTTGTGCAAAGTTTTTAGGAAATATAAATCCATTAGTTAAAGATGGGAAAATAATTTATAGAAATAATAATAGATTGTATTTTTTTCTTACATATAATTATACTATGTACAATAATATTACTTACGACTCTTTAAATCCAGCGACTTTTAATAATATATCTAATTCTAATATACAAGTAGAACCGTATTATTTTTTTATAGGATTGTATATAAATGAGGTTCAAAAGGGAAATATTAAATATAATGAAAATATAAAAATACATGATAATACATATGCAGATGGATTTATTAAAAATGTATTAAGTAATAATTATGAAATAAATAATATATTTATACCTTCCTTAACTTATGCAATTTCTAATTCAAGTGCCATTCTTCCTTTTTATTTAGCTACTATAGAAATTAGTTTAATTAATTATTATATTATATTTATGATAAGTAGGTTTTATAGTGAATATGGATTATTATTTTCGGATAATGCATATGTTACAAATGATTTTATAAATAATGCACTTGCAAGTATATATGTTGAATTTAATAATTACTAATATTATTTCTTCAAAATAAATAAGTGTTAGTAATTACTTAATAATAGGTAATTACTAACACCTTTTTTATTTACCTTGTAAATAATTTAAAACGTCAACGGCATTTTCAGCAGCTTTAACTTTATCAAATACTTTATCAATAACTCCATTTTTAATTATGTAAGTAGTACGAACTACTCCCATAGAAACTTTTCCATAAAGCTTCTTTTCTTTATAAACATCATAAGCATTTATAGCTTTAAGTTCTGGGTCTGATAAAAGTATAAATGGTAATTCTTGTTTTGTAGCAAAATTCATATGAGCTCTAACGCTATCCTTACTTATTCCTATAACAGGAACATTAAGTTTTTCATATTCTGAATATGTATCTCTAAATCCACAAGCTTGTTTTGTACATCCTGGAGTTGAATCCTTTGGATAAAAGTATAAAACAACTGTTTCATATTGTTCAAATATATCCTTTAATGAAACTTCTTTTCCTTCTTTATCTAATAAATCAAATACAGGAGCTTTCATTCCTACTTCTAACATTAAATCACCTCATTAAAATATTAATTATTAACAGTATAACATAAAAATAATTATTTTTTAATAATAATTTTAGTTAAATATTTCAAGGTAGATTTTCAAAAACTAATATAATAAAATAAATTTATCTGATGTCTAGTCGTTGTAACACTCCCTTGTTCTATATAACAGGGAGCTAACAACGGACACGACCCTAGATTAACTCAGCTAAATTCAGTAGGAGATAAAAACTCCTCCTGAATAAGTTTCGTTTTATATAAGGAGTTGAGAAATATGAGATATGTAATAGTTTCTGTTGTAAATGGAGAAGCAGGAGATTTTAATAATAATATTAGAAAAGATCTTTTTAATAAATTTAAAGCAAAATCCTCTAAGTTACCAGCGCATTTTACTATAAAAGCTCCATTTGAATATGATGGAGATATAAGTGATTTAGAAGAATGTATTGAAAGCATATGTAGTAATGAAAAAGCAGCACCATATAAAATACATGGATATGACCACTTTAATGATAGAGTAATTTATATGAAAGTTATTATGTCAAAGGAAGGTAAGGTTATACATGATAAATTAATAGATAAAATGAGTACAATACCATATATTGAATTTAGGAAAAATGATGGAAAAGATAAGGTTTTTCATGTTACATTAGCTTCTAAAAAAATAGGTCACATATATAAAAAGCTTTGGGATTATATAAATGAAAAGCCTTGTAATTTTTCTTGTAGCTTTGATAATGTATGCATATATAAATGGGAAGATAATACTTGGAAGCTTCATAAAAAGTTTAAATACTTAAATGTATAAAACGAAAAATAATTAAAAATATAAAATGTCCCCCACAAATTTAACAATATAGTGGGGGACTAATTTTTAAATTATTGTATAAAGTGAGCTGTCTTTTGGTAATATAGCTTCAAGAGAAGTATTAGTATATATATGTAATTCATGCAGTGCTCTTGTACATGCTGTGTAGAAGAGATGTTTATCTTCATTATCTAAATATTTTTCTCCATCAGCTAAAATTACACCATCAAATTCTAGTCCTTTAGCTAAATATGATGTTATTACATTTATACCTATCTTAAAGTCACATTTATCACTAGTAATTAAATTAATAGTGTTATCAATTTTGCTTAAATTATTAAATAGCTTTTCACAATTTTCTTTGTTTTTGCAAATAATAGCTATTGATTTATAGCCCTTATTTTTCATAGAGTTTATAGTATTATATATATCTTCTTCTAAGTTGTTATTAGTTAAGTGAATAGTTGGGTTCTCGCCCAATCTATCAACTGCTTCTATAGGTTCATGTGTATCTAATATATCCTTAGTAAAAGTAGTTATATTATATGTAGAACGGTAACTCTTAGTTAAAGTTACTGTTTTAACATCATTAAATATTTCTGTAATACTATTTTTATCTTTAACATTTGAATGTTTATCTATTCTTTGATTTAAATCACCCATAATAGTTATTGATGCATTAGGGAATGATCTTTTTATTATTTCATAGAATAATGGACTATAATCTTGAGCTTCATCAATAAGGATATGCTTCATATTATCATAAGATTTAAATCCACTTAAAGCAGCTCTAATGTATATTATAGGTGTTATATCTTCATATTTTACTTCATAATCATTTAAGTATTCTAATGAAAAATCTTTTATAGCACTTAAATTATCTTTACTGTACTTTTCAATATTAGACCATAGTAGTTTGTATATAGAAGTATTATTTAAAGTACTTACCATAGAATCTACTTGTCTATTAACTTCTTCTTTACAATAGTCATAAAATACCTTCTTATCTTCTACATAATCAAAGTTTGAGTTATCTTGCTTTGATAAATATTTATTTTCAACTTGAGAAAATAAGCTGGTTTTTATAACATCCATTCTATTTAAAAATGGAGTATCCTTAAATCTTTCGAAGAAGGTTTTTTCAACAGATTTTTTATTAATTATTTCTTTTTCATCTATTATTATTGGTTTAATATTAGTTATTAATCTTGGAATATCTTCAATAAAGCTATTTAATACAGCCATAAACTCTGAAGAGTTTTTATATTCCATAGAAGCTGCTTTTAATTTATTTAAATGAGAGTCGTTAGAATATATAGAATCTAAATGCTCATTTTTACTTTCATAAATATAGTTTTGAGGTAAAAACTTCTTCGAGAATAACTCAAAAGTAGTTTGCTTAATATTACTTTCCCCAAGGTCAGGTAATACATCTGAAATATATTCTGCAAATACTTCATTTGGACTGAAGATTAATATATTATCTGCAGTAAGATTTTTTCTATGCTTATATAAAAGGTAAGCTGATCTATGTAATGCTATAGAAGTTTTTCCAGAACCAGCAGCCCCTTGAATAAATAACACTTTGCTATCATCACTTCTAATAATATCATTTTGCTCTTTTTGAATAGAAGCTACTATATTCTTCATTTTATCTGTAGCATTATTACTTAATATAGAATTTAATGCTTCATCACAAAGACTTTCGTCAGAGTTATGCATAAATACAATCTCACCATTTTTAATGTTATATTGTCTTGTGAAATTTATTTCACCATGTATTCTTCTAACTGGAGCATCATAATATGCAGGGCCTACCTCAAAGTCATAAAACATATTTGCAACTGGAGAACGCCAGTCAAAAACAAACATATCAAAGTTTTCTTCATCTTCTATAGTAGATAAACCAATATAAAAGCTTTCAGCTTCTTCATTATCTTCTTTAAAGTCTAATCTTGCAAAGTATGGGTTATTAAGTTGCTTTTCTAAAGTTCTAATTCTTGCTATTTTCTTTGAATGTATTTTTTCATTTAAAGCAACTTGGCTACAATTCTCATTTACTTCTATTTCATCTAGTTCAGCTCTGTTATCCCATAAGAATCTTCTATGCTTTACTATTTCTTTATCTTGAATTTCGCTAGAAGCAGTATAAGAATCTAGTAAATCATTAATTTTTTCTATAGTACTTTTTAAGTATTTATTTTCATCTTCAATGTTTCTACCATTTATCATTTATTTGTCTCCTTATAATAGCAATTAATAAATTTTAATAGTTATATTTATAAGTGTCAAGTTTA
>JAFADP010000024.1 GCA_023424785.1 Bacillota bacterium
ATTATTTTTAATTAAAGTTTCATATACGCCTTTATTTGTATTCTTAACTTCATCTAAGGTATTCTTTAGAGCTTTTTCTATTTCTTCTACACTGACTTTATTTATGATTAACTATTAACATCTATGCATTATTAGCTAACCATTCAAATTTTCAACTAACTCTTTGGTATTATAATAAATAACAACTATACAACATGTTCCATACTGTTTATTTTCATATTCCCAATAAGCTAAATCCACACCTGAAACTAATCCAATACTACGTTAATCATCTATTTATTATTCAGTAAAAAGTATTAATTACAACTATTAAAGCTGAATTGGTTTATATTCCAATGCTTTATCCACTATTTGTTCTGGAGTAAGTTCTTCTTTATTCCAATATATTAAATCACTTATCTCTGGATGAGGTACATTTCTTTTTACAACCTCTATCATTTCATCAATTTCTTCTTCTGACCCTTCACACTTTACTATTCTATTTACTAAATTTATTAATTCTTCTCTTGTTAATTTTTTAACATACTTTTTCACCCCTTATTTATTAAAAATATTTAAAAATATTTTTCCTGCTACTTTATATCCTGTTTGAAGAAATTCAGATCCTATTTTTACTCCATCACCATAAAAAGGGATTATTGATGCTAAGCATAAACCTCTCTCTAATGCTGATAACTCTCGTCCTGTTATTAAGTCTTTTCCAACTAAACATTCTATTATACCTTTAGCATCTCCTACTATGGGTATAACATCTATACCTAAAGAAACCCACTTTTTCCACCCTACTTCGTAGGTTATTTCACAAGCAGTTACTATTTCTTTTATATAATCATTTATAGTTCCTGTGTACTCTTCTCCACTTTCTAGGGCTTGTTCCTTTAATTGGTCATATTGTAACTTCAGTTAATATGTCTTCAAAGCCTATAACCTTTTTTTCTACTTCTACCTGCTCATACTTTGCAGAATAATGACTCCCACCACTAACTTGTACAACTTTAGCTTCTGTTATTACTACATTATTTTTTATTGTTATATCTTCACTTCTTATGCTACTAAGCTCTTCTAAAACCTTTTCTTGAGCACTATAAAACTTATCATCTACACAATTTGAATATGCACTTGATACATATTTAAATGTATTATAACACTTGATAATTCTTCTAACTTTCTTATTTCATCATCTAATGAATTATAATATATGTTACTATCTAATTCATCATGACTTCTTATTTCATCTAATGCTGTCAATACTATATTATTAGCACTTCTTAAGTTTAAAACTAAATTATTTATCTTCTCGTATCCTAATTTGCATCTTTCGTTAATGATTTCATCATCTAACGAGAATTCCTTCACAATCTTACCCCTCCAAATATTTCATGATAATTTGTTCAGCTATTTCTTTATCTTTTAATAAAAATTCTTCTAATGCAAACGAAATATACTGTGTTGCTAAATTGTAATAATTCTCAAGTTTTGAAATATTATTGACCATAACTTCTAATAACATTTGTGTATTTTCATTTGCTTTTCCCTCATATCCACTATTACAACAGAACTCTTCAATACCTTGGCTAAATAATAATCTACTTTCCAATACTAAAGCACTTACTTCTGCCATTGATATCATTACTTCACAAAGAGACTCTCCTATTGCTATCTCCTTATTATTAGCCATTTATATCCTCCATGCTTATACCTAATATTTGTGCTAATTCTTTTCTAATTTCTTTAGCACTCATTAAAATTCTACTTTCATTTAAAACATTGTATTTATATACAAATTCATTTTCTTTGTAATATATATTATAAATTTTAATACTATTTCCACTTACCTTTTTTATAAATAGTCTATTTTCTAGTGATATATTTCTAATATACTTTTCAATAAAGTCATCTAAAGAAATATAGTCTATGATTTCTTTAACTATATTACTTTCTTTTAAAAACTCATATTCTTTAACTAATGACAATAGCATAAGTTCTTTAGTTGTCTTTTTAAACATAAATTCTTCATTATTTTCTTTAGTATTATATTTCTTAAAGAAAATTAAATAATTGCTGTTATCACACGATAAGGCTATATCATTAATCCATATATATTCCTTAGATTTTTTATATTGCTCTAGATTTTTCAATATTAAATATGAAAGATCATTTAACTCTCCATTTTCATTAATTATTTGTTTTTCTTTCAAGCTCTTTATTGTAGCCTTAATATCAAAAACTCTATTAGAAGCTATTCCATATATATCATCACCATCTAATGCGTTATTTAAATAATATAATTCATTTGAATTTATCATTATTCCCTCCATCTACTAATAGAATAATTATTTTTCATAAACTCCTCTGCATCATTATATAAATTTTCTAATGTAAGGTTATTGCTGTCTGAAACCTTAAGTAGCTTCTCGTGATATTGTTTACAAAGACATACTAATGCTACAAACGCTTCCTTAGCTTCTCCTTTCCACTCTGAATCATCTACTTTTAAAATTAAATCATTCAATTGTTCTTCTGCTTCTAACAATTTCAAGTGTGCTTTTATAAAACCCTCTGGAATATCACTACTTAATCTATATTTCATGCATTTTCCTCCTCCCACTTTCTCCTTTCGTTTTCATCTTCTATTTCACATTGTCTTAAATAATAAGAATATAACTCTTGAGCTTTATCTCTTCTCTTCCCAATAATAGAGCTTATTAATTCTAATCTATCAATATATGATTTTATATCTTTATGACTTTTCTCAGATTTTTCGCAAAATAAATCTATAGCTTCACCGTATATGTTAACATTTTCAAAATATATATCTGAAAATCCTTGAATATTATATTTACACTTTTCTATATATTCATCTAGATTCTCTTTATATTTATTTAACTTTTTCTTGGCACTTTTGTATTCATCTCGTTTTCTTTCATTTAGGGAATAGTCAAATATATCCCACAAATCATACCCATTCATATTAAACCCCTCAAACTACTTATATTGATCTAACTTTCAATTATTTATATTCAAATTTATTTTATTTTTAAATAATTTTACCATATTTTCCTCGATTTCGTCTACATTCTAACTTTCATTTTTATATTTTTTAACTTAATCAACCATATATGAATAAATGTTAGCATCCTTTTAATAATTTCAATAAGAATCAAAAAAGAGGACGTCTACGTAAATGATTTAAAAATCATTTACGAGACATCCCCTTTTTATAATAAACATATTTATTCCTTATTTAAAATTTCTTTTAAAGCTTCGTAAGTGAAGTCTTCTATTTCTGCACAAGTAACTCCTTGTCTCTTTAGATCCCTACAAATATAGGTATTATATTTTTCTCTTATAGCACCCATTAATTCTTTTGTATATGATCTTGCTTCATTACTTTCAGAGAATTCCTCTCTCCCTTTTAAATATCCTATTATAATATTAGCTGCTGCTATAGCACCACAAAGACTTCCTGTAGTAAATCCTGCACCCATTCCGCTTCCTAATGACACTGGAATATCTGCATTATATTCTTCATTATAAGTTTTTATCATTGCTTCTGCACAATTAAAACCTTGTTTGTGATAATCTGAAACTTTCATTTTTCCCACTTCCTAATTAATATAAAAAATAAACTTCTAATTAATAATTTAATATATTATTAATTAGAAGTTATTGTTAATTTAAAATTATTCTTTAATAGAATATTTTAATTCACCACATGCCTCTTCATTTTTTACTCTTATTATACACTTATCACTATTCCCTTTTAAGTGTATAACTTCTTCAAAATATACATCTTTACTTTCTTTTTCAGAAATTGTCTTTGACCATAAAATATTTTCATGTCCATCTAATATTTCAATTTCTACTTGTCCATATTCAACTTCTACTTCAAGTTCAACCTGAAAATCATCATTATATTCTCCTGAAAAATAATTATCTGACTCTTGAACTTCACTCTCTATTGGTATAACTCCTGTAATTATTGTTTTACCGCTTCCAATAGATAAAACTAACGAAGATATAACTACAATTGCTACTAAAAATACTATTAATATTATTGTTCCTTTTAGTGATATTTTATCTAAACCTTCCTTTATATTTTTTCCTAGTAGTACTTCAATTAATATTAAAACAGCTATTAATATTATAAAAATAATTATTATATTATATCTATTTATAATACTTCCATCTGTATATCCTATATTAGATATCCAGGCAAGTGTGACAAACAGTATAAACACACTAGTAATAGCCCATAGTACTTTTAATACAGTATTTATTTTAAAATATATAGTTGTAATAATTAATGATATAAGATATACCACAAAATATAGTAATGCCGAAAATAAATACATAAGAATATTGTTTATTATTATATCTAATACTCCTGAATATTCTATTTTTCCAAATGCCATTTCATATATATTTATACAATTAACAAACATGTTCATTAACTTTATTAAAATTAAATCTATAGCTGCTAATATTATTGATAATACAGCCCCTGTTTCTATAGTACCTTTTATAAAGTTTTTTCTTGAAATATTATTTCCTTGTGCAAAATAAAAACTTGGCTTTAATATACATAATGAACTTACTAATAAAAGAATCATTGTTGCTAAATTTAAACCTTGAAATGTTATTTCTCCAACCCCATCATTACTTGACATTGCTCCTAAAAATAATACTATTCCAATAAAGAACATGTAATATATAACTATAGATTTAAATATAGTACTTAGCTCATATTTACAAATTTTCTTATCCATCTATTGCTCCTCCCCACCAGTTAAACTAACACATAACTTTTGAAGCTCTACTTTTTCTATTTCTAAACCAAGTTCTTTTATAGCTTCTAAATTCTTTTTCCCCATTATAGTTGCTTTTTTATAAGATGCCATCTTTTCAATTGTTAATATATTTTCACTTGATACATACTTTTCTAAATACTCATCAACTAAACTTCCTTTTCCAGCTATTGAATATGCTAATGATAATAGTTCTTCTACATCTCCATATTTAGATACTATTCCATCCTTTAAAATAATAACTTTTTCAATTATATTAGATATTTCTTCTATTAAATGTGTTGATAGTATTATTGTTTTTTCCGTGTTTTCATAAAATGTTAAAAGCTCTTTGTAAAATAATTCTCTATGATTTGCATCAAGTCCTAATATAGGTTCATCAAAACATAATATTTCTGCACCTGAAGATAATGTAATAATTATTTTTACAATGGATTTATATCCTGTTGATAGGTTTTTTAACTTCTTATTAGTATCTAATGAAAACTTCTTACTTAACTCTAGAGCATAGTCTATATTAAAATTCTTATAAAACTCTTTTGTCCATTTAAAAATCTTTAATATTTTCATCTCTTCTTCAAAATAATTTTTTTCTTCCATTAAATATATTTTTGAAATAGCATTTTGATTTTCATATGCATTTTCATTATCTATAAGAATTTCTCCACTTGTTAATAACTCCCTATTAGTAATTAATCTTAGAAGAGTAGTTTTTCCAACTCCATTTCTTCCTAATAATCCATATATCTTACCTTCTTCTATTTCTAAAGAAATATTTTTTAAAACTTCTTTTCTCCCAAAACTCTTACATACATTATTTAATTTTATACTCCCCATTCTACTTCCCCCTTATCATATCAATAACATCTTCAATTGATATTCCTAATCTCTTTGCTTCATCAATTAAGCTTACTATATAGTTATCATAAAATTCATTTTTTCTTTTATTCATTAAATTTTCCTTTGCCCCTGTACATACAAACATTCCCAATCCCCTCTTTTTATAAATAATATTCTCACTTACTAAAATATCAAATCCTTTTCTAACAGTAGCTGGATTAACCTTATAGTTAACAGAAATTTCTGTTGTTGAAGGTATCTGAGTTTCTTCTTCATAAATACCATTTAAAATTCCATCTTCTATAGCTGATGCTACTTGAATATATATTGGAGTATCTTCATTAAAATTAAAGTTCATTTTTTCACCACCCCATTAGTTAGTTACTTATGTAACTAACTATATATCAATTGGTATGTTTTGTCAAGAAAAAAGGATGCAAATTATACCAATAATTCACACCCTTCATTTTATACATTAACAACATACATTAATATATCTTATAAACTTTCCTTTACACACTCTTGCTCTATCTATAATTTTAAATCCTGCATCTTCTATATATTTATCCATATCTTCAAATGTAACTAAAACAAGTTTATCCGCAATTTTTCTAGCACTATTTATAATATTTGTTTGTTCTTCTAATGTTACTGGAGTAAATAATCCATAAGGTAAGTCTATAATAGCTACATCATATTTTTCTTCTATCTTATGCATATCTCCACATTGAATTACTTCATCATATCCAAAGAACCTTAAATTTTCTTTTGCATCTCTTGCTATTTGCCACCTTATTTCATATCCTTTAACATCAACTCCCATAGAAAGTGCCTCTAAAACTACTGTTCCTACACCACAACAAGGATCTACAAGCTTAGTATCTAAATTATTTCCAATTGCTATGTTAACTAATGCTCTAGCTGTTCTAATACCTATGGAGTTTGAATAAGAACGTGGTTTTTTATCATGAATATGCCATTTACAATCATTCTTCTCATATATACCTAAGAACCACTTATTATTAATAACTGTAACGCCTATATTAACTTTAGGCTCATGTATATTAGGTTCACCATTAATAACTAAACCTATTTCTCTTAATGCATTTAATCTTTCGTCATATGGTACATTCCCCTCTTCCTGTTTTATATACCATACTTTAAAATCATCATAACTTAAATTATCTCTTTTTATATTATTAACTATTTCTTCTAAAGAGTCTTCCTCATATATTATAGATAAAGCTTCTTTTATATATGGACTTCTTGTAGGATTTACATAAATTTCAGAAAAGAATTTCTTTCCCTCTAGCTTTATATTAAATAAAGATTTTATTTCTAAATCACATAATTCTTTTTCACCTTTTGGATGATTTATTATATAAAAATATTTTCTTTCTTTTGTCAAAATTATTTCCTCTCTATATCTATACTTCATATTCCTTTAATTATAACATATTTAAAATAAAATTTTTTTACACCTAACATATTTAATTTTCTGAAAATTATGATATAATCTATTTATATAAATTCCAAAATATGGGAGATGATTATATGATATTAGCAGAAATGGACAAAATTTATTCAGTACTACAGGAAGAGGGGTTTGAGTTATCCGCAGCCTCTTATGAAAAAGATGATTACCATGTTTTTTATAAAAGCGGACTAGTTCTTACAATCGATCTCTCAACAGAGGATATAGATTCTACAATGATGTATTTTGACTCTAATAAAGAATTTGTATCTTACACTTATAAATTACCAACTCCTGAATCTTTTAATGACTTATTAGAGCACGTATTAAATGTTATAGAAACAAATAGTATGCAATTAACTTGGGATTTAAATTTATATGAAATAATACATCTGAATAAATTAATATTTGTGTCAAAAAGAGATTTACAAAATATCTCCTCAAAGGATAATTTAGATAATATTAAAATTGAAAGAATAATGAATTTTGATAAAGATTTATTTAATATGATAATTGGATTTGGTAATGATAAAAATAAATTCACATTATTATATGACAAACTTTATTCTGAAGGCTTTAAAATAATGCTTATTGATAAAGGCAATACAGGAATAGCTAATATTACTAGAGCACTATTTAGAAAAGATGGTGTTATTATAGGTTTATTCTATGAAGAATCTGGAGTTATATTATGTGGAAATATATACTTCCAAACTCAGGAACCTATAAATGACAACTTATATATTAATAATGATCATATATTAAATAAATTTGATTTAGATGATGATAATACCTCTAATGATGCTATTCTTTATAAAGTACGTTTCTCTGAAAGTGCCTTAAAAACGGTCCTTTACTTAATGAATAACACTGATCTTATATACAAAAAAATGTGTAATGGTGCTTATAAAGATATTAACCTAGCTAATAGTGTTAATTATATATCTGGAAAGTTCCATAGACACTTAAAATCTATTGCTGATGAATTATCTCCTGAAGATTTAGAAGCTTTAGGAATGAATTAAATAAAAAGTGAGATACTTCAAAATGTGAAATATCTCACTTTTTTAGTCATAATAATCAATTTCAGTATCAATAATACAATTTGTTATAATATTATTTTCAATATGAATCCAATAGCAACCATAATAATTCGGTATTCTCCATTCTTCTAATGTTATATTTGTTATACCTTTACACTCTACCTTATCTTCTACAAATGAATGTGCCTTTATCTCACAATTTGGATCAACCTTATATGTTACAGTACTCTTATCGTTATTTATAACATAATAATCTTGTAAATATGAGGATTGTCCATCTTCAATAAGCTTTTGCTTTGCTTCTTCTCCTACATATCGTCCTTCTGCTTCATCAAAAACTATATAATAAAAACCATCTTCTTTATAAAATTGTCTGATTTGTCCAAACTTATTTTCTTTAGTTAATTCTTTTACAGTTAAGTTAAATATAACTTCATGGTTATACTCAGAAGAAGTTCCTTTAATTGTATAGGTTCCCGGTGTAGATGTATTTACATCACTGTCCCACACAATGTCAATATCTGTTTTAACATTATTTATTGTCGTTTCAACACTCTCTGGTAATGATACTTTTTCATATTGCACTACCTCTTTTGAAATATTTATAGTCTCAAAATTTGACTTTATATCTTGAAGTATATTTTTCATTTCTTCAACTTCAATATTATTATCAATAGCTAATTTTATGAAATAATACGCATCATCATATCTTTTTAAATCAATGTACTTATCTTTTATTTGTATATATATATTACTATCTTGTTTATGTTTTTCAATTAGTTGCTCAAAAGTTATTTTAGCTTCATTAAATTTATTAGAATTTAAATAGTCACTTGCTTTTTGCATAAGGCTTAACACATCTTCTTTTTGAGCAATTAATTCATCTCTTATATTACTAGATATAACTATTTTTTTATCACTATATGTACACCCAGTGAAAGTAAAAACTATACATATACAAAAGCCTAGGCTCATAATCTTATATATCTTTTTACTCATCCTTCAATACACCTTTTTAAATTAAATTTTACTCTTACAGTAACTATTTCTCCATTTTCAATTTCAATAGTTCCATTATGCTCTCTAACTATTTCATTGCTTATATATAACCCTAATCCACTGCTATACTTTTCAGTTTGTTTATCTATTTTCACAAATGGATCAAATATAGAATCATATATTTCTTGAGGAATACCATCTGAAGAATTTTTTACTTCAACTATATATTTATCTAAATAACAATAACTTTTTATATTTACAGTTCCTTCTTTATTAGAATATTTAATAGCATTATCTATAATATTAATAAATAGTTGTTTTATTTTATTTTCTTCACATAAAACTATTCCATCTTCTAAGTCATAACATATATTTAATAAATATTTATTAGCTTTAAATTGTAAATCTTCTGATAAGTCTATTAATATATTTTTTAAGTTTTTCTCCTTAAATTCTTCCTTAGTTTCACTTAATCCTTTTGATACACTTATTAAATCTAAAACTAGCTTATTAACTCTTTCACTTTCTGAATGAATTCGAGTTAATGCTCTAATTTTAAAATCCTCATTATCAACTATATTATCTTTAAGCATTTCAGAATATCCTATAATTGCTGTTAGAGGAGTCTTTATTTCATGAGTTACATTGTCAAAAAACTCTTTTCTATGATTACTTAAGGTTTCAACTTTTTGCTTTTCATTTTTTATAGTATCAATTTGAGATTTTATTTTTGTTCTCATACTTACAAATTCTCTTGATAATACTCCAATCTCATCATTTTTATAATTTTCTATAGCAAAGTCATAATCTCCCTCTTCTAATTTTTTTACTCCTTCTGTTAACTTAGTAATAGGACTTATAATAGTTGAATTTATAATAAATGCAGCTAAAAATATTATTGTAAATGTAATTATTTCAGCTATTGTTATATTCTTAATTGTATTAACACTATCTAAATATAAATCTTTATACTCTTTTACAACATTAAAAGTACCTATATTATTTTCATTATTATAAATTGTATATGATAGTATTCCATATACTGTTGAATCTTTATAATCTATATAAATAACTCCTGAATTATCTTTACTTTCTGTGTTAAGCAAATTTAATTCTTCTGAAAAATCCTCATTAATATTCCCTACTAATACATTATTTTTATAATCTCTAATCTCAACATTACATTCACTATTTACAGAAATATAACTTACTAAGTACTCACTTTCATTTTTTAACTTTTCATTATCATCTTTACCTGAATTTTGGAATAACCTATAACTTATTATTTCATAAGTGTTATTCATAGTTTGAGTTAATGACTCTTTTATGGTTAATTCCATTTTATCTATAAATATACTTCTAAAAGTAATATTAAATATTATACCTGAAATAATTAATATAGTTCCTAAGCCTAAAGTTATTTTTGATCTAATCTTCATTAAATTCCCTCATTATATATCCAACTGAGAATACTGTTTCTATTATAGATGCATTATCCTTATCATCTAACTTACTTCTTAACTTTCTTACATGTACATCAACAGTTCGCTCATCCCCATCATAGTCATATCCCCAAATCCTTTCTAGTAGCTCTTTTCTAGAAAATACTTTATTTTTGTGTTGACATAAAAATTCTAATAAATTGTACTCCTTAGGCTTTAATTTTATGATTCCATTATTTTTCAATACATTTCTACTCTTATAATCTATTTTTACATTTTTATTAATACTTATGTACTTGTCCTCTTTTTCTGTTGATTCCCTATATTTCTCTACTCTTTTAAGTGCTATTTTAACTCTTGCAAGTACTTCTTTTATATGAAAAGGCTTAGTTATATAATCATCTGCTCCAAGTTCTAACCCTAACACTTTATCAAAAATATCTATACGTGCAGTAAGCATTAATATTGGTATTGAATATTTTTGTGTTACATCTTTACATATATCAAATCCACTTTCATCAGGTAGATTAATATCTAAAAGAACTATATTAGGTAAAAATTCATTTAATAACTTTCTAGCTTCTTTTCCATTAAAAGCACTTCTTACTGAATACCCTTCTGAACGTAAAGCAGAAGTTAGTATATCATTTATAGATATTTCATCCTCAATTACTAAAACTTTATACTCTTTCATCCCATCCCCCTTTATATTGCTTATTATATCAAATTTATACTTTAATTGACATATTATGATTGTAATTTGTATTAAAAAAAGCGGAATTCAATAAATCCCGCTTTTTATTTATTACTACTTTCTTTTTTTACTTAATACTAAGCCAACTAAAGATGAAATACTCATTCCAACCATACCAAATGTTCCTGCATCCCCAGTCTTAGGTACTGAAGATTTTTTTGCTGCAGATGTGGTCTTATTTGTTTTTGTTGGAGATGTAGTCTTATCTGTTGTAGAAGGTTCTTGTTTATTATTTTGATCTTGTTCATCTTCTTTATAATAAATATAGTGTTCTGCTGTTCCACTATATGCATAATCTTTACCAGCAATTTTGATAGTACCTTCAAATCCATAGTTTAATGAAGATAGTCCACTTAATGCCTTCCATCTTATAGTATTACTTTCTTTTAAATATTCTCCATTTCCATTTATTAAGTTTATAGTTATTGCATCTCCATATGCATCCTTAAATATATTATCAACCTCTATATCCTCTCCATTTTTCGCAACCACATAATTAAGTAATATTTTTTGTTCTCTTAATACTAATCCATTTGTATAATTTATTTTTGGTAAATTAGTAAAGTTATATATTTCATTAAATGACAAATTTAAATACTCTAAATTCATTAAGTCTTTTAAGTATGTAATATCTGAAATTGAATTATTTGATAAATCTAATGATTTTAACTGACTTGCACCTTCCAAGAAGCTTAAATCACTTAGTCTATTATTACTTAAAATTAAAGTCTCTAAACTTTTAAAGTTTTTTATAACATTCAAGTTGGTAATTTTATACTCTCCACCCTTTATATCTTCAATACCCACATACTTGCTTTCACTTATGCTTAACTCTTTTAAATTAACTAAATTAGCTAATGGATTTAAGTCACTTATATAATTATCATCTAAATTAAGCTTTTCTAAATTTGTTAAATTACTTAGTGGAGATAGGTCCCAAACTATGTTGTAACTTAAATCTAATTCTTTTAGGTTCTTTAACTCTGCTAAAGGTTCAATACTATATATTAATCCATGACTTAAGTTTGCTCTTGTTAAATTAGTACAATACTTTAATTCTTCAATATTCTCTACTGGATAACTGCTTAAATCTAAATCTACTATTGATTCTAATTGTGATTTTGTAATATTACTATTCTTTTCTTGACCTAAAGTAAAATTTAATGCTTCTTTTAAATACCTATCTCTTATATTTATAACCTCATCCTCTTCTTCATTTGCTATTTCCTCATCTGCTGTTTGTTTCTCTAGCACTTCTTGGTCTATAGCTTCATTATCATTGCTAGCCTCATTTTCATTTACTGTTTCTACCGTATCCTGTGCACTTTCTATTGTTTCCACTTCTTCAGTAATATTTTGCTCTGTAGCACTAACACTTGCCCCTTGTAATACTATTGATGTTGTAACTGCCATTGCTAACATTGATTTTATGAATTTTCTTCTCATGTTCTTACCCCCTAAGATTTTGTTAATTATTCTCTCTATGCTTATATAATAGCTCTACATTATTATCAAGTTTGTAAAAGATGTTTCCAAGTTGTTAACAAAACAAAAAAAGTTGATAGATTTTCTCCATCAACTTTTATAACTACTTTTTACTAATTTAATTAGCTCTTCTTTATTATTTAACTTTGGATTTTCCATAACCTTTTCTAAAATATCATTTAATATTATACCAATATTTTTTCCTGGGGCTATTCCTAAGGCTATTAAATCTTTTCCATTAATCTTTAAATCTTTTATAGAAAAACATTCATTTTGTTGTATTACTTCATTTAATTTCTTTTCTATTTCTAAAAGCTTTTCTTCTTTTTCTTTAAAGTATATTGGATTTTGTGCTAGTGCATCTGCTTTTTTAACCTTTAATAAGTCCCTAAATAGCTCTTCTCCAATTAAGTTTAATAACTTTCTTATAGATTTCTTGCCAGTTATTGTTCTATCATGATATTTTATTAATGTAACTACTTTATTTATAGTCTCATTATCATATTTCATTCTTTTTAATATTTCTAGAGCTTTTTCACTTGATGCTATATCATGACCATAAAAATGTCCTATACCTTTTTCATCAACAGTTTTACATTCTGGCTTACATATATCATGTAGTATCATTGTTAACCTTAAATGTAATATAGGTTCTATATTATCTACAGATTTTAATATATGAGTTAATACATCATATATATGATGTGGATTTTGTTGTTGAACATTATTGCAAAGACACAATTCATTTAAGAAGTTTTCTAATAACCCTAAGTTCATTAATTCCTTTATATAAAATGGATTTGACATTATTATCTTATCAAATTCTACTCTTATTCTTTCTATAGAAACTTTAGATATTGTACTACTTAAATTCTTTATACCTTCTCTCGTATTATTATCTATGGTAAAACCTAATTGAGCTGCAAATCTAACAGCTCTAAGCATTCTTAAAGCATCTTCTTCAAACCTTTTATTAGGTTCTCCAACTGCTTTTATTATTTTATTTTTCAAGTCATTAATACCATTAAAATGATCTACTAATCCTTTTTCATCATTATATGCCATAGCATTAATAGTAAAATCTCTTCTAGATAAATCTTCAATTAAATTTTCAACAAAAGCTACTTTTTCTGGGTGTCTACCATCTCTATACTCTCCATCAAGTCTAAAAGTAGTTACTTCAAAATTTTCTTTATCTATAATAACTGTTACTGTTCCATGTTTAATTCCTGTAGGTACAGTTTTTTCAAAGATTCTTATAGTATCTTCTGGCTTTGCATTAGTTGTTATATCCCAATCGTTAACACTTCTATTTATTAAACTATCTCTAACACATCCACCTACTGCATATGCTTCAAATCCACTTTCTTTAAATTTATCTATTATGAACCTTACATGTGATGGAACATTTATTTTAAAATTCACCAATACCACCCCTTAATCTATCTTAACTAAACAGCTAGACAGATTGGCTTTTTGATTTTTAAATATTAATGGTTCTATTTTATATCCTTCAATTCCATTAACATAGTTTAAATATATTTCTTTTCCTAAGCCATTTATATTAGTTAAAAAAGATAATAAATCTCCACTTATATTTTCTTTATAATTTTCATCTATTTCTATTAAAAAGCTATCTATTCCATTTTCATTACTAAGTCTAGTAATATCATTATTAATTAGCCCTTCTAAGTAAGAAAGCTTAACAAGTCTTCCCATTCCATGACATAGAGAACATTCTTCTTCCATGTATTCATAAACACTCTTTCCTCTTCTCTTTCTTGAGATTTGAACTAAGTTTAGTTCTGTAAATGGAAATACTCTTACATTGCCTCCATCTTCCTTTAATGCCTCTTTAAGTTCTTTTAAAACTAGTGATTTGTGTGATTTATCTCTTAAATCAATAAAATCAACTACAATTATTCCACTCATATTTCTAAGAAGTATTTGTCTTCCTATTTCTTTTGCAGCTTCTAAATTTGTTTCTAGAATAGTCTTCTCAAAGTTTCTTTCTTTAATATTTTTTCCTGTATTAACATCTATAACATACATTGCTTCTGTTTTATCAATAACAATAGAACCTCCACAATGAAGGGCTACCTTGTTATGTCTAAGTTTTAAAAGTTCTCTTTCAAGACCATGAGCATCAAATAACCCTCTTGTATCTTCATAAAGCTTTACTGTTGCATTATCACAATCTTTTAAGTATTCACTTACAAATTCAAAGTCATCATTATTATCTAATATAACTTTTATTGGTTCTGTTCCAACTTTATCTCTTAAAACCTTATTTAAAGCAAGATTATCTCCATAGATTTTACCAAGTCTAGTTGAATATTTTTGTCTTCTTATTATTTCTTCATACTCTTGAAGTAGTATATTTCTTTCTATTAAAAGTTCTTCAATACTAACATTAGCAGCTTCCGTTCTTATTATAAGCTTAACGCCTTCTATTTCTTTAATTTCAGCTTCTATAAGCTCTTTTTTAACTTCATCCTTAAATCTTTTAGAAAATTCTATTCCTTCTCCACTACTTTCAAGAACCATGTATTTAGATGGTATACTAAATTTTGTACTTACTTTAGGTCCTTTATCATTTAATTGTTCCTTTATTACCTCAACTATTATTTCATCACCTTTTTTAATGCCTTTTTCTTTAAGCTCATTGCTGTAATAAAGATATCCTTCTTTCTCAAGTCCCATATCAATAAATACAGAATTGGTAGAAGGAAGAATATTTTTTATTCTTCCTTTATATATCTCACCAATTAATGGACCATTTTTTATATCTTCAACTATACACTCTTGTAATATACCTTTTTTTCTTATTCCTATTCTAAGAACATTTCTTCTTCTTTCTACAAAAATCTCTTTCATATTCTAAACACGTCCTATCTAAAATTACAAAGAGGTACTAATTTTCCTTCTCTTGAAAAATACATCTCTTCTCTATGAATATCTACAAAAGCATCTTTATTTGAATTAGATGTTTTTTCTTGTATATAACTTACTAATAAATCTGCTGCTAAATGTTCTCTACTTCCAGATGCAAGTAATACATTTAACATTAAGCTATTGTTATCCTTAATCCAGTATTTAAACTCAAATACTAAAGGCTTTATATTAACTTCTCTTTCACCTTTCTTACTCTTCTTAATAGTAGTCCAGTCTTCATTACTTAGTAATTCTTCTAATTCTCTTTCTAAATTTGAAGTATTTTCATAAGGAACTTTTATTATATATCTACAAGCATCAATTAATGCCATTCCTTGTGGAACTTTCTTTTCATTTTCCACATTTATAATTTTTATTGCACTTATAAACTTTATACCAGAAGCACTTTTAGAATTTAATCTTTCTATAATTTCTGCTTCATCCATTTCTTCTACTAAAACAATATCCATATATTCTCCACTAGAATATACTCCAACTGATAAAGGTTGAGCTATAGACATAGCCATATGTGGGTTAAACCCCTTAGAGTATTCCATAGGCAACTCTGCTCTTCTTATTATCTTTTGAATAGTTCTCATTAGATCTAAATGAGATATAAATTTTATATTGCTTTCTTTAGTAAATTTAATTAAGTATCGCACCTTTAAAACACTCTCCCTCTTTAAAGTTTACATTTATTCCACAACCAGTACAGCCTTTTCTACAGTTTTTAGTAAGTTCTGCTCTCTTAGCTTTTTCATTTTCATTTTCTAAATACTTTCTATTAACTCCAATATCTATAAAGTCCCAAGGAAGTATTTCGTCATAGCTTCTTTCTCTAAAGTTATAGAAATCTCCATCTAATCCACATTCAGCTAATGCTTCAAGCCATGCATCAAATTTAAAGTATTCACTCCATCCATCAAATTTACATCCTTTTTCAAAGGCTTTTATTAATACTTCTGAAAGTCTTCTATCTCCTCTTGCAAATACACCTTCCATATATGAAGTTGTTTGTTCATGATAGTTATAAACTATACTTGGTGATTTCATTGCATATTTAATAGCCTTAATCTTTTCAATAACTTCTTCTCTTCTATTCATTGGTGCCCATTGGAATGGTGTAAATGGCTTAGGTACTAATATAGATGTACTTACAGTAACTCTTAGTCCCTTCTTTCTTATACTCTTAGGCACAGCAAAGTATTGATCTGCTATTTTTTGTGCTAAATGAGAAATAGCTTCACAATCTTCTATTTCTTCATATGGTAATCCAATAATGAAATATAATTTTATTGTACTCCATCCAGCTTCAAAGGCACTTCTAGATGCTTCTAATATTTTTTCTTCTGTTAACCCTTTATTGATTATGTCTCTCATTCTTTGAGAACCTGCTTCTGGTGCAAAAGTTAATCCTGTTTTCTTAACCTTTTGAATCTCTTTAATTAAATCAACAGAAAAGGCATCAACTCTTATAGAAGGAAGGGCAATAGCTACTTTATTTTTACTATGCTCTTCCATTAATTCATGTATAAGTCCTTGAATATCAGAATAATCACAAGTACTTAATGATGATAACGATACTTCTTGATATCCTGTATTTTCAATAAGCTGTCTTGCTTGATTTACTAATGTTTCTCTTGTTTTTTCTCTTACTGGTCTATATATCATACCAGCTTGACAAAATCTACATCCATTAGTACATCCTCTAAAGGTTTCAAGTACTACTCTATCATGAACAATATCTGTATAAGGCACTATAATACTATCTGGGAATTCTACCTTATCAAAATCTGCTACAATTCTCTTTTTAATCTTTGCTGGTACATCTTCATATTTAGGTTTAAATTCTTTTATTGTTCCATCTTCATTATAAGATACATCATATAATGAAGGAACATATATACCTCTTATATGTGAGATCTCTCTTAAAAATGCTTTTTTATCCCAGTTGTCTTGATATTTTCTATAAACATCAAGAACATCATTCATCATTTCTTCTCCTTCTCCAATTTCAAAGAAATCAATTATTTCAGTTAATGGCTCTGGATTATATGCACAAGGTCCTCCTGCCATAATAATTGGATCATTTTCTCCTCTTTCTGATGCTCTTAGAGGAATGCCTGACATATCAAGCATATTTAAAATATTTGTATAACTCATTTCATATTGAAGAGTAAATCCTAAAATATTAAATTCTTTTAATGGTGTTTTAGTTTCTAATGAATATAAAGAAATTTCATTTTTTCTTAATTGCTCTTCCATATCTGGCCAAGGTGCAAAAACTCTTTCACAGTATGTATCCTCTCTCTTATTTATTGTATGATAAAGAATTCTTGTTCCTAAGTGAGACATTCCAACCTCATAAACATCTGGAAAACAAAATGCAAATCTAATATCTACATCGTTTATATCCTTTATTACTTCATTAAGTTCTCCTCCAACATATCTTGAAGGCTTTTCTACTTTATATAAAATATCATCAGTTATTGTCTTCATGGATGATCCTCCTATGTATAATCATATTCCTCTATTTTATCATATAAGAACTCCTAAAGAAACAAGGATTATTTTTTTCTTGTTTTTAGAAATTCTTCCACTGTAATATTTCCATAACGTCTTAGTGCATCTATTAATTCATCTTCATATATAATTCCTAAAATTTTTAAATTCTCATCTAATATAAAAAATGAATTAAATCTATTCCTTTCAATTAAAGAAAGTAAGCACACTAATTCTTTCTTATAATATATTGATATACTTCTATTTTCAATAAATCCATCATTAATAATTTTTCTCCTTTTCCTTATAATATTAGTCATTATAACATAAGTAATATTACTCTTTTCCTTATAAGTGGAATATGTTAATAAAATTGATGTTACTAGTAAGCTAATATTACTTTTATGTATATATAATGTTAAGAAAAATAACAATATAATAAAAATAGACAGTGTAAAACTTATACCTATTAATATATTTTTTGTTTTTCTATATAAAATTTTTTTATTTAAAAGAATTTCATAAACCTTAGCACCATCAAGAGGGTATATTGGTAACATATTAAATATAAAAAAACCTATGTTTAACTTTGCACTTTCTACAAGAATTTCATTACACCCTATAAGTTTTATTAAAATTAATAATATAAAGAACATAATTAAATTAAACATAGGTCCTGAAATATAAACATAAAGCTTTTTTTTATCATTTAATTCATCTATATTTTTTAATTCTGCATTAGCTCCTACTATACTGATTCTAAAAGAGCAACTATCAACATTGTAATACCTTCCAACTACAATATGTGTAACTTCGTGTAATATGATCCATAAGAATGCTACAAGTAAGACTCTACTACTAAAACAACAAATTACTAGCATAAGTATACATTCTAGTAATAACATTTTAGTTTTTTTACTCATAAATTACTCCCAAAAATTGCTTAATACTAGCTTTAATAAAGCTAACTTCCAATAAGCTTTACTTTTAAGTCATATAAATACGCTTTTAAATCTTTTTCTAACTCTTGAAGAAAATCCACTTTATAGGTTTTATTTATCATAGTTTTTGATGTATTAAATACTTCTTGTACCTCTTTTATCTCACTGTTTTTCATAAAAAAGGATATAGTTAAAAAAATTAATGCACCTATAGTTTGCCACATTAACTTTTTTAAAAAACTTCTGCTTTTATTTTTCTTTCTATCATCTACCAAGTACTCTTCTAAAGTTTTAAATTTCTCCTCATTGCTGGAGTTATTCTTGTTCATATCTCTATAGTACTTTTCATATAAGCTCTTGTACTCACCCATAAAAGTCCCCCTATTAGAGTTTACTAATTAATAATATTCATATATAAGAAAATTTATTCTTCAAAAAAAATACCCTAAAATATTTTATTATAAAAATATTTTAGAGCATTTACTTAAAATCTTATTTTCTTTTTTCTCATACCTATATTTAAAACTAAAGCCATTGCCATCATAGTAGTAAGAAGTGAGCTACCTCCATAACTTACAAATGGTAATGTTATTCCTGTAATAGGCATAAGAGCTATGTTCATACCTATATTTTCTGTTATAGCGAACAATAAATATGATATCATTCCACTTACAACCAGTGAACCAAACTCATCCTTTGCCCGCCTTGCTATACAAACCATTCTCCATATAATTATTCCATATAGAACTAATACAAATAATGCACCTATTAACCCACATTGTTCAGCTATTGCTGAAAAAATAAAATCTGTTTGTATTTCTGGAACATTACTTGCTGCATATCCAAGACTTCCATCAACTTCTATAGATGGCTGACTTCCTAATATTCCTCCAGATCCTATCCCAATTAAAGCTTGATTTAATTGATATGTACCATCGCTACTATTTTCAGATGGATTTAAAAATCCTGTAAATCTACTCATTTGATATTCAGGAAGTAATCCAGAAGTAAATACTATTATTATTCCAATTGCAAGGGCAGAAAGACCTCCTATTATAATTCTTCTATCAAGACCTGCTACTGATACCATACCTAATACTATGAAGAAACAAACCATGGTCATCCCCATATCTGGTTGTACTATTATTAATCCTACCGGAATCATTGAATATAAAATTATTTTAAAAAAGTTCTTAACAGTATTAATATTACCTTCCATTTCATATATCAACTTTGCAATCATTAATATAAGTGCAAATTTAGCAAGCTCTGCAGGCTGAATACTTATTCCAATTTTAATCCATCCTCTTGCACCATTTATAACTTTACCAACACCTGGAATCCAAACACATACAAGTAAAGCAATAGATCCCCAATAAAGTAATGGTACATATCTAAAAATTACAGAGTAGTCTATAAGCACAAGAGCATATACTGCTATAATTGATACTATAAACCATATTCCTTGTTTTTTAACAAAATAATATGGATAGGTTATATTACCAACCCCACCTTTAGTACATAAGTATATATTGAACATTCCAAATAAAATTAATATTAAAACTGATATTAATAGAGCTTTATCTATTTCTCTAACCAGCCTAAAATCTAACTTATACTTTTTAAGAAATTTATTATCCTCTAACAAGTTGTTACCTCCTCTAATTGTACAACTTTATTATATAACATAATCTGTCCAATCACTATAATATCAATACATTAATAATAAAATATTAATATTTACAAACAAAAGACTGCTAAAATATATATTTAGCAGTCTTTTATTATCTTCCTCTAATTCCCTTAATAGGAATATTAGCTACTAATGATGAATTGGCATCTCCACCTTCTAAATTATCACTTTTAGTAACGGATATTTCAACATCTTCACATTCTATTTCTATGTACTTAGCAAGTACGTCTAAAATTTCGCCTCTTATCTTTTCTATTGTTTCTTCAGGTATATCGCCTCTATCATGTATAAGTATAAGCCTTAATCTATCCTTGGCTACATCCTTAGGTTTCTGTTTCTTAGAAAGACCACTAAACAATCCCATCTTCTCACCCTCTCTACTTTCTGCTAAATAATTTTTTTAATGTCTTAAAGAAACCTTCATTTCCTACACTTAAATCCATTATAGGAACGTCTTCTCCAAGAATTCTTCTTGCTATATTCTTAAAAGCCTTACCTGCATAGGCGCTTTCTTCCAAAACAATAGGTTCACCTTTATTTGTTGATATAGTTACATTTTTATCATCTGGAACTACACCTATTAACTTTACTGATAATGTTTCTATTATATCTGGAACATCTAACATGTCCCCATTCTTTGTCATTTGATAATTAATTCTGTTTATTATTACAGCATGATCTTCTAATCCTTTAGCGTCAAGCTTTCCAATTACTCTATCAGCATCTCTTACAGATGTTATTTCTGGATTTACAACAACTAGTGCTCTATCAGCTCCAACAACAGAATTTTCAAATCCTTGCTCTATTCCAGCAGGACAATCTATTATTACGTAATCAAATTCCTCTTTTAATTCATTAACTACTTTTAACATTTGTTGAGGACTTATATCATCCTTATCTTTTGTTTGAGCTGTAGGTAATAAAAATAAATTAGAATATCTTTTATCTTTTATTGTAGCTTGTTTAAGCCTACATCTTCCCTCTATAACATCAAAAAGTGTATATACAATTCTATTTTCTAATCCCATTAAAACATCTAAATTTCTAAGACCTGTATCTCCATCAATTAATACGACCTTTTTTCCTAATGCTGCTAAAGCAGTTCCAATATTAGCAGTAGTAGTTGTCTTTCCAACTCCGCCTTTCCCTGATGTAATTACTATAGACTCTCCCATCACTATACTCCTCTCACATTAAATATACTTATTATTTAAGTATGGTTCTACAATTATGCTTTCATTTTTTATTTTTGCTACCTCTGGATAACTTGGTTTATCAGTGTCATCTGGTGAAACAGTTATTATGTTACTTATTTTTAATACACCTGGTTGAAGTGAAAATGCAGCTATTATAGCATCTTTGTTACCATTAACTCCTGCAAATACATTGCCTCTAATAGTTCCAAGAACTATTATATTACCTCCGGCATAAACCTCTGCACCGCTATTAACATCTCCAATTATAACAACATTTCCTGGATAATTAATTCTTTGGCCACTTCTAACAGTTTTTCTTATAAATTTTGTTCTTCCCTCATAAACCCCACTAAATACTTTTGCTTCCTCAGCAGCTTCTATTTGAAGATCTACATCTTCAAATATAACTTCTTTAACCTCAATTTCTTCGATTAGTACATCTTTAAGTCTTAATACCTCTTTCTCATTATAATTAGACATCTTTGTTATAATGCATAGAGGTGTTCCTTTATAAAACTTCTTAGCTTTTGAAAGTTTTCTAATTAGAATTTCAAGCATGTCCTCAAAATTCCCAAATCTATCACTATCTATTTCTGCACTTAATCCTTCTTTATTCCCTTTTATTATTACTCCATCATTTCGCATTGAATAACCTCCACCTTCTGTAGCAACCCACCTATTTTTTACTAATATTATAAGTTATTCCTTTAAAATATACTGTTTATATTTAATTATACCATTAATAAAAATATATTTGTAGTGTGTATTATATTCTTTTTTGTAAAAAATCAAAAAATGAAAGGACATTTACCCTTTCATTTTTTATAAAATTATTCACTTTCTTTATTATCTTCAGGTACATTTAAAACATAATTAGCAAAAGTTTTAGATACACTAGCATAATCTGGATTCATTTGTAATAATTCATCTTTAAAGTACATTTCATATATTGCTCTTGCTACTTTTGCTACATATCCACCATGTCCTCCATCATAAGCAACAACAACTACTGCTATTTCTGGATCTTCAAAAGGTGCAAAACTCAAGTAAGTTGCATATGGAGCTCTTCCTAAATCATATTGATCTTCTCTAAAATCTGCAGTACCAGTTTTACCTCCAGTAGCTATAGGAAATCCTGCAAATGCTTGAGCAGCTGTACCACTATCTTCTGTATTAACTCTACTCATACCATCCATTACTACTCTTAGAGTATCTTTACTTAATTCTATTTCATCTAGAACTTGTGGTGTAAATTCTTCAACTAATTCACCATCTGGCGTTGTAACCTTATCTACTAAATGCATTTTATATCTAGTTCCGCCATTAGCTATTGTTGATACATATTGAGCTAATTGAAGTGGTGTGAAAGTGTTCATACCTTGACCAATAGATGCATAAATAAGTTGAGCTGGTGAAGTTATTTCACTAGCTTTATCTTGAACAACAAATGTTGCAATTACATTAGCAACTTTTTTAGCTTGCTCTTCAATGGTAGTTGGAATATTTCTGTCTGCATTATATGCATCTAAATTCTGAGCATATTTTTCTGAAACATTCATTAAATTAGTTACATCATCTAATATATATTTAGCAAATGCATCTGTACCTAATGCATTTTCTCCTGTACCTATTTGATTAAATCTTTCATATATTTTTTCTTTTAATTTTTCTTTAGCTTCTTTAACATCTTCTTCATCTTCTTCATTTTTAGAATAATCTAATGGCACAAATACAGATCCATTATTAGCATAGTTACCTTGCTCTAGATAATTAGCTAAATCTATTTTTGCAGAAGCTATGGCTCTCTTCTTCCAAGATGTAAAGTTATATACCTGACCAAAATTTTCTTCTATTTCAATTCCTGTACTAGGATTTTCTTGACCATTTGGATCTACACCTAATCCAAACTTCCAAGCAAATTGAGCTAAATTATCTAATGCAGCTATATTAGAACCACCATTTTTATATATTCTATATCCTGTCTCATAGAAGAAGTAGTTACATGAAACCTCTAAAGCTGCTGCCATACCAACACTACCATGATATCCTAAACAAGTAGGTGCAAAGCTTGAACCAAGTTCTTTATGTTGATCAAATGTATGGTAATCATATATTACTTCATCTGCACTTATAGCACCACTTTCTACTCCTGCAATACCAGTCATAATCTTGAATGTTGATCCTGGAGGTATAAGCCCTTGAGTAGCATAATTATAAAATGCTCTTGGATAAATATCATATAAGTCTTGTCTTGCTCCAGTAGAATCTTTAGGAAATAAATCATCTACACTTTTATTTAATCTTTTATTAGAAATAAACTCTTGTCCATAGCTTTCTAAATCAGGGCTAAAGTATTCTATTGTTTTTTCATTGCTAAGTTGTCCTGATATAGCAAACTCATTTGGATTATAATTAGGAAGAGAAACCATTCCTAATATTCTTCCCGTCTTAACTTCAGTAACAACTACTGCTCCTCTATTAGCATTACTATATATTCCACCTTCTAGAGTTTGAATTTCTTTCATAGTATCTGCTAAAGCTTGTTCTGCTACCCATTGTATATTTTTATCTATTGTTAAATGTACATTATTTCCCGGGTAAGATTCTAATTTAAACAATTCTTGAGTTGTTCTACCAGCAGAATTTACTTTAACAGTAGTTCCACCCTTAACGCCCTTTAATTGTTCTTCAAAAGCCGACTCTATTCCCGAAACTCCAATAAGGTCTGTAGAAACATCATATCCTCTTAATTCATACTTTTCTTTAGCACTACTACTAATAGGAGATAAGTATCCTATTACAGATGATGCTAATTCATTATATGGATAAGTTCTTACAGGCTCTAATGTTATATCAATACCTGGTAAATCATTTAGCTTTTGATATATTGTAAAAGCAGTATCTCTATTAATATTTTTTGCTATGGTTACAGATTTATAACCTTTTAAACTTTGTATTTTAAGTGCATCCTTAATTAACATATATGTTCTAATTTCACTATATGAATACTTCTCTAAAAGAATAGATGTTAGTTCTTCTCCATCCATATCTTTATACTTTTCTTTCTCTTCTTCTGTTGGATTTAATAAGTCTATTAAATCATAAGCTTTTACTAAATATTCAAAAGTTTCTTTTGGTCCTATTTTTAAAAGCTGTTCATTTATTTTATCAATTTGAGCATCTTTTAAGTCTTCTTCTTCATTTAACTTTTCTTTTTTTCTTAGCTTTGCTTCAAGAGGTTCATTCATTCCTCTATCTCTTTTAAATAAAAGCTCTTCAGAATCTTTTCCTTCTTGACTTGTAGATCTGTACTCAAAATATGGCTCATTATTTTCATTAACTTTTAACATTAATGAGTCCTGAAGTTTTTCACCATTTTCAGCTAAGATACTTACTATGGAATCTATTGTTTCATAAAAATGCTTTGTTGCCTGTTCTGTTTTTGTGTACTTTATTGCATATGTTTGTATATTTGTTGCAAGTACATTTCCATCTTCATCATATATTTTCCCTCTAGGAGCTGTATCTGAAACAAATTTTGTCGATGTAGTATCTGCCTGTTCTTTATAATCTTCATGCTTATATACTTGAAGATATATAAGTTTACCAGTGATAGCTGTGAAAACTATAGCCATAACTATTAAAAAACCACTATACCTTGGTAATTTCTTTTTCTTTTTTGGTTTATTAACTATCATCTAAAATTCCTCTTTTTCAAATTAAAATCTTTATTACATATATTGTATATTAATTTATAAAATAAAAACATTAATGCTGAATTATAGATAGCTGTATATATATTATCTATTAAATGTATCTTCACTCCTAGAATATACAATATTACAAGTATACTCACAGCTTTTAGAATTGAAGCAAAAAACATAGATATAACTGGTACTAGCTTTTTATTTCTCCATATACTCTCTCCTATAACCCCAGCAGAAAAGCAAAGTAACATATTAATTAAACAGTTAACACCAAATCCATTAAAGAAGTAAATATCCTGAAGTACACCACTGACAACTCCTATAAACACACCTACTTCTTTCCCATTTATAATAGAGTAAGCTATAGCAAAAACAAATAAAGCACTTGGGTATACCCCTTTAATTGAAAGAAAAGGAAAGAAAGAGTTATCTAATACTAATAACAATATTGAAATTAAAATTACTATTGCTTTCTTCATAATTCTTCCTACTCCTCATACTTTATATCCCTTGTATCTTTAGGTACTATTATAAGTAACTCTTCTAATTTGTTAAAATCAACATAAGGCTCTACAATTGCACTTTTCATAACCTTAACCTTATCTTCTTCAACTGATATAACCTTACCTACTCTTATATCTTTAGGATAAACCTTTCCTAACCCTGAAGTTAGAATTTCATCCCCTTCTTTTATGTCTGAATCTATTGGAAGATAATCTACTCTTGCAAGATTCTTATTTTTACTATCAACATATCCTTTTAATACACCTGTATTTTCTCCAGAGTTTTCAGATGTAACACTTACAGCAATATTTTCATTAATTATACATTGAATTATTGACCAGTTACTACCAACACTTGTCACCTGACCAACAAGACCTTCTGCTGCAATAACAACCATACCTTTTTCTATTCCGTTATCTTGTCCTTTATCTACTATATATCCATCTATTATTCCACTTGGTGCATATCCAATAATATTAGTAGCTATATAATTATACTGATCTTTTTGATTCGTAAACTCTAGTAAACTTCTTAATCTTTCATTCTCTTCTCTTAAGTCTGAATAAGAAGCTAATTCATCTTTTAATTTGTTATTTTCTTTAGTTAATTTCTTATTTGTTTCCTTAACTTCTGAAAAGTTTAAGAAAAAGTCAACAAAATTCTTTGCACTATTATTAATGTTATATACTACTTTTTGCAAAGGGTTTAAAAATTCACCTGCATTCCCCTCTAAACCTTTTACATCTTTACCTGCAGTATATACAATTAAGCCTAAAAATGTAACTGACAGAACTACAATAGTTACTGTCAGTTTATTCTTAAAAAGCTTCATGCTTTATATTCCATCGCCTCTACTGATTTTGTCATAATCTTCAAGTGCTTTACCAGCACCTAATACCACACAATCAAGTGGTGATTCTGCAATATGTACAGGCATACTTGTTTCTTTTGTTATTAATACATCTAACCCACGAAGAAGTGCTCCTCCTCCTGCAAGCATTATACCTTTATCCATTATATCTGCTGCAAGTTCTGGTGGAGTTTTTTCTAAAGTAGTTTTTATAGCTTCTATTATTGAACTTATTGGTTCTCTTAAAGCCTCTCTTATTTGCTCTTCAGAAATTTCTATTGTCTTTGGAAGTCCTGTAACTAAATCTCTTCCCTTAATTTCCATAGTTCTTTCATCTTCAATTTTATATGCAGAACCTATTTCCATTTTTACTTGCTCAGCAGTTCTCTCACCAATCATTAAACTATATTCTTTCTTAACATAAGCTATTATTGATTGATCAAATTCATCTCCAGCTATTCTTAAAGACTTACTTGTTACTATACCACCTAATGATATAATAGCAACTTCTGTAGTTCCTCCTCCAATATCAACTATCATGCTACCTGTTGGTTCACTTACTGGAAGTCCTGCTCCTATAGCAGCTGCCATTGGTTCTTCCATAAGAACAACATCTCTTGCACCTGCAAGTTTTGTTGCTTCTTCTATGGCTCTCTTTTCAACTTCTGTTACTCCTGATGGATAACATACAATTATTCTAGGGCTCTTAAATGATCCCTTGCTTAATCCTTTTTCTATTAATGATTTTATCATTATATGAGCTATATCAAAGTCAGCGATAACTCCATCCTTTAAAGGTCTTATTGCAACAATATTTCCTGGTGTTCTACCTATCATAAGCTTAGCTTCTCTACCTACAGCTAATGGCTTTTTATTATTACTATTAATAGCTACAACAGATGGTTCTCTTAATACTATACCTTTCCCTTTTACAAAGACTAGAGTATTGGCTGTACCTAGATCTATTCCCATATCTTTACTTGTTCCGAAAAATCCCATTGTTTTTCCCCTTTCCTCTATATAATTCCTTTTTCTTTTAAACTAATGAATTTGTTATTACCTATAATAATATGATCTAATAATTGAATGCCTAGTAGTTCCCCACATTCTTTTATTCTAACGGTTATATTTATATCCTCTTTACTTGGAGTTGGATCTCCTGAAGGATGGTTATGAGATATAATTACATTTGCCCCACCACATTTTATAGCTTCACAAAATATCTCTCTTGGATGAACTACTGATGTGTTAAGGCTTCCCTTAAAAGTGTCTTTTGTTTTAATAATCTGATTTTTCACATTTAACACTATTACCTTTAATATCTCTTGATTTAATCCATTCATTTCTCTTATTAACATTTCTGCTACATCTTTAGGTGAATTTATAGAAATTCTATCTTGTCTTGATTTTAGTGTTCCTATTCTTCTTGCAAGCTCTGATATTGCAAGAATTTGTGATGCTTTTGTATTTTTTATACCTTTTATAGATACCATATCATCATATGATGCATTTAAAATACCATCTAATCCACCAAGTTCACTTAATATTCTTTGACTTAAAGATATTATATTTTCTCCTTTAACTCCACTTCTTAAAATTATAGCAAGAAGCTCCGAATTAGTAAGAGACTCTGCTCCAAAATAAAGCAACTTTTCCATTGGTCTTTCATTTATGGGCATATCCATAACTTTAAAGTTATCCATCTATTCTCTCCTTAATTATAGATTCCCATCCCGCCTATTTAATTTTCTCAATCATACTTTTTAATTTATTTAAAGGTAATCCTACAATGTTATAATAACAACCATTTACCTCTTCTACAAATACTCCACCTTTTCCTTGAATACCATAGGCACCTGCCTTATCCAAAGGTTCTTTAGTTTCTATATACGCTCTTATTTCTTCATCTTTAAGATTAGAAAACGTAACTTTTGTTCCTAGTGCCTCTTGTAAAATTTCATTTGTCTTTGTGTTAATTATAGTAATTCCAGAATATACTTCATGAGTATTTCCACTTAACATCTTTAGCATGTTAAAGGCATCTTCCTCATCCTTAGGTTTTCCTAAAACACTATTATTAATAGATACTACAGTATCAACCCCTATTATAAGTGATGGTTCTTCTACCTTATGTAATATATCTCTTGCTTTTCCAAGTGATATTTCTTTAACATAACTTTCTATGTCTCCTTTAAATTCAACTTCATCTTCGTTAAAGTTGCTAACTATAACCTTAAAATTATCAGTTAGTCTTTTTATTAATTCTTGTCTTCTTTCTGAAGCCGACGCCAATATAATATTCAATTTATCACTTCCTATTATATCATTTTTTAGTGTGTCCCACTTATGTAAGTTATAAACATACATTCTAGAATTTCATACTATATTAAGTGTAGATATGCTTAATAGAACCCAATTACTACACTTAATATAGTGTATCATTTAATACTTTGTGAAACAAGTGAAATTATATAAATGTAATCTATTTTAATTTTTTTTTAAGATTTTTTATACTTTATATTTGCCTAGAAAATTATAGAGGTAATTTAAGGTCTCTTTTATATTTCCCTTTGTATACTCTTCTGGTAAATTATTCACATTTTCCAATAAATTTATTAGATCTTCCCCCTTATTAGGACAGTTTTCTGCTATGGATTTAGTCCATTTTTTAAACTCAGAGGTATTATACTTTTCTACATCTTGCTCATTTACTATATTCATTATATTTACATATGCTTCTACTATTTTATCTATAACTTGATGCTCAACATTATTATTGTTAAAAGAATATTTTATACTAAAATTTTCTATCCCCTGTTGTGTTAATTCATTACTTTTATCATCTATTTCATCTAAGCTATAAATACCAGCAATAACCTTATACTTATCATCACTTTTTACAATTGCTTTTTCAAAATTTGAAGGAATATTATTTAATATAGAATTTGCACTTTCCTCATTTCCATATACTCCACATTGAATTATTCCAAAAACAGTATTGCTAGTAGCATTTACAGCTTGCGTGTCATTATCTTGCTCTTTTATTACATTTAACATATTTGCACCTTTTGGTAAAATGAACTTAAATACACCTGCTCCAATACCTATAGCTAATATAATTATTAAAATATAACCTAAAAAATTAAAGTTTTTCTTTTTTCTATAATCATATCTAGTATAACTCACCTTCCCATACCTCCTTTCATTTACCTCAATACTATTATTATTAATTACTTATCACTTTTATTCTTATGTAAAAAAAGTGTGAAATTATTACTTTACTTTTTCACACTCAAACTCTGAGATAAGTTAAAATAATAATTCACACTCAATAATTCTTTACTTAATTATAAATTGTAAAATAAGTTTTCTGATGGATATACAGCATCACAAGTTATATCTATACCAAGCTTTCCAAAAGTTTGTTCATCACTTTTTGATACTATTGTTGTTGAATGAGCCTGACATCCCTTTAATAATTCTAATTTCTCCATAGCAACTTTAGCTACTGGATTTGTTGCTGCACATATACTTAACGCAATAAGTAATTCTTCACAATTTAATGCAGATTTATTCTTTAATGTTTTTGTTTTTAAGTCTATTATTGGCTCAAGAATAACTGGTGATATTAAATACATACTGTCATCTATATTAGCTAAATGTTTTATAGCATTTATTATTACTGCTGCTGTTGCATCCATAATTTCACTGCTCTTTCCTGTAACTATTGTTCCATCTTCAAGTTCTAAAGCAACAGCTCTATTTATATCATTATTTGAAACTTTCTTTAAATCTTCTGCTTTCTTTCTAGCTATTGTAACTACTTTTCTATCTTCTTCTTTAAGGTCTAACTCATTCATAATAAGTTTTGCTCTATCGTATGTTTCTTTATCAACATAACCTTTTTTATATTCACAAGCAGTTTTAAAGCATCTTCTTATTATTTCTTGTTTTGAAGCTTCTCTTACCACTTCATCATCTATTATTCCAAAACCTACTCTATTAACCCCCATATCTGTTGGAGACTTATAAACTGATTCTTTACCTGTAATCTTTTCTATTATTCTTTTTAATACAGGGAAAGTTTCTAAATCTCTATTATAATTAACTGCTACTTCACCATATTCATCCATATGGAATGAATCAATCATATTTACATCTTTTAAATCTACTGTTGCAGCTTCATAGGCTATATTTAATGGATGTTTTAATGGTACATTCCAAACAGGGAAAGTTTCAAATTTTGAATATCCTGCTACATTTCCTCTTTTATTTTCATGATATAATTGACTTAAACAAGTAGCAAGCTTTCCACTACCAGGACCTGGTGCCGTTACTACTACTATTGGCTTTGAAGTTTCTATATAAGGATTTTTTCCATAACCTTCATCACTAACTATAGTATCTACATCTAATGGATATCCCTTTGTAGCTCTATGCTTATATACCTTTATTCCTCTTCTTTCAAGCTTGTTTATAAATACAGTTGTAGCTGGTTGATCATTGAATCTTGTTATAACTACACTATTTACATCTAAATCATAGCTTCTTAAGTCATCAATAAGTCTTAATACATCCATATCATATGTAATACCGAAGTCCCCTCTTATTTTGTTTCTTTCAATATCACCTGCATATACACAAATAACAACTTCTACTTTTTCTTTTAACTTATGAAGCAATTTTATCTTAGCATTTTCATCAAATCCTGGTAAAACTCTCTTTGCGTGCATATCAAAAAGTAATTTACCACCAAATTCTAAGTATAACTTATCATAGTTATTTACTCTCTCTAATATATATTTAGATTGTTCTTCTAAGTACTTTACGTGATCAAATCCTACTTTCATTATTATCTCCCTCTTGTCTTTAATATTTTGGTTTTAAAAATACATTTAGTTATTATGCCATAAGGTAAAATCACTGTAAATTTAATTTTTATGCATTCTAATTTAATTAAGTATATTAATATTGATTATATTCATTATATATTCATAAATCTAATAGGGTTTTCAATTGCAATTTGTCAACTAAAATGATATTATGTTATACGTATCACCTTTTATATAAATAAAAAAAGCTGTAGTTAATTCTACAGCTTTTTTTGCTATTCATTGCCTATATTAGATAATTTTTTCTTATAGAAAATAATAAATGTTATTATTGTAATTAAAGAAGCTACTATATCTGAAATTGGCTCTGCCATTAATGTTCCAACAAGTTTATTTTCCACAAATATAGGAAGTATATATATTAGTGGAATAAGTAATATAATCTTTCTTAATAGAGCTAATATTAAAGATATTTTTGCTTGACCTAATGCTAAAAAAGTTTGTTGGCAAGCTATTTGTGCTCCCATCATAAATATTCCTGCAAAGAAAATTCTTATACTCCAAGATGTTACATCAATAAGTTCTGGGTTATTATTAAATATAGAAACAAATATTTCTGGACATATCATAAGTAATAAAAACATTATTAATGTATATGATAGACAACAAGTAATAGCTAATTTAAATGACTTTTTTACTCTCTGCATATTCTTAGCACCAAAGTTATAACTTATTATAGGTTGAGCCCCTTGGCTAAGTCCCATAGGTGGTAATAATATTATTTGTTGAATACTACTCATGATAGTCATAGCCCCTACTGCTAAATCACCACCATACATAGATAATTTTGTATTTAGTGAAATAAGAACTAAACTTTCTGTACTTTGCATAATAAAAGGTGAAATACCCAAAGCAACAGTATTTAAAACAATTTTCTTATCTGGAATTAAATATTTTTTTCTTATTTTTAATATACTTTTTTTACCAAACAAGAAACTTAATACCCATATTGCTGAAACAAATTGTGATAATACTGTAGCTAACGCTGCACCTTTAACACCTAAATCAAAAACAAATATTAAAATAGGGTCAAGTACTATATTTAACACTGCGCCTAACATTACTGTATACATTCCAATCTTTGCAAAACCTTGAGTATTTATATATGGATTCATACCTAATGCTATTTGTACAAAAATTGTTCCTATAAGATATATAGATAAATAATCATTAGCATATCCTATAGTTATTTCACTTGCTCCAAATGCTAATAAAATAGGTTCTTTAAAAATATAAAATACTATAGTTAATATTACACCTATTAATATAAGCATAGAAAATCCATTACTCATTATTTTCTCTGCTTCATCATTGTTTTTTTCACCCATTTTTATAGCACATAGTGGTGCTCCTCCATAACCAATTAGCGCACTAAATGCAGATATTATCATAAGAATAGGAAGAGCTACTCCCACTCCAGCCATAGCTAACTCTCCATTTTCTAATTTTCCAATGAAGATTCTATCTACAATGTTATAAAGAACATTAACAAGTTGTGCAATAATAGCTGGTGTAGCAAGTTTTAATAGTAGCTTGCCTACATTATCTCTTCCCAAATCAAAACTTTTATCCATTGAAATAATCACTCCTTACTTAATCTATTATGGCGTTAAAAAGGCTTCTAGACATATTGTCTAGAAGCTTTATTTAAATATATTACTTTAAGCAATCTAATTTTTTAATTCTTTCTACAGCTTTTAATATATTTTCTCTTTCACCAAAAGATGTAAGTCTGAAATATCCTTCTCCATTATTACCAAAACCAACACCTGGAGTTCCAACTACATTTGCCTCATTAAGTAATAAATCGAAGAAATCCCAAGAAGACATATTATTTGGACACTTTAACCATACATATGGAGAATGCTCTCCACCTGTATATTCTATACCAAGTTCCTTTAATGCTTCTCCTATTATTTTAGCATTTTCTTTGTAGTACTTAATAACTTCACCAGTAGCTTCTCTTCCTTCTTTAGAGAATACCTTAGCTGCTGCTTTTTGAACTATATAAGGTACACCATTGAACTTAGTTGTTTGTCTTCTAAGCCATAGCTTATTTAAAGCAACTCCTCCAACTTCTAATTCCATTGGAACTATAGTGTATCCACATCTAACACCTGTAAATCCAGCTGTTTTAGATAATGAACATACTTCTATTGCACATGATTTAGCACCTTCTATTTCATAAATACTACGTGGTAAAGTATCATCTGATATAAATGATTCATATGCTGCATCAAATAATATTATAGCACCTTTCTTCTTAGCAAAAGCAATCCATTCTGCTAATTGTTCCTTATTATAAACTGCTCCTGTTGGATTGTTTGGAGAACAAAGATATATTAAGTCTCCTTCTAAGTCATCACTTGGCATTGGTAAGAATCCATTTGATTCATTTCCATTCATGTAGTTTATTTTTCTTCCACCACTCATTATGTTAGTGTCTACATAAGCTGGATATACTGGATCTGGGATTAATGCTACTGCATCAGTTGAAAATATATCTAATATATTTCCTAAGTCACTCTTAGCTCCATCACTTACAAATATTTCATCTTCAGATAATTCTACATTGTGCTCTGCATAATATTCTTTTAAAACTGACTTTAAGAATCCATATCCTTGTTCTGGACCATATCCCTTAAAAGTTTCTTTATTTGCCATATCATCAACAGCACTATGTAATGCTTCAATTACAGGCGCACATAGTGGTCTTGTAACATCTCCAATTCCTAGTGATATAACTTCTTTTTCTGGATTGTTTGCTTTGTATTCGCTAACTTTCTTAGCTATTGTTGAAAATAAATAGCTATCTTTTAACTTAAGAAAGTTTTCATTAATTTTAATCATACCTTATCCTCCTAAATCGTCTATGTTTATTATGTATTTAAATATTTTAATTATTTATTGTTTTCTTTAGCTGCTTTTACTAGTCCAACAAATAATGGATGTGGTCTATTAGGTCTTGATAAAAACTCTGGATGATATTGAACCCCTATAAAGAAGTCATTTTCTGGAACTTCTACTGATTCTACTAATCTTCCATCTGGAGATAATCCACCAAAGTTCATACCATTTTCAATATATTCTTCTCTAAATTCATTATTGAATTCAAATCTATGTCTATGTCTTTCTTGGATATTTTCTTCTCCGTATGCTTCATAAAGCTTACTATTCTTATCAACCTTACATGGGTAAAGACCTAGTCTCATTGTTCCACCTAAATCTGTAACACCTTTTTGACTTTCCATTATATCTATTACAGTATGCTTTGAAATTTCATCAAATTCTCTTGAATTTGCATCTTTGTATCCTAATACATTTCTAGCAAATTCTATTGCTGCAACTTGCATTCCTAGACATATTCCAAGGAATGGTATGTTATTTTCTCTAACATATCTAACAGCTTCTATCTTTCCTTCAACACCTCTGTTACCAAAGCCTCCAGGAACAACTATTCCCTTACAATCTTTTAATCTTTCAGCAACAGTTTCTCTAGTGATTTCTTCACTATCTATCCATTCTATTTCTATATTTACTCCATTAGCATATCCTGCATGCTTTAAGCTTTCTACTACTGATAAATATGAATCGTGAAGTTGAACATACTTACCAATTATAGCTATCTTTATACTTCCTGAAGCATTTCTAACATTTTCTATCATTTCTGTCCATTCTGTTAAATCACAAGTAGTTCCCTTTATTCCAAGTTCTCTACAAACAACTTCTGAGAACTTACTCTTTTCTAACATTAATGGTGCTTCATATAAGTTAGGTAATGTACTGTTTTCAATTACACAATCTTTCTTAATGTTGCAGAATAAAGATATTTTATTCTTAACATCTTCAGTAACTTCTCTATCACATCTACATATAATTATATTTGGAGATATTCCAAGTCCTTGTAATTCCTTAACACTATGTTGTGTTGGTTTTGATTTTAATTCTTCTGAACCAGCTAAGAAAGGAATTAATGTAACATGTATAAATAAACAGTTTTCTCTTCCAACTTCTAATGAAACTTGTCTTATAGCTTCTAAGAATGGTTGAGATTCTATATCCCCAACAGTTCCACCAATTTCAGTTATAATAACATCTGCTTGTGTCTTTTCTCCAAGTAAATAAACTTGATTTTTTATTTCATTAGTTATATGAGGTATTACTTGAACTGTTTCTCCTAAGTACTCCCCTCTTCTTTCCTTGTTTAATACATTCCAATAAACTTTACCAGTTGTAATATTAGAATACTTATTTAAACTTTCATCAATAAATCTTTCATAGTGACCTAAATCTAAGTCAGTTTCTGCTCCATCATCAGTTACGAACACTTCTCCGTGTTGAAATGGACTCATAGTTCCTGGATCGATATTTATATATGGATCGAATTTTTGCGCTGCTACCTTTAGTCCTCTACACTTTAATAATCTTCCTAAAGATGCTGCTGTAATACCTTTTCCAAGGCCTGATACAACACCACCAGTTACAAATATATACTTCTTATTCATCATCTTCTATACTTCCTTCAAAAACAAATTCAGCAGGTCCTGCCATGTAAACTAGTCCATTAGACATATATCTTATTACTAAGTCTCCACCAAGTAATTTTACGGTTATTGGCGTATCATATTTACAATACCCATTTAAAACTGAAGAAACTACTGATGCACATGCACCTGTACCACATGCCCATGTTTCTCCACTTCCTCTCTCCCATACTCTCATTTGCAGTGTAGTTTCATTTATAACTTTTATAAATTCAGTATTTACTCTTTCAGGGAATATAGGATCATTTTCAAATTTTGGTCCTATTGTGTTTAAATCTAAATTTTCAACATCATCTACATATACAACGCAATGAGGATTTCCCATAGAAACACAAGTTATATTGTATTCACCATCTGCAATTTTCACCTTTTCATTTACAACTCTATCACCATTAAACTTAACTGGCACTTCAGAAGCCTTTAATACAGCTTCTCCCATATTTACTTCTACACTCTCAACTTTATTTTTTTCATTTATAGTAAATTTTAATGTTTTTATACCACCTAAAGTTTCTAATGTAATTTCTTTTTTGTCTGTAAGACCTTTATCATATACATACTTACCAATGCATCTAGTACCATTACCACACATCTTACCTTCAGATCCATCAGCATTGAACATTCTCATTCTGAAGTCTGCAACCTCTGATGGTAATATTAAAATTATTCCATCTCCACCAACTCCAAAATGTCTATCACTCAATTTAATAGCTAATTCTTCTGGATTTTCAATGTTTTCTTCTAAACAGTTGAAATAAATATAGTCGTTACCTATACCATGCATCTTTGTAAATTTCATGTTTACACCTCATAATAATTAATAATTTTTTCTGCTAACTCTCTTTTACTAACTCTAGTATTCATTGCTTCTTTCTCAAGATATTTATGTGCATCATTCTCGGTCATATTTTCATACTGCATAAGGATACATTTTGCCCTATTTACAACTCTTATATCCTCAACTTTTTTCATTAATTTATTTTGTTGAGTTTTCAAAGCATTAACTCTTCTTAAAGAAGTAAATACAAACTTTATACCTTGATAAAAAATAGATTTACTAAAAGGTTTTGGAATTATGAAAACTCCATACTCTTCTAATTTTGCTCCTATCATATCTGCATTTTCAGATTTTGTAATTACAATAACTTCTGACAACCCGCTTTCTGTTATTTTAATTGCTAACTCACTTCCAAATTCATCTTTTAAAGGAGTATCTATTATTACAAGGCTATACTCATCATGTATCAACCTTCTTCTAGCAGCTGCACCCGTAGCGTCAACATCAATATTATTATACCCTATATCTCTTAAATATTCTGCAAAAACTTTTGTACCTTTTATAGAGCTAGATACAATTAATATCTTTTCCATATAGCACCCCCGAAGATTATGTTAAAGTTTATAGAAATAATTCTTAAATTCCCATTCACTTATCTCATCTTCAGACTTGCAATTACTTTCATAAGCCATCCACTCTGTTCTTTTAGCTTTTATGAACTTATAGAATAAGAAATCTCCCAATACTCTCCTCACAAAACTACTCTTTTCCATTTCTTCTATTGCTTCAATTAGACTTTCTGGAAGTTTTTCATAGTTTCCTAACTTTTCTTCATTAATATTATAAAGATTAACGTCAGTTGATTTTGGAAGCACTTTATTTTTCTTTATTCCTTCCATACCTGCTTGTAAAATAAGTGTAAAAGCTAAATAAGGATTACATGTACTATCTGCGCTTCTCAACTCCATTCTATTAAACTCACCACTTGATGCTGGTATTCTTATTAGTTGAGATCTATTATTATGAGACCATGTAATATACCTTGGTGCCTCATGACTTCCAAATCTCTTATACGAATTTACAGTTGGATTTAGTATAGCAGTTATTTCTCTAAGCCTATCTAGTATTCCTGCGATAAAGCTTTCTGCTTCCTTTGAATGATCATTGCCTGTCTTAAAAATATTCTTACCATCTTTAGCTAATGATAAGTTTATATGTAATCCTGACCCACTCTCATTATTTAAAGGCTTTGGTAAGAAACTTGCATATAATCCATTTAAGCTTGCAATAGTTTTTATTGCTATTTTAGCAGTTATAAAGTTATCAGCAGATATTAATGGTGTATCATGCTTAAAGTCAATTTCATTTTGCCCTGGTCCTGATTCATGGTGAGAACTTTCTAATACAAGTCCCATTTGTTCTAAACTTAAACAAATTTCTCTTCTTACATTCTCTCCCTTATCCATAGGAGCAACATCAAAGTATCCTGCATTATCATGAGGAACTAATATAGGTTCAGCCATTTCATCTGTTTTAAATAAATAAAACTCACATTCTGGTCCTACTTTTGCTGTGTATCCCATTTTCCAAAGTTCTTCTACTGTTTTATTTAATATATTTCTAGAATCGCCTTCAAAGATATTACCATCAGGTGTCTTTATATTACAATAAAAACGTGCCACTCTTCCCTCTTGAGGCCTCCATGGTAAAATAGTTAATGTTGATGGGTCTGGAAATAAAAACAGATCTGAATCCTCAATATTTAAGAATCCTTCAATAGATGATGCATCAAAACTTACTCCTGTTAAAAATGCTTTTTTAAGCTCTGATGACATTATTGAAATGTTTTTTATATTACCAAATATATCACAGAACTGTAACCTTATAAACTTGACATCATTTTCCTCTACAAATTCCAAAATTTCTGCTATCCCTTGATCCACTATAATTCCTCCTATTTTTTAATTTTACAATCTACTTTTGTTCATTCAGACTTATAATTTGGAGGATATCTTAAAATATTTACTATTTACAAGTTCTTCATAGTTAATATTAAATTCTTTTGAAAAATCTATTAAATGTTCCTGAATCTCAAGACCATTACTCAATTCTTCTAAAATGATATTGTTATCTAAATCCTTAGGTTCAACATTACTTCTTATATATATATGCCCACCTTTTAAATCTGTTGCACAATATCTACCAACTGGATTTCCCCCATCTTTTTGTAGTCCTAAAACAATAATAGTTCCACCCTCTTGTGACTGTCCAAGAAAATCTCCGACATTACCCCCTACTATTATAACAGATTTTTCATCTGATTGTAGTTCTTTCATGTAAATTCCAACCCTATATCCGGCATTTTCTTTAATATAAATCTTACCACCATTCATAGAGTATCCTGGAGCATCGACTACACTGCCATTTACCACTATTTTCCCACTGTTCATTTTATCACCAATAGCATCTTCACAATTTCCTTCAATAATAATTTCTGTATTTTCAAGATTTATTCCAATTTCTCTTTCAACATTTCCCTTAATTATTATTTTTTTATTTTTAATACCTGTTCCTATATACTTACCATTTACTAAGTTTTTAATAATAACTTCTTCTTTAGAACTTTTTATTAAATCATTTATTTCTATATAACTCAAATTGCTTGCATCAATTACCATTATAATCACTCCCAAATAAATATTTTAATATTTGCCTTTTAAAGTTCTTATTTGGTAATTAAATTATAATAGAAAATGATTTTTTTATTGTATCTAATGCTATTTTTAATAAAAACAAAAAAAGGCATATTAATTTAAAGTACAAAAATGTTTTTTATTAGTACAAAAAATTAAGAACGCCTTTGTCCTAGGTAACATTTTAGTTTAAAGTTAAATTTTTGTCAACATTTCAAAAATTACTCTTGATTTTTTAAGTATTTATGGGTATAATCTTAATATAATCAGCAAAGGCGCTGTAGGCTAAAGCCCTACAGCGCCTTTTTTCATTATGAAATACCAAAAATGAAGGAGAGATTTAATTATGAGTACTAACGTTAATAATGTACCAGAAATATTTGGTAGTATGGTCTTCAACGATAAAGTTATGAAGGAAAGACTTCCAAAGCAAGTTTATAAGGATTTAACTGCAACTATTAAGAGTGGTAAAAAGCTTACTTTAGAAGTTGCTAACGTTGTTGCAAACTCAATGAAAGATTGGGCAATAGAAAAAGGGGTTACACACTTTACTCACTGGTTCCAACCAATGACAGGAATTACAGCTGAAAAACATGATAGTTTTATATCACCAGCAGCTGACGGAACTGTTATAATGGAATTTTCAGGAAAAGAGCTTATTAAAGGTGAACCTGATGCATCAAGTTTCCCATCTGGAGGATTAAGAGCTACTTTCGAAGCAAGAGGATATACTGCTTGGGATCCAACATCTTATGCATTTATAAAGGACGGAACTTTATGTATTCCTACAGTTTTCTATTCATACAGCGGGGAAGTTCTTGATAAGAAAACTCCTTTATTACGTTCAATGGAAGCTTTAAATGTTCAAGCTTTAAGAATATTAAAATTATTTGGTAATGACGATGTTCAAAAAGTTATAACTACTGTTGGACCAGAACAAGAATACTTCTTAGTAGATCAAAAATTATATGAAGATAGATTAGACCTTAAATTAACAGGAAGAACTCTTTTAGGAGCAATGCCTCCAAAGGGACAAGAACTTGATGATCACTACTTTGGTAGCATAAAACCAAGAGTTGCTGAATTCATGAAAGAATTAGATTTAGAACTATGGAAACTTGGAATTCTTTCTAAGACTGAACATAACGAAGTTGCACCTGCACAACACGAAATGGCTCCAATCTTTGGAACTACTAACGTTGCTACAGATCACAACCAATTAACTATGGAATGTTTAAAGAGAGTAGCTAAGAAATTAGGATTAGCTTGTCTTTTACATGAAAAGCCATTTAAAGGAATCAACGGTTCAGGAAAACATAATAACTGGTCACTTTCTACTGATACAGGAAAGAATCTTTTAGAACCAGGAAAATCTCCAGCAGAAAATGCACAATTCTTAACATTCTTATGTGCAGTTATTAAGGCTGTAGATAAATATCAAGACCTTTTAAGAATATCTGTTGCTAATGCTGGAAATGATCACCGTCTAGGAGCTAACGAAGCACCTCCTGCAATAGTTTCTATGTTCTTAGGAGATGAACTTACTGAAATATTAGAAGCTATTGAAAATAGTTCAGAATATGTTGCTAAAGGTGAAACTGTAATAGAATTAGGAGTTAGTACTCTACCAAGCTTCCCAAGCGATACAACTGATAGAAATAGAACATCACCATTTGCATTCACTGGAAATAAATTCGAATTTAGAATGCTTGGTTCAACATTCTCAGTTGCTGGTCCAAATATAACTCTTAACACTATAGTAGCAGATGCATTAAAGGATTTTGCAGATGAATTAGAAGCTAGTACTGAAGAATTCACTGTTGCTTTAAATAATTTAATTATTAAAACATTAAAAGAGCATAACAGAATAATCTTCAATGGAAATAACTATTCAGATGAATGGGTTGCTGAAGCTGAAAGTAGAGGATTACTTAACTTAAAAACTACAGTTGATGCTCTTCCACACTTCACTGATAAGAAGAACGTTGAATTATTTGAAAGACATCATGTATTTACTGAAGCTGAAATGGAATCAAGACTTGAAATTCTTCTTGAAGAATATGCAAAGACAATAAACATTGAATCTTTAACTATGTCTCAAATGGTTAGAAAAGATGTTTTACCTGCTTGCTTATCATTCATGAAAGACTTAAGTGAAACTATAAGCACTAAGTCATCAATTGGAATAGGAAGTTGTGCATTTGAAAAAGACTTATTAGAAAAAGTTTCTGCTTTAAGCGATAAATTATATGCCTCAGTTGATGATTTAGATAAATTAACAGCTTCAAGCTCAGACTGTGAAGATACTGCTTCATTAGCTAAATACTTCAAGGATGTTATAATTCCAACAATGGATACTGTAAGAGAATATGCTGATGAATTAGAATTATTAGTTGGTAAGAAATATTGGCCATTCCCAACTTATTCAGATCTTTTATATAAAGATACACCTCAAATGCCATACGCTGATTACAACCTTTAATTTTAAAATAAAAAGAGAGCATTACTGCTCTCTTTCACTTTTTATATAAACTCTATTAAGTCTTTTCCTAACTTTTTAATTCTTGCTAAAGAATATACATCATATCCTTTTTCATCAAGCATTGCTCTTCCTGGTTGGAATGATTTTTCTATTACTATTCCAAGACCACCAACTTCTGCCCCTGCTTCTTCAACTAATCTTATTGCACCAAAAGCTGCTTCTCCATTAGCTAAGAAATCATCTATTATAAGTATTTTATCATTTTCATTTATGTACTTTTTAGATAGTGTTAATTCATAGTCAGAATTCTTTGTAAATGAGTGTACTGTTGTTTGATAAACTTCACCACTTAATATTTTTGAAGTTTGCTTTTTTAATGTAACCATTGGTAAATCCATTTGAAGTGCTGTCATTACAGTTGGAGCAATCCCTGAACTTTCTATAGTAAATATTTTAGTAATTCCTTTATCTTTAAAATATTCCTTGAAATAAGTTCCTATCTCATACATAAGATGTGAATCTACTCCATGATTTAAAAATGAATCTACTTTTAATACAGTTTCGCTTAGCGCTTGTCCTTCATCTAATATTTTCTTACGTAATTTTTCCATTGTTATGTACCCTTCTTTTATTTTTCTTCTTTTAAAATTTTATTTAATATTAGTGCTACAATTGTACCAGTTGAAATTCCTGATGAGAAAATCATTTTTAATCCTTCTGGTAATTGAGCTAAAAATTCTGGTCTAAATGTTACTCCAAGTCCTAAACCAATAGATGTTGCTATTATTAATAAATTTCTATTATTAATTTTAACAGTACTTAATGTTTTTATTCCTGCTGCTGCAATTGTTCCAAACATTACTATACCTACTCCACCTAAAACTGGTTGTGGCATAATATTTATTAATGCTGCAAATTTAGGGAAAAATCCAAGTACTATTAATATAATTCCTGCCATTATTGCAACTGCTCTACTTGCATTCTTTGTTAATGGAATAAGACCAACATTTTGACTAAATGTTGTATTTGGAAAAGTTCCTATTGCACCTGCTATAGCACTTCCTACACCATCTGCTAATACTCCTCCCCCAATTACTTTATCACTTGCTTCAACCCTTGAAACTTGACATATTGTTGATAAACATCCTACAGTTTCTATGGTAGTCACTATATATGCTGGAATAAATGCAATTACATATTTTAAGTTAAAGTCAACACCATACTCAAATATATTTGGAAGTGCAAACCAACTAGCCTCTTTTACTAAAGTAAAATCAACCATACCTAATGGAATACAAATTAAATATCCTATTCCCATACCAATAAGTACAGAAGCGCTACTTACTATACCTTTTCCATATCTATTTAAGAATAAAGTTATTATTAATACTAACATTGAAATTGATACATTTCTTAAACTACCATAATCAGCTGCCCCTGAACCACCTGCTGCCCAGTCCATAGATACTGGAAGCAATGTTAATCCAATTAAACATACAACAGTACCTGTAACTAGAGGTGGGAATAATTTCATTAATGGTTTTATGAAGAAACTTAATATAATTTCTACTAACGAACCAAGTATAGTAGCTCCTACAATTCCTGGCATTCCAGCTACAGAACCTACAGTAATTGATGGTGCAACAAATGTAAAGTCAGTTCCCATAACACAAGGAACTCTTGCACCTACTCTAGTTATACCTTTTGATTGAATAACTGTTGCTACTCCTGCTGCTAAAATACAAGCACTCATTACTGCTGTTGACATTGCACCATTAAAACCTAAAGCATTTGATATAACTAAAGGTACAGCAATAATTCCTCCAAAAGCTGCAAATATATTTTGCAACCCTAATAAAATTTGTGATATTATACTCGGCTTATCGTTGATTCCATAAAGCAATTCATCTTCATGAAAATCTTTTTTGGTTTTTTCCATCTTTATCCTCCTTGAAGTTCATTGATTTTGATGAGCTCGTAAATGAATGGAAAAATTCTCAATATTGTAAAAAAATAACCTCAACATAAATGTTGAGGTGTAATATATCTAAAAAAATATAATCAGAGAATTTCACCTCGTAGTCTGCTAATTTATGGTTAACAGCTAGAAACTTTTGGACCATATTTCCAAAACTATACGAGAACGTCATATAATACTCTGAAAGTATAACATATATTCACTACTTTAGTATAGATATTATTTTACTTTATTAATAAATCTTTCAATTCTTTTCAATGCTTCTAAAATATTTTCCATTGATGAAGCATAACATGCTCTAACAAAACCTTCTCCACATTCACCAAAAGCATTACCTGGTACTACCAATACCTTTTCCTCTAACAATAACTTTTCACAAAATTCATCACTTGAAAGACCTGTAGATTTTATGCATGGAAATACATAAAATGCTCCTAATGGTTCAAAGCAATCTAGTCCTAACTTTCTAAATCCATCAACTAATACCCTTCTTCTTCTATTATATTCTCTAACCATCTTTTTTACACTATCATCACCATTTTTTAATGCTTCTATAGCTGCACATTGAGCTGTTGTTGGAGAACACATTATAGCATATTGATGTATTTTTTTCATTTGACTAATAAGAGCTTTATTTCCACAAATATATCCTAATCTCCATCCAGTCATTGCATATGCTTTTGAAAATCCATTAATAACTAAAGTCTTGTCCTTTATCTCTGGAAAACTTGCTATTGATACATGATTTTCATCATAAGAAAGTTCTGCATAAATTTCATCAGAAATTACTATAACATCCTTTTTTGCTAATACCTCAACTATTGGCTTTAGCTCTTCTCTTGTCATAATAGCTCCTGTCGGATTATTAGGGAATGGAATTATAACAACCTTTGTTCTTTCAGTAATAGCTTCTTCCAACTCTCTTGCATCAAGTTTAAAATTATTTTCTACTCTTAAATCTAAAACTTTAGGTGTAGCTCCTGTAAATGCTGTACATCCTTTATAAGCAACAAAGCTTGGTTCTGGTACTATTACTTCATCTCCTGGTCCTACTAACGCTCTTAGAGCAATATCTATACCTTCACTTCCACCAACTGTTACAATAATTTCGTCTTCTGGTGAATACTCTAAATCAAATCTTCTATATAAATATCTTGCTATTTCTTTTCTTAACTCTATAAACCCTGCATTTGATGAATAGTGAGTATGTCCTTGCTCTAATGAATATATTCCTGCTTCTGTTACATTCCATGGAGTAACAAAATCTGGTTCTCCAACACCTAAAGATATAACATCATCCATTTCATTTATAATATCAAAATATTTTCTTATTCCTGAAGGCGGCATATTCCTCACTTCTGGTCTTATCATATTTTCTAAAATCATATAAATATATCCTCCCTATCATCAAACTTCTCTTCTTTAAATATTGTTCCATGATCTTTATATTTCTTTAAAACAAAGTGAGTTGCTGTTCCACTTACATATTCCTGACAAGCAAGCTTGTTGGATACAAATAATGCAACCTCCTTCATTGTTTTTCCTTCTACTATTACTGATAGGTCAAAATCCCCAGAAGACATTAAATAACAAGCTTTAACTTGTGGAAACTTATATATTCTTTCTGCTACCTTATCAAAACCATCTCCTCTTTGAGGTACAACTTTGATTTGAATAATTGCAGTAATCATTTCTCTTCCTGTATTTTCCCAATTTACAAGAGTTGTATATCCAGCTATTATACTCTTCTCTTCATATTCTTTTATTATTCTTCTTACTTCTTCTACAGGCATTCCTACCATTACAGCTATTTGTTCATCACTATATCTACTATTTTGCTCTAATATCTCTAGAATTTCTTCCATATCTAATCCTCCATTACTATTTATAAAAATAAAAGCCTCATCCCTATGTAAGGGACGAAGCTTATGTTCCGTGGTACCACCCTAATTAAGTAAATTTCTTTACTCTCTCAGTAGAATATATAATATATTCTCCCTTTGTAACGTAAGGGACACGTTATTGCCTAATTAAGAATAATCTTAGTTCTCAGCATACGATTCAAAGGCTGCTTCCTAAAAATGCTCCTACTAAGTTACACCACCCCTTAGCTCTCTTGAAGTAAGCATTTAAAATACTAGTCCTTATCAATATCTTTATATTTTTAATTATTTATTACTATATACCATTCTTTCTAACAAGTCAATTAAAATTACTTAAATTCTTCTGCAAGCTTTGTAAATGCATCAAGAGATTTTTCTATTTTATCATAGCTTATGCAGTATGATAGTCTAAAATAACCTGGACATCCAAAAGATGAACCTGGAACTATTAATAAATTATATTTTTTAGCTGCTTTAGCAAATTCTTTATCATCATCAATTAATGCTTTTGGGAAAAGATAGAATGCTCCCTCTGGCTTTACACACTCAAATCCTAAGTTTATTAAGTGATTATATAATAAATCCCTATTTTTCTTATATATGTTTACATCTACCTCTGCCCCTAAAGTTCTTGCTATAACTCTTTGGAATAATGAAGGTGCATTTACAAATCCTAATATTCTGTTAGCTACATTTAAAGCTTGAATAACACAATCAAAGTCATCCATTTCACTATTTACAACTATATATCCTATTCTTTCTCCTGGAAGAGATAGTGATTTACTATATGAATATCCTATAAATGAATTCTTATGATAGTTTAATAAATAAGGTACTTCTACACCATCATATACTAATTCCTTATAAGGTTCATCAGATATAAGGTAAATACTTGTTCCGTACTCTGCTTCTTTCTTCTTAATAACTTTAGCCATTTTCTTTAATGATTCATCACTATAAATTACTCCTGTTGGATTATTTGGAGTATTTATTATTATAGCTTTAGTTTTTTCTGTAATACTTTTTTCTAATTCTTCTACATCTGGTTGGAATGTTTCCTTATTAGATTGTACAACTACTAACTTACCGTTAAAGTTTGATACATAATTTGCATATTCACCAAAGAATGGAGCTATTACTATTACTTCATCTTCTGGATTAAGTAATGTTTTAAGTATTACATTTAATCCACCTGCTGCACCACAAGTCATAATTATATTATCTTTTGTTAAATTAGTATTATTCTTTTTATTTATAAATTCTGCTATTTCACTTCTTACATCTTCATAACCTGAATTATTCATATAACCATGAACTAAGTTTTGAGGTTCTTCATTAATTATATCTATAATTGCTTTCTTTATTTCTTCTGGTGGTTCTACATTAGGATTTCCTAAACTATAGTCAAAAACGTTCTCCTCACCATATATTGCTGATAATTTTTTTCCTTCTTCAAACATTGCTCTTATAATAGAACTATTTTCTATTAAAGTTTTCATTTTTTCTGAAATCATTATTGCTACTCCTCTCAATATATTAATTAATCTCTTGACTTACCATATAATCCTTTTAAAGTTAGCCCTACTCCAGCTGCTGTCATTCCATACATCATAATAGAAGTAAATAAATCAGTTCTTCTAAATCTTATTTCAAGGCCCATTAATATTCCCACTAATATAATAGCTAAGCCTATTATTACAAAAAGCCATCCTAGTATGGAATTATCACTAAAAAACAAAATCATAATTCCTATAATTAATGGAAGTAATACCACTCCTGTAGGAAAGTTATTCATAAAACTAAACCATCCACCAAATCTAAATCCTGTAGTAACATCAGTATTTTTAAAAATCATAAATGCTCCTACACAAAATACTACTATTCCTATAAAGAAAGTTAATGCATCTCCTCTTTCTTTATTTCTTTTATCTAGCTTATCTGACATTTCATCCATTTTCTTTTTCATATATATCCCCCCAAATTCCCATATGTTTATTATACCAAAACTTTTTCAATTAATTAGTTTTTATAACTTTTATTTTACCATTTTTTATACCTAAAACTGTATTACCGCTTTTTAAATAGCTATTTATATCATCAATTAACTCTTTAGTTAAAACTTCACCACAAGATATTATTGGAATACCTGGCGGATAAGGAACTATAGCCTCTTTTAATATTCTTCCTTCTCCTTCTTCTAATAAACATAATTCATATTCAAAATTAAAAACTTCCCATGGCTCTAACTTTTTAGTTGGAATACCTTTTCTAAAACTAACACTTTCTACATCATCCTTTAGTATTTCAATATTTAGCTCATTAATAGTACTATATAATTTGCTTAAACCTTCTTCACAATTAGAATATGATAACAGTAATACAACTCCTGAAGAAAAACTCATTTCTGCTTGTATATTTTTTTCTCTTAGATAATCTAGCAGTTTATTACCACTATATCCCTTAGGTAAAACAATTAAATATCTTGATTTATCTATTTCATAGTTATCTGGTAAATCTTTATTGTCTACAAGCTTTACTTTACCTAAATTATTAATCTTATCTTTATAACATTCACTAATTTCTATTAGTTTATTATAATCTTCTTCTCCATACTTCTCTAAATAATATCTAGCATAATCTAGAGATGCCATAATTAAATATGATGGGGAAGTAGTCATAAAAGCACTTATAAAAAATTCTGATTTTTCATTTTCATCATTAACAAATAAAAATGATCCCCCTGTTAATGCTGGCAATGTTTTATGAGCACTACATATTACATAATCGCCATAACTAGCCATAGATATTGGAAGCTTATCTGTTATTCCATAATGAGCACCATGAGCTTCATCTATAATTACTTTTAACCCCTTTTCTTTCATATCTAAAACTATTTCTTTTATATCATAAGAGATGCCAAAATAATTAGGATAAGTTAATATTATCCCTTTTGGATTTTTTGTCTTTTTTAAAGCTTTGTAAATATTATTCTTATTTGGTGGTAAGAAATATCCATCCTCACATATTACAGGCTCAATATATGTAACTTTTAATTTTCTTAAAATTAAACCATTATATACAGCTCTATGACAATTTCTCTCTACTAATACTTCATCACCTTCTTCAAAGGCTGAAAAAATAGATGATAAAATTCCTCCAGTACTTCCATTAACAATGAAATACGCTTTTTTACATCCATATAAATTTCTTAATTTTTCTTGAGCTTCTTTAATTACTCCTTC
>JAFADP010000108.1 GCA_023424785.1 Bacillota bacterium
TCCTGAGCCAGGATCAAACTCTCATAAAAAAGTTTAATCTTTATTACTCAAAAACTTACTATAAAAGAATTGCTGGTTTTTAACTTATATATTCTGTTCAATTTTCAAAGACCATTTTATCTTGTCGCCTTCAAGCGACTTTCTTAGTTTATCATGTCTATTTTTCTTTGTCAACTACTTTTTTTCATTTATTTTTTTATGAAACTTGCTGACAACGAAACATATCTTATCACTATTCAAGTCATCCTGTCAATACTTTTTTTAAAGAATTTTTAATTGACTTTTTTATCTCTTACTGACTTGTTTCAGCGACGTGTTTTATCTTATCATATCTTATTTTTATTTCTTAAGCTTTACTTTTATTTTTATTAATTTATTCTTAATATTCTTTCTTTTTCTAAATGATTCTATATAATATCATATATAGACACACTGGGTAGAGTTTATACTATATATACTACTCCCTTTGATTATTATTAGTATAATTTTGTAATATTATCATGTTATAATCAATAAAAAAATATATTATTTATGAAAGGAGATTTTAAAAACTATGAAATTTAAATCTTTTATATCAAAATTATTAGTTATCATTTTTACACTTACAGTAATTATTACTGGAATAAACCCAAATGATATAAAGGCTGATTCTTTTAGTGTTGTAACCTTAGGTGCAGATTTAACTGAAGAGCAAAAGAGCCAAATGCTAGAATACTTTGGTGTTAAGGCTAACGACGTTAATATACTAACTGTTACTTCTGCTGAAGAATACGAAGCCTTAGGTAATGTTGCTACTTCAGCTCAACTTGGTAGTAAATCTATTTCTTGTTCTTATGTTGAACCTACTTCTAAAGGTGGATTAGATATAAAAAGTAATAATCTTACTTGGGTTACTGTTGGTATGATTAGAAATGCCCTTATTACTGCTGGTGTAGAAAATGCTAATGTTATTGTTTCAGCACCATTTAAAGTATCTGGTACTGCTGCATTAACTGGAATACTAAAAGGTTTTGAAAGTAGTAAAGCTGGAGAAAAAATAGATGAAGATAAAAAAGAAGCTGCTAATGAAGAAATAGTAGTTACTGGTAACTTAGGTGATAAAATAGGACAAGATGATGCCGCTAATTTAATGAATGATATAAAAACAGAAGTTATTAAAGAAAGCCCTAAGAATGATAGTGAAGTTGAAGAAATAATTCAAAACTCTGTGGATAAATATAATTACGAGCTATCTCAAGATGACATAAACGAAATAAAATCTGTTATGAATAAAATTAACGATTTAGATCTTAACTACAAAGATTTAAAACATCAATTAAACGCTGTAACTGATAGCTTAAAAGATAAGATTAGTGCAGAAGAAGTTAAAGGCTTTTTTAGTAAAATAGGTGACTTTTTCTCTAATATTTGGAATTGGTTTAAAGGATTGTTTTCTTCAGATGATTCTGATATAGATAACAATTCTACTAATACTAATAATCAAGATGATTTAGATATTAATACTGAGGATAGTTCTGACTCTACTAACAATACTAACTCATTAAATTCTAATGAAGAAAATAATACATCTTCTGTTACTGATAATGAAGGCTCTAACCAATCTGAAAAAGTAGATGATACTAATTCTGACTTTTCACTTATAAATTCTGATAATAATGATACAGATGTAGCTTCATCTACTGCAAATTAAAAAAAAGTACAAGCTGGAGAAAAACTTCAGCTTGTACTTTTTTATTAATCTCTTAATATATTTAAATCTTCACCGTTAAGAATCTTATTCATTGTTCTCATAGAGCACATTTTTCCACACATTGTACAACTTTCTTCATCATGTGGTTTTGATTCTTCTCTATATCTTCTTGCCTTTTCTGGCTCTAATGCTAGGTTAAACATAGTTTCCCAACTTATATCTGCTCTAGCTTTACTCATTTTATTATCCCACTCTATTGCCCCTGGTATTCCTTTTGCAATATCTGCTGCATGAGCTGCTATTTTTGTTGCTATTATTCCTTCTTTCATATCATCAAGATTTGGTAATCTTAAATGTTCTGCTGGAGTAACATAACATAAAAAATCTGCTCCATATGTTGCTGCTATCGCTCCTCCAATTGCTGATGTAATATGATCGTATCCTGGTGCAATATCAGTAACTAATGGTCCAAGTACATAGAATGGCGCTCCATGGCAAAGCTTTTTCTCTAATAGCATATTAGATTGTATTTCATTTAATGGCATATGACCTGGCCCTTCTATCATAACTTGTACATTTTTTTCCCATGCTCTTTTTGTAAGCTCACCTAATGTAATAAGTTCTTTTATTTGACTTGCATCTGTAGCATCATTAACAGATCCTGGTCTACAAGCATCTCCTAATGATAATGTCATATCATACTTGGCACATATATCTAGTACATCATCATAGTACTCATAAAATGGATTTTCTGCATTATTTAATTCCATCCATGCAAATAATAAAGATCCCCCTCTAGATACTACATTAGTTAATCTTTTATTTCTTTTTACTGTTTCAACAGTTTCTCTATTTAACCCTGCGTGTATAGTTATAAAGTCAACACCATCTTGTCCATGTTTTTCAACTACATCTAAAAATTCTTTTGCAGTAATATCTTTTAATTCTTTATCATAAAATCCAACTGCATCATATATAGGAACTGTTCCAATCATTGCAGTAGACATATCTACTATTTTCTTTCTCATACCTTCTGTTTTACCATAGTTTGATAAATCCATTATGGCCTCTGCTTTCATTTCTAAAGCAACTCTTACCTTTTCTAATTCCCCTTCACACTCTGGACAATCTTTTGATATACCTAAATTAACATTTATTTTAGTCTTTAGTCCATGTCCTACACCTTCTGCACTTAATGATTTATGATTCTTATTTGCAGGTATTACTATTTTACCTTCTGCAATTAGTGATCTAATATATTCAGTACTTCTATTTTCCTTTTCTGCTACTACCTCCATTTCTCTTGTAATTATCCCCTTTTTAGCAGCATCCATTTGTGTTGTATAATTCATTATTTTTCCTCCTTAAAATAAAAATCCCAGTAGAAAAAACTCTACTAGGATATTAGTTAACATTAGTATTAAATACAAAAGCTTCCCTACGATGGCATTATCCACATCAGGTTTAAAGAGTTAGGAATATTCCTTCTCAGCCAAATTGGCACCCCTAGCAAATTTTTTCATTTTATGAAATTATACTACTTTTTTGACATTTTTTCAATAATACATTTTTATGTTAAAATACTAATGTAATTTACTATATATTCTTAGGAGGTAAGTATGCCAAGTTTAATTTTAGAAGGTGGAACACTAAGACCTATATTTAGTGCAGGTGTTATGGATGCCTTATTAGATAATAATATTATGTTTCCTTATTGTATTGGAGTTTCTGCTGGAATTACTAATGGTGTTTCCTATTTATCAAAACAAAAAGGAAGAAATCTTGAAGTTGTTGAAAAATATAGAAATGACCCTAGATATTTAAGCAAACGAAATTTTTTTAAATGTAGAAGTTTATTTGGATTAGATTTCGTTTTTGATGAAATTCCTAATAAGCTTGTTCCTTTTGATATGGATACATACCTATCATATAAAGGTAAAGCCCTTGTTGGAGTTACTAATGCTCAAACTGGAGAAAGTGAGTACTTTAATGCTTTAGAATTAGATAATAAATGTACAATACTTAGAGCTACATGTGCAATTCCTTTAGTTTTTCCAGCTATAAAGATAAATAATACAGATTATTTTGATGGTGGTCTTGCAGATCCTATTCCAATAAGAAAAGCAATTTCAGACGGTAATGATAAACATTTAATAATATTAACAAGACCTAAAGAATATAGAAAAACCTTATCAAGAAGTACAAAGTTATGTTGTAATATAATAAAAAGAAAATATCCTAAACTTAAAGATGTCATTTTAAATCGTCACGAAAATTATAATGAAACTGTTAGGTTCTGTGAAAAACTCGAAGAAGAAGGTAAAGCTATTATTATTAGACCTAAATTAGAGCAATGTGTAGAAAGCTTCGAAAAAGATGTAAATAAATTAAGAGAAACCTATAACAACGGATATAAAATGTGTATAGAAAAATTAGATGATATAAAAGCTTTGTTTAAATAATGTTAAGGACTACCTATTAACTAT
>JAFADP010000162.1 GCA_023424785.1 Bacillota bacterium
TAAAAGGGAAGTTGTTCAATAATAAGATCAAGTTTTCCACTTACTAATTTATCTTCAAGTTTTGCATGGTTACCTTCTGTAATATAAAAGTCAATTAAAGGGAATTCAGCTTTTAATATTGGAAGTAACCAAGGTAAAATAACAGAGCCTCTGTTGTATGCCATTCCAAGATTAAAAACACCTTTTTGGTTACATTTAACATCCTGAATTTCATTAAATAAATCATTCTTTAATAAGGTAAACTTTAATGCATATTTTTTAAAGATTTCTCCTGCATATGTAAGTTTTAGAGGTGTTGTACGATCAAATAGTTTTATATCTAATTCTTTTTCTATAGATAAGATATGATTGCTTAAGGTTTGTTGAGTAATGAATAACTTTTTAGCAGCTTTGGTAAAGTTTTTTTCTTCTGCTAAAGTTAAGAAATAGCTAATTTGAGTAAAAGTAATCAATTAAATTTTCCCCCCATTTATCAAATTACAGTATTTTTACTGTAGTTATTAAAAAAATAACTGTTTGCTTTGTGAAGAATTATAGCTTATTATTGTAGATAAGTCAACGAGGAATGAAAATTACTTTCAATTTATCAAAAAAGTTAGCTTTTTATCACGAAGATGTGTAGACTTTACATGTCTTTATTTTTTTACACAAAAGGAGGGAACCAATGAAGTATCCTAAAATTTTACTAAGCGGTGATTGTGCTATAATTGTTGAATTTGGACATGAAATAAGCGTAGATATTAATAAAAGAATAAAGAACTTTATTAATTTATTAAAATATCATCCAATAAAAGGAATAACAGATGTTATTCCTACATTTAGATCAGTATTAATTAATTATGATCCAAGATTTATATTATATGAAGAACTAAAAGAGAAGGTATATAGTTTATTGAGTATTCCTTTAAATGAAGAAGAAGAGAGTAAAAGAATAATTGAAATTCCTGTTTGTTATGGTGGGAAATATGGACCAGACTTAGAATATGTTGCAAAGCATGTAGGAATGAGTGAAGAAGAGGTTATTAAGCTACATTCTTCTAAAGATTATTTAATATATATGTTAGGATTTTTACCTGGATTTGCTTATCTTGGGGGAATGGATGAAAGGTTGAATACACCAAGACTTTCAGAACCTAGAATAAAAATAAGTGCAGGATCTGTAGGAATAGGTGGAGAACAAACAGGAATATATCCTTTAGATTCTCCAGGTGGATGGAGATTAATAGGAAAAACTCCTTTAAAGCCATATAATCCTAATAGAGAAAATCCAATAATATATGAAGCAGGAGATTATATTAGATTTGTACCAATAAGTGAAAGTGAATATGGTGATATAAAAGAAAAAGTTCTAAATGGAAGCTATGAATACAAAATAATAGGTGGTGAATAAATATGGGGGTTCAACTTCTAAAAGGAGGCTTACATACAACAGTTCAGGATATGGGGCGAAATGGATATCAAAACTCTGGATTTTCAGTTTCGGGAGTTATGGATAAAAGATCCTTTATGATAGCTAATATATTAGTAGATAATCCTGAAAATGAAGCAGTTTTAGAATTTTCAATGATAGGTCCAACTATAAAATTTACTTCTGATACAATAATAGCTATTACAGGTGGAAACTTTAGTCCAACTATAAATGGAAAAGAAGTACCTATGTATAGAGCTATTTATGCACATAAAAATGATATTTTAGAATTTAAATATGCCTTAAGTGGAGCTTTTGGATATATTGCTTTTTCTAGTAGATTAGATATTCCAGTAGTTATGGGAAGTCGTTCAACTAATACAAAGTGTAAAGTTGGAGGATTCCATGGAAGAAAATTAGAAAAAGGTGATGAAATATGGTTTAGAAGTAAAAAAAGATATTTACCATACTTCTTATCAAGAAAAATTGAACCTGAAGATTTTACTAATGAAAAAGAAGAAATAAGAGTAGTTATGGGGCCACAGGAAAATAGCTTTTCAAAACAAGGAATTAATACTTTTTTAAATGAAGAATATACAATAACAAGTGATTGTGACCGTATGGGATATAGATTAGATGGAGAATATATAGCTCACAATGAAGAAGGAGCAGATATTATTTCAGATGGTATAGCTTTTGGAGCTATTCAAGTTCCACAGCATGGTAAGCCAATAATAATGCTTGCAGATAGACAAACTACAGGGGGATATACAAAAATAGCTACAGTAATTAGTGTAGATATACCTAAGTTAGTACAAAGAAAAGAAGGTCATAAGATTCGTTTTAAAAAAGTATCTATAGAAGAAGCACAAAACTTATATTTAGATGAATTAAAAAAATATGATGAAATTAGAGCAAGTATACATCATCCATGTAGAGAGGTACTTGATCCAAGGTTAACAGCAAAAAGAATAAGAACATTATTTCATAATAATAAAGAGGGGATAGAAAAATGGATATAGAAAAAATAAGAGAAATAGTAAAGATAGTAGAAGAATCATCTTTAACAGAGCTTTCTTTAAAAGAAGGGGATAAGGAGATTGTATTAAAGAAAGAGTTAAATACAAGTGAATCACCAGTTATTATTAGTAATGATAAAGAAGTAACTAAGGAAGAGACAGTAGATGAAGAAGATATATACATAATGTCACCAATGGTTGGAACATTCTATAATTCTCCATCACCAGATGTTAAGCCATTTGTTAATGTAGGTGATGTTGTTAAGGCAGGAGAAGCATTATGTATAATTGAGGCAATGAAATTAATGAATGAAATTGACTGCGAATATGATGCAGAAATACTTTCAATAATGGTAAGTAATGAACAAAAGGTGGAATATGGCCAACCTTTATTTAAGGTAAAAAAATTATAAGGAGGCTATAGACCATGTATGGAAAAATATTAATTGCTAACCGTGGAGAAATTGCAGTACGTATTATAAGAGCATGTAGAAATATGGGTATTAAGTCTGTAGCTGTATATTCTAAGGAAGATAAAGATGCATTACATGTAAAGTTAGCAGACCAAAGAGTGTGTATTGGGGAAGGTTCTTCTAAAAATAGTTACCTTAATATTAATAGCATAATATCTGCAGCATTAAATACTAATGCAGATGCTATTCACCCAGGCTTTGGATTTCTTTCTGAAAATAGTGAGTTTGCAAAGAAGTGTGAAGAATATGGCATAGATTTTATAGGTCCTTCATACAAACTAATTGATAGTATGGGGAATAAGTCTGCAGCTAGAAAAACTATGATGGAAGCAGGTGTACCTGTTGTACC
>JAFADP010000160.1 GCA_023424785.1 Bacillota bacterium
ATTTTTTATTATCATGATATAATATCACTTGACGAGGTGATATAAATGAACAATATTGCAGGTACAGGTTGCGAAAGAATAATCCCTGAAGAAGAAAAAAAATCATTAAAAGAAATTGAAAGAAGTATAGTAAAAAGATATAGAAAACCAATTTGGTCTAAGTTTTGTAAGGCTGTAAAAGAATATAACTTAATAGAAGAGGGCGATAAAATAGCTGTTGCCATTTCTGGTGGTAAAGATAGTTTACTTATGGCTAAGCTGTTTCAAGAACTTCAAAGACATGGCCAAATTAAATTTGAACTTGAATTTATAGCTATGGATCCTGGATACCATCCTCAAATAAAAGAATTACTAAAAGAGAATTTAGAATACTTAAATATTCCTGCACATATATATGATTCGGGAATTTTTGAGGTTGTAGATAAGGTGGCTCAAGATTATCCATGTTATATGTGTGCAAGAATGAGGAGAGGTTCTCTTTATGCTAAGGCTGAGGAACTAGGATGTAATAAATTAGCGTTAGGACATCATTTTAATGATGTTATAGAGACTACACTTTTAAATGTTTTATATGCAGGAAACTTTAAAACAATGCTTCCAAAGTTAAAAGCAAAAAACTTCGAAGGCATTCAACTTATAAGACCATTATATCTTATTGAAGAAGAAGCTATAAAAAGATTTATAAATTATAGTGGTATTTGGCCTTTAAATTGTGCATGTATGATAGCAGCAAAGAAGGTAGGAAATAAGAGATTTGAAATAAAAGAACTTATAAAGAATCTAAAGGTTAATTTTAAGGATGTAGATAAATCTATATTTAAATCAGCAGAGAATGTAGCTATGAACTCTATTTTAGGTTGGGAAGATGAAGAAGGTAAACATTCATTTTTAGATTATTATAGTGAAGAGGAGTAGTATTATGGATATATTAACAATGGATCCTAACATTTTAGTTAGCTTAATAAACATGAAACTTAGAGATAATTATAGTAATTTAGATATTTTATGCGAAGATATGGATTTTAGTAAGGAAGTACTTATTAATAGATTAAAAGAAGCTGAATATACATATTGTGAAAAAAGTAATCAATTTAAATAAAGTTTGTAATTACTACAATAATATTCACATATATAAGTGATATAATAAAACTAGAAGTATGTTTTAGGAGGCGGATTTATATGAACATAAAGAAAACAGGAAAATTAATTGCTTTATTAGGAGCTACTACTGCATTAATTGCTAGTTTAGTTAATGATAAAAAAAGAAAAGATACACCAAATAATAAAAATGTTGACAATTAATAGAATTTTGCATATTATTATAATAAATAAAATAAATCCTAAGAAGAGGAATAGTAGTCATGTGTAAGGTTCCAGAGAGCTGAATATTGGTGAGAGTTCAGTACTATAGCTAATGATGAATGGGCCTCAGAGGAGCAAGATGAAATCTTTTTAAATAAAAGATAGTAGTTAAGTCGTAATTTGCACGTTATAGCAAATAAAGTATGTTAGTACTTAATTTTTAAGAGGCATTATTTATTATATGCAATTTAGGTGGCACCGCGGTTAATCTCCGTCCTATTTAGTTAGGATGGAGTTTTTTTTATATAAAAAAGGGGTTGTTAATATGAAGTGAAGGGAATATATAATTTTATATATTATAAGATAATAAAATTTTAGGGGGAAATAAAAATGGATAAAAAGTTTAATACAAAAAAAATGATAATTAATGCAATATTAATAGCGGTAGGAGTAGTTTTACATGTGATATCACCAACCTTTGGTGTAGCACAACCAGATTTTGCTTTAGCAATGTTATTTATAATAATATTAATAAATAAGGATTATAAATCAGCATTATTTTCAGGAATTATAATTGGAATTTTTACAGCAATAACAACAAAAACAGTAGGTGGACAATTACCAAATATTATTGATAAAGTTGTTACTGCTAGTATAGCATATTTAATGTTAATTCCATTAAGAGATAGAGTTAATAAAAATATTCAAGCAATAATTTTGTTTATAGTTGGAACATTTATAAGTGGAACTGTATTTTTAACATCAATGATAGTTATTGTTGGAATACCATTTAGTGCATTACCAACAGGCTTATTATCAGTAGTATTACCAACAGCATGTATAAATGTAGTTTTAGGAATAATAATATTTAATGTTGTAAATCAAGCTATAAAACAAGTACATTTAAATGTGTAATAAAATAGCCTAAAAAGGTGGAGTGTTTCTCCACCTTTAATTTATAAAATGAAACATTTCTTGAGTATCTTCTGTTATAGCTTTAAATGTATAGTCATTATTTTTATAATATTTAATTACTTCTGGTAAAGCAAAAGCACTATTTTTATTAATAAATCCACAATGCATTAATAATATAATATTTTCTTTATCACTAGTAGCATTTTTTATAATAGTACAAGGTGAACCATAAGGGTTAGCGCCATCTGTACTATCTACATTCCAGTCATAAATTTTTAAGTTATTATCATGTAGTAAATTTACTAATGATTCTTTTAAGTGATATGTAGTATTATTACTACCAAAAGGGAAACGAAGAATATTAACTTTTTTTCCAGTAACATCTTCAATTACTTTTTGAGATTCCAGCATTTCTTGTAAGAATGATTGATCACATGAATAAAGTTTAGCCTTATCATGAGTCATACTATGTAATCCAATAGAATGACCTTCATCAACCATTCTTTTTACTAAAGATTCTTGTCCCTTAATTTGCTCTCCAATTAAAAAAAATGTAGCAGGTACATTTTCATTTTTTAATGTATTTAATACAGATTCAGTGACCTTTCCACCAGGACCATCATCAAATGTTATGTAAATAACTCTTTCTTCTTTTGCAGAGGTTGATATAGGACATATATTTATTAGAGCTAATATTAAAATAAATATTTTAGTAAATAATATAGTATATTTTTTCAAATAAATCACCTTCCATAATAAATATCTTATATTATTATGGAATAAAGTACATAATAATATACTAACAATAATTAAATATATATGTATGTTGTTGAGATATTATTAATATGCTATAATTTACAAGAATTAATGGAGGTGTTTTATGAAAGACGTTTTATCAAAGGAGTATACTGATAAAAACAAATCTTTAAAAGATGTATTATGGAGATTTGTATTAGCTGCTCAGCATTTAATAGCAATGTTTGGATCAACTGTATTAGTGCCTTTTTTAACAGGACTAGATACTTCAGTAGCATTATTTGCAGCAGGTGTAGGAACTTTAATTTTTCATTTATGTACAAAGGGAAAAGTTCCAGTTTTCTTAGGATCATCATTTGCATTTATTCCAGTTATAATGGCTGTAGGTGATAAGTATGGTGATTTAAGATATGCTCAAGGTGGAATATTAGTAGCAGGACTTATTTATATTATAGTATCATTTCTTATAAAAAGAATAGGAGTTGGAAGAATAAGAGCAATTTTACCAGCTCATGTAGTTGGACCAATGATTATGGTTATTGGTTTAAATTTAATACCAACAGCTTATGGAATGGCAAAAGATAACTATATTTTAGCATTAATAACTCTTGGATCCACATTATTAATAAAATTCTTTGGCAAAGGTTTTATTAATCAGATAGCTATATTATGTGGAGTGTTTATTGGTTACATATCAGCATTACTTATGAATGCTGTAGACATGAGTGGGGTAGCAAATGCATCAATATTATCTGTACCAAATTTTACATTTCCAAGATTTGATATTGGAGCTATTGTTGTAATTGCACCAGTTGTGCTAGCAGTATTTATGGAGCACATAGGAGATATAACAACTAATGGTCAAGTAGTAGGAGAAAACTTTATAGAAGATCCAGGTTTAAATAGAACATTATTAGGAGATGGTTTGGCAACAGTTGCATCAGCTTTAGTTGGGGGCCCTGCTAATACTACATATGGAGAAAATACAGGAGTTCTTGCTACAACTAAAAATTATGATCCTTCAATATTAAGAATTACTGCAATATTTGCAATAATAATAAGTTTTGTAGGAAAGTGTGGAGCTTTAATTCAAAGTATTCCAAAGTCAGTAATGGGTGGTATAAGTTTAATATTATTTTCAATGATAGCAATAATAGGTGTTAAAACAATTAAAAATGAAAAAGTAAAATTTAATTGGAAGAATATATTTATAATGATTGTTATATTAGCAATAGGCCTTGTAGGACCTGTTATTGAAAGCCAATATGGAATAGTAGTTGGTATTAAAATAACAAGAGATGTTTCTATAAGCGGATTAAGTTTTGCTGCAATAGTGGGTGTATTATTAAACTTACTTTTAAATAGAATAAATACTAAAGAAAACTAAGATAAGTAACACATTTCCTTAGCACTTCATATTTTATAAATGAAGGAAACTAAGGAGGTGTGTTTTTTTGAATAAAGAAGATAAGGATAGAGTATTCTGTACTAATATGAATGATGATGATCCTATCATAGAAAGATTTATGAGAGAATACTTAAAAGAAAAGGAAGAGCGCGAAAATAAATTTAAAGGTGAATCAGGAGAAGATATTATAGTAAATTTTGATGTCACTTATCCTGATGGAGTTACAAATAGTTATACTTGTGGTTCAGAAAGTGATGTTTTTGGTGGAAGAGAAGAAGAAAGTTATATAAACATGAAAATACATCCAGAGGAAATGAAATCTCATTTTAGTGAGAGTGTAGAAAAGGATATTTCATGTAAAGATATATATAACAAGAAAAAAAATGAAGGTGTTAAAAGATCTAAATGTGAATCAAGATGTGAAGAAAGACATCAATATAACCAAGATTATGAATATGATGCAAAGAAATTTAATAAAGAACCAAAATATGAGCCAAAGAAACACAAGGAGAAATCATATAAAGAAGAATATAAGGAATATAATCAATATAATGAAAGATGGATAAGTTGTGAGGATGAATTGAGGAGAATGGCTAATTTGGCTAAAGAGATTAGTGAGTATAACAATATGAGTCAATGTGAAGAAAAAGAAAATGAATACGAAGAAAAGAAAAAGGAAAAAGAGATAACAGGAAACATTAGAGTGTATTCTACATTTATAAATAAATTTGGAAAGAAGATTAAAGGAGTAAGAATTAATTTATATAAATTAAATGGAATTTCTCCTCAATTAGTTGATTCAAAAGAAACAGATTGTAATGGAATGGTTATATTCTCTAATATACCAGAAGGAAGTTATAGAGTTATCGAGTTAATAGATAAAAGGTATTTCGAAAAACCTGTTTATATAAATTGGAATGAGGTTACTATAAGTTCATGTGAAAATGAATTTGTTATATATGCAATAAATAATTTGAAAAAAATAAGATAAACTTTTTAAAAAAAGATGCCGGACTTAAGTAAGAAAAGCATCTTTTTTTAATTTCATGTAAAAATAATACTTTTTAAAATATAAAAGATAAGTTAAAATACAAACAGTATACTAAATAAGGAATGGAGCAGATAATTATGAAAATAAGAATTAAATATTTTGAAGATGCTACTAAATTAAAAAAGATAACAAAGGGAAATTGGATTGATGTATATGCAAATAAGGATGTATTTGTAAAGGTAGGAGAAAGAGCAATGGTTCCGCTAGGGTTTGCATTAGAATTACCACAAGGGTGGGAAGGTCACTTAGCACCTAGAAGTTCAACATTTAAGAGTTGGGGAATAATTCAAACTAACTCAGTAGGAGTAGTTGATGATACGTATATAGGAGATAATGATCAATGGCATATGCCAGTATATTGTTTACAAGGTAAGGATAGTGAACAAGAAGGTACATGGATAAGAAAAGGTGACAAAATAGGACAATTCAGAATAATGGAAGTTATGCCAGAAATAGAATTTGAAGAAGTTGAAAGCTTTGGAAATTCTGATCGTGGTGGATTTGGAACGACAGGAATAAAGTAATTAAAATACATAATTATATGCAGGTCTTATATAAGACCTGCATAATGTTAATTACTCACTTAATTCTTCCCAAATAGAGTATAATTCTTCTATTTTATCTTCTAAGCTTTTAATTTCTCTATTAACTCGTACACTTTCTTCAGGGTTAGAATATATCTCTTCTAAGCAAAGAGTTTCTTGAAGTTTTTCTAAAGCTTCTTCAGATTTGGCGATTTCATCCTCTACCTTTTTTAATTTTTGTTTTTTAGCTTTTTCTTCTTTTTCTAACTCTTTTTTCTTTTTACGCTCTTCTTTTATTTGAGTTTTTGTTTTGCCATTGGCAAAGTCCTCATAAGCTTCAAAGCGAGTAGGATTCTTTTTCTTTTCTATGTAGTAATTATAGTTTCCTAAGTACTCTGTTGAACCAACTTCTTCAAGTTCAACTATTTTATTTATAACCTTATTTAAGAAATATCTATCATGAGATATAACAATTAAGGTTCCATCATAACTTAGAATAGCTTCTTCTAAGGCTTCTCTTGATGGAATATCTAAGTGGTTAGTAGGTTCATCTAATAAAAGTAAGTTAGGTTTTGAAAGCATTAGTTTTAATAAATTGATTCTACACTTTTCTCCACCGCTAAGTTTATCAATAGTTTTAAATACATCATCACCATAGAATAAAAATGACCCTAAGACTGTTCTAAGTTTTGAAGTAGTAAGATACGGGAAGTCATCCCATACTTCATCTAAAATTGTTTTGTTTAAATCTAAGTTTGATTGCTCTTGGTCATAGTAACCAACTTCAACATTTGCTCCAAGAACCTTAGTACCAGTATCAGGTTTTATTTTATCCATTATTATCTTAAATAGGGTAGTTTTACCCCTACCATTTTCACCAATTAAGGCTATTTTTTCTCCTCTTTTTAGATCTAGAGAAAGATTTGAAAAGAGGTGCTTTTCTCCAAAGCTTTTACTTAAATTTTCAATATGTAAAACGTCAAATCCACTTTTAACATTGGCTTCAAAGTTTATTTTTGAAGCTGATTTTTCTGCATCAGGAGCATCAATTCTATCCATTCTATCTAAAGCTTTTTGTCTACTTTCAGCAGCTTTAATACTTTTTTCTCTATTAAAAGATTTAAACTTTTCTATTATAGCTTCTTGTCTTTTAATTTCAGCTTGTTGAAGATTAAAAGCTTTTAACTGAGTATCATAATCCTTTTGTCTTAGTTCTAAATATTTAGTATAAGAAGCATTATAACAGTTTACATGTCCGTTAATAACTTGAAAAGTTCTATTAGTTACAGCATCAAGGAAAAATCTATCATGAGATATTATTAAAACTGTTCCTTTATAAGACTTTAGATGCTCTTCAAGCCATTCAATAGCCTCTAAATCTAGGTGGTTTGTAGGTTCATCTAAAAGTAGTATTTCAGGAGATAATAAAAGTAATTTACATAAAGCAACTCTTGTTTTTTGACCACCACTTAATGTGGAAATTACTTTATTAAAATCATTTTCTAAAAATCCTAGACCTTTTAAAACTCTACTAATTTCCCCTTTATATGTATATCCTCCACGATGGGAGTATAGCTCCTGACAAGTAGTATAATCTTTAAATAATTTATTATGATAATCTGCATTAGACTCATCATAAGGCTCATTCATTTTTTCTTCTAGAGTAGAAAGTTTATTTTCTAAGTCTATTAAGTTTGAAAATACCGTAAGCATTTCATCATATATAGTATTATCATTACTTAAATCTAAATGTTGAGAAAGATATCCCATAGTTTTATTTTTATCAATAAAAAGTTCACCATCATCAAAAGATAATTGTTTTGATAGTATTTTAAATAGTGTAGATTTTCCTTCACCATTTGCTCCTATAATACCAACTTTATCTCCTTCATTTATAGATACAGTTACATCTTTTAAAATTTCATCTATTCCATAACTCTTGCTAATATTTTTACAGCTTAATACAATCATTTTTATATCCTCCATATGAGTTAATAACAAATACAATTAACCAGTATAATTATACTATTTAAATTTTATCATATCAATGTAACAAAAATTAATGAAGAATCTAAAAGATTCTTCATTAATCAAAATATATTTACGTAGTAGTTTTAATATCGCCATCAATAACAATATAAGAGCCTAGTTGAGTTTTTTTACTATCTATAAGACCAATAATATAAATTGTATGGAATGTTCCAGGTGATAATGTAATATTTTTAACAAACTTTGATAAAAATTCTGCTGATGAAGATGAAAGTACAAAATTATAAAGTCCAGGGGATAATGTATAATATCCTGTAGTTTCTAAATATTCAACATTATTAAATAGTGTTATATCATTAGGAAGAGATAATGATAAAAGTGGTGCATTAGGTGACAAATTCATAAATCTTAAGAATGAAAGTGAACTAGTATCCTCACTAGTTGATCCATCCTTTATTTTAAATATACTTAATGTACTTTCTAAAAGAACAAGATTTAAGGTAAGTATTTCATTAGGCACAACTTCTACATTTTCCTCAAGCAAAGGGTTATCGTAAGTACCTGCTTTATAAACTTGAATATTATAATTACCAACTGGAATTTTATCATAATCAGTCATTGTACCAAAAGAAATATTTTTTGCAACAATAAAGCCATTACTATAAATATCTACTGCCCCAGCACCAGCAGCGGCATGAAAAAATCTAAATGCTCCTTCTAGTGTTGGTAATGATTCTCTAAAAAACATATTAATCACCAACCTTATTTTTATTAGCAGTATTATCTGAATAATTAAGAGCAGTTTTTATTGTTCTAGTTAATATTAATTTACTAATAGGTTTAGGTATTTTATAAGCATTGAATAGAGAAGTTATATTAGAGTCTTCATCTAAAATATTGTTATATATAGAATCTATCCTACCATCATTAATATTTCTCATTAAATGATCAGATTCGTTTAAAGTAGCATCTAATGATTTTAACACCTCTGTTATATCAGAATTAGAAATATCTACGTTAACTGAATCATATTTTGAAGTGGTAGATGTTGGTGAGCTAGAATTAGTTTTATTGTACGAATATAAATTTGATTGAGAAGTTTCATCAGGGTAATTAATATCATAAGAAGGAACATTATTAGATGTACCCATGTTGCCAATTTGATTAAAGTTTGAAAAGCCACTTCCATATTTTATGTTATCGGTGTTAGAAGTATTAACATTGTCGGTAGAAGTACTATAGTTTGTAGTACTTGGATTATAATATGAAGAACTAGTACCCATATTATTATATGAACTTCCAGTGCCTATATTACCATATGAACTTCCAGTGCCCATATTACCATATGAACTTCCAGCACCCATCATTTTATTATATGAACCTTCAGCACCCATATTATTATATTGACTTTCAGTACCCATCGTTTTATTATATGAACCTTCAGGGCCAACCATTTTATTATATGAGCCTTCAGCCCCCATATTACCATATGTTCCTGTATTAACGTAATTATATCCAAGCGAAGCGTTATCAGTACTACTTTTCTTATTACTACTTATATATGGCATTGGGAAATTGCTTACATTTCCAGTGACGGGATTAATAACCATGTTTCCCCAAAACATTACTGGTAAAGGAGTATTCTGAAAATTAGGAATATAGGAACTTGGATTAAATGGTTTAAAAGTTATATCTTCTGAGTCTCTTGAAGCATCCATCATATATTTTTCACAAGGTCTCATAATTACCTCCAAATAGTAAAATGTTCATATATTACATAAAAATATATGATAAAGGTTAAAACAATAGAACATACTATAAACTAAGGAATATTATATTAAGCTTTTTATTATAAAAGCAAAAACTTAAAAGATAAAGCTTAATAAATACCTTGGTAACATTTAAATATCATTATATGTATTATATAGTGGAGGAGATTTATTATGTATCAAGAAAAAATAGACTACAATAAATTATTGATTGGTATAGATACTAAAGTAAAAACCTTAAATGGAAAAAATATAAGGGCAATAAATTTTGATAATTCAGCTACAACTCCCCCTTTTAAAAAGGTAATATATAATATAGTAAAATTAAGTGAATATTATGGTTCAATTGGTAGAGGTGCTGGACAAAAAGCTGAATTTACTACCCATATATATCATGAAGCAAAAAATTATTTATTAGATTTTTTTAATGTAAGAAATAAGGAAAATTATACAGTAATATCTGTGGCTAATACTACAGATGGAATAAATAGATTATCCAGAATATTATCAAAAGATAAGAGTGATGTTATTTTATTGAGTAGGATGGAGCATCATTCTAATGATTTACCTTGGAGAAAGCATTTTACTGTAGATTATGTTGATGTAGATGAAAAAGGAAGATTACTAATAAATGAATTTGAAGAAAAACTAGTTAGATATAATGGAAGAGTTAAGTATATATCAGTAACTGGAGCATCTAATGTTACAGGATATCTAAATGAAATTCATAAAATCGCTAAGATAGCTCATAAATATAATAGTAAGATAATAGTAGATGGAGCTCAACTTGTACCTCATAAGAGGATTAATATGAGTGGTAATAACAGTGATGAGATTATAGATTTCTTAATTTTCTCAGGCCATAAGCTTTATGCACCTTTTGGAGGGGGAATAATAATAGGACCCAAAGATGAATTTAATATGCATGATACAGATAATGAAGGTGGAGGAACAGTAAATATAGTTATGGATAACTGGATAAAATATCTAGATACTCCAGCAAAAAATGAAGCAGGAACTCCTAATTACTTTGGTATAGTATCTATAGTGGAAGCATTAAGAATATTAGATAATATAGGATTTGATAATATTCATAATAATGAAATAAAGCTTAGAAATAAATTGTTTGATGGTTTAAAATTAATTCCTAAAATAATTAATTATGGGGATATGGATAATTATGAAGACAGGTTAGGCATTGGAGTTTTTAATATTAAATCAGTATATCATCAAGAGGTAGCAGAAGAATTAGCTAAGATATATGGCATATTAGTAAGACAAGGGTGGTTTTGTGCGCATCCTTATTGTAGAAGACTTATGAATTTATCAGAAAAAGAAGCAACGAATTTTATCTATGATAATAATGAAAAAATGCCTGGAATGGTAAGAGTAAGTTTTGGAATTTATAATAATGAAAAAGAGGTAGATTATCTTTTAAATGCATTGGAGAAAATATCAAAAAGTCATATTAATTAAAGTAATGGGCTAGGTAAAACTACTTAGCCTTTATATATGGTATAAAGGGAGGATGGTTATGAGAAGATGTGAAAGGTGTGATTGGAATATTACTACATTGTATATACTAAAACAAGAAAATCAAGAAGAAATAATATGTCCTAATTGTGGAAGGGTGCTAGTAGCAACTTCAAATAGTATAACAATGAAAAAATGCTTTTCATACATAATATTTTTTATTTTTGCAATATTACCTTTATTAATTTTTAAAAAGATTATTCTACTTATAATTTGGATATTATTTTCAACATATATTCTTCCCGCACTAATATATAATTTTGAGGAAAAAATATAGGAAAGTAAAAATACTTTCCTAATTTTAAAAATTACTTTATAAATACTTTGTATTTTGGAAGATGCTTATGAGTATAAAGATTTGGCTCTCCTCCAAGAAGTGGTTGGAAGTATTGAATAGCTTCTTCCTTAATATGGTTTCCTTCTTCATTTATCCAATCAGAAGGGAAATATTTAATTTGATTAGCTATTTTACTAGCATCAACTAATTTATAGTCTATTTCGTATGGATAATTACTTGTTCTATCTAAAGCAACCATACATCCATTACTATCTTCTAAAGCAAATTTAAGAGCTTTATATCCAGCCATAAAAGCTTCATCAATATCTACTTGAGAAGAACAGTGCATAGCACATCTTTGAAGAATTCCAAGTTCTAGAGCCTTAACTCTTGATGTAATTCCAGAATTTAAAATTAATTGTCTTAAATATTCACCAACTCCACCTAATTGAGCATGCCCGAATTTATCTTGAGATGAACATTCAAGTTCTGTTAAGAATTTACCGTCTTTATTTTTTAATCCTTCAGATGCAACAATATAAACTTGGTTTTGTTCCTTAAATTTTTTCTCAACATCAGCTAAGAATTTTTCTTCATCAAAGGCAACTTCAGGAAGATATATAAAATCAGGAACTGGTTTTCCAAAATATCTAGAAGTACAAGTAGATGCAGCTAACCAACCAGTGTCTCTACCCATAGTTTCCATAATAAATACTCCATTATTTATATAAACAGATGAATCAAAATAAGTTTCAAGTACAGATGTACATATAAATTTTGCTGCGCTACCAAAGCCAGGAGTATGATCTGTAAACATTAAGTCATTATCTATAGTTTTAGGAATTCCAATAAATTTAATATCTAATCCCTTTTCCTTAGCGTATTTACCAAGTTTTGCTGTGGTGTCCATTGAATCATTTCCACCTATGTAGAAAAATGCTTTAATATCTAATTCTCTTAATATAGAGATAAGTTTATCATATTCTTCAGTAGATTCTGTAAGAGGCTTCATTTTGTATCTACAAGAACCTAGTCCTGATGAAGGTGTATATTTAAAAATTTCTTTTTCTTCACTAGTTAGGCAAGATAAATCAATAATATTTTTATTTAATATACCTTCAATACCATTTAATCCCCCATATACTTTATCAAAAAGCTTTAAATCATCATTAGCTTTAATAACTCCAACAACACTAGAGTTTATTACTGAAGTAGGACCTCCAGATTGTGCAATTATACAATTAGGCATACAATTACTCCCTTTCATATACTTATATTATTTTTTACATACTATTCTATCAAATACTATACAATAAAAAATCAGTTTAATAAAGTACTTTATATAATGAATATTATTTATTATTTTGAACTATCTATAAATATAGTTAATTTATAAGAGGGGTCTAATGAATATTTTTGATGTTATTTTAATTGGGATAGCACTAGCAATGGATGCATTTGGAGTTAGTTTAGGAATAGGAGTAAATTCTCATGTATCTAAAAATGAAAAAATACTATATGATATATCATTTGGTTTTTTTCAATTTTTATTTATATTCTTAGGTGGAATATTAGGATATTTTTTTAATACATATGTAACTAGTATACCCAATGTTTTAGGTGGTATAGTAATAGGTGCATTAGGAATTTTTATGATAATTGAAGGATTTAAAGAGAAGGAAGAATCTATACTAGCTAAAAAAGGTATGATATTAATATTAGGCATATCTGTTAGTATTGATGCTTTAGTAATTGGTTTTTCTGCTTTTAGTAAGATAAATATTATTAGTATATTATATATTAATTCTGTCTTAGTTGGATTAATTACTAGCTTTTTATGTTTAATTGCTTTTTTTATATGTAAATTTATAAGAAGAATAAATTATATTTCTAAATATGCAGATTTTTTTGGAGGAATAGCTTTAATTTTATTTGCCTTAAAAATGCTATTTTTTTAGTCATATGTTATAATAACTATAGATTTATATGTAGGTGATATTATGAATTATAGTGATTTTTTAAGGGATAGAGATATAAAGATTACAAAAGGAAGAATAGCTATTTTAAATTTTTTGGCAAATACTAATAAAAGCGTAACTGTAGATAGTATATATGAAGAATGTAAAAAAAGTGGAGTAAATATTAACTTAAGTACAGTTTATAGAGCTGTTGATTTATTTGAAGAAAAAGGTATAGTGGATAAGTTTCCTTTAAAAGAAGGTCGTTTTTCTTACAGAATAAAAAAAGAGGAGCATAAACATATATTACAATGTAGTATATGTCATAAGGAAGTAGAAGTTCCATGTCCAATGAAGCAGTTTGAGGAGATTGTGCAAAGTGAGACTGGATTTACATTAGTTGAACATAATCTTGTAATGAAGGGTGTATGTAAAGAATGTAATAAAAAAGAACATAATTAAAGGGTAAGAATAATTTAATTCCTACCCTTTAATCTTTTTGAATATTAATATAAACAATAACATAAATACAGAGGTTAAAGCAATTGTTCCTCCTGGTGCACTATCTAAGTAGTATGAGCTAATTAAACCAACCATTATATCAATAAATCCAAAAATAACTGAAAATATTAATGTCTTTTTAAAATTAACTTTTAATTGCATTGCTGTAGCTACTGGAACAACTATTATAGATGAAATAACTAGTATTCCCATTATTCTTATAGATAAAGAAACAGTAGCACCAACAAGAAGAGTAAATAAATAATTAATTAATTTAACATTTATTCCAGTGGTATACGCACCCTCTTCATCGAAAGTAACATAAACTAATTTATTATAAATTAAAAATATAATAGCTAAACAAATAACTCCTGCAATTCCTATCATTAAAATATCAGATTTAGAAACAGTCAATATGCTACCAAATAAATAAGAATTTACTTTAGTTGATGCTTTACCGGTGCTAATTAAAACAATAGCAATACCTAAGCTAAGAGTTAAAACTATTGACATAACCATTTCAGCATATTTTTTAAAGTGACTTCTTAATGCTTCAATTATTATAGCGCATACTGATGTAAATAAAAATGCAGTAAGTATTGGATTAATTTTTAAAACTAATCCTATTGCAACTCCAGCAAATGATGAGTGAGATAATGTATCTCCTATCATAGAGTTACGTCTTAAAACAATAAATAAACCTATAATTGGACATAGTATAGAAATAATAGATCCTGCTATAAAAGCATTTCTCATAAAATCTAATTGAAACATTTAAGCACCTTCCATTTCGATATTATCCTTAAATTCTTTAACAGATTTAAGAGATAAATTTCCATCATTTATTTTTAGTATATGCGTAGAGTACTTAAGTGCTATTTCTAAGCTATGTTCAATAGATATTATAGTAGTTTTGTCATTGATATTTAAATTTTTAAGTAGTGTATAAATTTCTAATTGGTTTTTATAGTCCACTCCCGTTGAGGGTTCATCTAAAATAATTAAATCAGGATTTCCCATAAGAGCTCTTGCAATGAAAACTCTTTGTCTCTGTCCACCAGAAAGATTTCCTATTAAGTTATTTTTAAACTCTGTCATATTAACTTTGTTTAAAACATAATCAATAGAAGATTTTACATCTAATTTCAACTCCTTAGCATGAGACTTTAATATTTCATAAACTGAGATTGGAAACTCAGAATTAAAGCTATCAACTCTTTGAGGAACATATGCAATTTTATTTGTATCAACATTAATAGAACCACATACAGGGGATAGTAATCCTAGAATAAGTTTTACTAAAGTTGTCTTGCAGCTACCGTTTTCCCCTAATATAGAAAGATAAACTCCATTTGGAATTTCAAGATTAATATTTTCTAAAATAAGAGGAGATGACTTTTCATAGCTAAAAGACATATTATCTATTTTAATCAAATTATCAACTCCTAGTAAATTAAAGACTAGTTCTATTATACACAGATATGCAAATTGTTTGCAAATGTTAATTTTCACTAAGATAAATATTTTCTAGTTCCCAAGAATTATTTTCATTTTTTATGAAGTGTCCTTCTATTTTTAATGTTTTGTGTGGAGATAATTTTCTTAATCCAGAAGCTTTAATAACTATTTTATCTATATCATGAAAGATGATATTGTAATAATTTACCCTTAAAAGTTTATCATCTTCTTTACCTTTTGTAAGATAGTAATTAACAGCATAGTCAAAATTTTCACATTTAAAAGTGATGTAATTTCTATAAATTAAAAAGGTAGGAATAAGAATAAGAAATGATGTAATAATAAGTGCTACTACTCTTCGTCTAAATATAAATTTCTTTAGTCTTTTAACCCTTGAAGTCTTCTTAACTTTGGTGATAGTAACAGTACTATAACTCATAAAAATCCTCCACAAATGGTTACTTAACAATATTAGCATATTTTTACAAAAAGTTAAATAGAAACATAAGTTCAGTTTTTTAGAAAATAAACTATTAGTTTTATATTGGTATAGAATAGTAAAGCAAATTCCACACTATAATAAAATATGGTAGAATATAAATATTAATTGTTTACTTAAGAAAGGATGATAAAGAATGGATTTTTCAAGTTTAGTTTTAATGGAGAAAGATAGAGAAACAGGATATATGTCAAAAGAATTAGGTAGTTTCCAAGTAAGTGAAGGTGCTTTATATGTTAGAAAGTTATTTGTTATAGGAGATACTGTTAATTTATATTTTGATACAAATAAAGATGTTGAAGAATGGGAATACTCTGCAATATATGATTTATTTAATAAAGAAATATTTGAAGAAAATGGGTTTGAGATTGATGAGGATTTAGAAGAATATAATCCAACATTTATTCTTAAATTTGGTTATAGTAATGAATATAACGATATGAAAATAGTAATAGATAAAGCAGTATCACTAATAGATAAGGAAATGACTTCTGTTTTTCAAAATATAGAAGGAAAGGAAGAAGAATATAAGGAGGAGTAATAATGAGTGAAGAAAAAGCTTTAAAAACTAGAGAGGAAATAAAAGAAGAATATAAATGGAAGCTTAATAAGATATTTTCTTCTACAGAAGCTTGGGAAGAAGCATTTAAAAAATTAAAAATAGAAGCATTAAAATTAAAAGAGTTTGAGGGTAAGTTAAGTAACAAGGAAGAAATTTTAAGGTATCTTAAACTAAATGAAGAGGTATGTAGGTTAGCAGAACAACTTTATGTTTATGCACATATGAAATCCGATGAAGATACAACTAATCAAAAAAACCAAGGCGTAATGAATAAAATAGATGCATATATGGCGGAACTTGGAAGTTATACAGCATATTTTGTTCCTGAAATATTATCTCTTCCTGATGGTTTTATTGAAAAGCTAATAGAAGAAGATAATAGATTTAAGGAATATGAATTTTTATTAAAAGATGTTCTTAAGGAAAAACCTCATGTCTTAACTAAGGATATGGAAGAATTATTAGCATTAGCATCTGATGGACTTGATGCTCCTCATAGTATTTATAATATGTTAACAAATGCAGATATGACATTTGGTAATATTAAAGATGAAGATGGAGATACAGTAGAACTTACAGAAGGCAATTATTCATCATTTATAAGAAGTAAGGATAGAGATGTAAGAAAAGCTGCTTTTGAAAAGTTATTTGGAGAATATAAAAAATTTGAAAATACTATAGCAACATCATTAACAGCTTCTGTTAAAAATTATAATTTTAGTGCAAGAGTAAGAAAATATTCATCTCCATTAGAAGCATCATTAGCACCAAATAATATACCACTATCAGTATATGAAAATGCTATAAAAACTATGGATGAGAATGTTGATGCACTTCATAGATATGTAAGAATAAAGAAGAAGCTTTTAGGTTTAGATGAAATGCATATGTATGATTTATATGTGCCATTGATAGAAATTGAAAAAGAAAAATATGAGTTTGATGCAGCTGTAAAAATTGCTAATAAGGCATTAAAACCATTAGGAGATGAGTATTTATCAATATTTAATAATGGTATAGAAAGTGGATGGATTGATATATATCAAAACAAAGGAAAGAGAGGCGGGGCTTATTCATGGGGATCTTATGATACAATGCCTTATGTCTTATTAAATTATAATTACGACTTAAATGATATATCAACATTAGTTCATGAGATGGGACATTCAATTCATTCATATTACTCAAGAAAAGCTCAACCATACTACTATTCAGGATATACTTTATTCTGTGCAGAAGTAGCATCTACAACTAATGAAGCTCTTTTAATTCATTACTTAATAGAAAATGAAACTGATGAAAAGAAAAAATTATATTTAATAAATCAAGAGTTGGAGCAAATTAGAACTACTGTATTTAGACAATTGATGTTTGCAGAATTTGAATTATATACTCATAATGAATTAAATTCAGGAAATTCCCTTACAGCAGAAGACTACAATAGTAAGTGGCAAGAATTAAATAAGAAATATTTTGGTGAGGATATGATTGTTGATGAAGCTATTAATGTGGAATGGGCAAGAATACCACACTTCTATTCAGATTTCTATGTTTATCAATATGCTACTGGATATGCTGCAGCCTCTTCTTTTGCAAATTCAATACTTGAGGGTAAGGAAAATGCTGTTGAAAAATATGTTGGATTCCTAAAGAGTGGAGGAAGCAAATATCCAATAGATATTTTAAAAGATGCAGGAGTAGATATGACTACATCTAAGCCTTTAGAAGATACAATTAAAAGATTTAATGAATTGTTAGATATGTTAGAAAAACAATTTTAAGGATGAGAATTAACCTCATCCTTACTTTTTAATTTATTGGGAGGATAAAATGAAAAATTACAGTAAAGAATTAGTAAATAGAGATAATATCATTACAATGAGTTTAATATTTATAAATATACTACTATATATTTTTTGTGCAATAAGATCTGGAAATATTATTGATATAGATGGATTAACTCTATTACAAGTAGGTGGAAACTTTGGTCCATTAGTTTCTGAGGGACAAGTATGGAGACTACTAACATGTGCATTTTTACATGGAGGACTAATTCATATAATATTTAATATGTATGCATTATATGTTATTGGACCACAGTTAGAAGTACTTTTTGGAAGAGTAAAGTATATCGTAATATATTTATTATCTGCTATAGGAGGAAGTTTATTAAGCTATATCTTTTCACCATTAAGTTTATCTATAGGGGCTTCAGGTGCAATATTTGGATTATTTGGAGCTATGGTGATGTATGTATTAAAGTATAGAGATAGGATACCTAAAAGAGTATTAAACAATTTATTTTTTGTTATAATATTAAACTTATTTATAGGATTTAATTTACAAGGCATAGATAATTTTGGGCATATAGGGGGACTTCTAACAGGAGTTGTAGTTTCACTTATATTTTTGAGTTCAAAACAAAAGTATTAGGATGGTGAATTTAACTTATGAAATTAGAAAAAAGATTAACTTATGGATTATATATTTTTCTAGTGTTAAACATAATATATAATTTTATTTTTAATAATGGCGATAAATTATACAGAATATTATTAGTATTTCTATCAGTAATAATACTCCAATTAGCTTTTAAGTTTACTTTATTAAGAACATATAGAAAGCTGTATATTCCTATTTTGGTATTTATATTTTTTGCAACATATTTAGCAAGAGTTTTAAATTTTTATAGATTTGATAGCTATGATAAGTTCTTGCATTTTTCTTCTGGTATATTAATAGGATATATAGGGTTGGTAATATATGATTCTTTTTTTTATGAGAAAGAAAATATAAAAGGAAGAATTATTTTTGCAATTATATTTGGTATTGCATTAGCAGGTGTGTGGGAGATTTGGGAATTTACTTGTGATTCTTTATTTAATATGAATCTTCAAAAGAGTGTGGAAGATACAATGTTAGATATAATATGTGGAGCAGTTGGAGGAATATTGGCTTCACTGATAGGATCTAAATTGATGAAGATAGATCAAAAAATATGAACTTAATTTAATACATTAATAATAAAATTCTCATAAATATAAAATATAATCAAAAAAATAAATATTTCCCATGGTAATTATTTCAAAAGTGTTGTATCATATAGAAGTAAAAAATAAAATACTTAAAGGGGATAGGATGATGGAAGCAAAAAAATACGTTGAAAGCGTTTTACAAACAATGAGAGAAAGAAATAAGGGAGAAAATGAATTTCAAGATGCAGTTACAGAAGTATTAAATTCTTTAATACCTGTAATGGAAAAACATCCTGAGTTCATAGAAGCTAATATTTTAGAAAGAATAATTGAACCTGAAAGACAAATCATGTTTAGAG
>JAFADP010000186.1 GCA_023424785.1 Bacillota bacterium
ATGGAAGGGTATAAAGTTTTAACAATAGATATTGACCCACAAGGAAATACAACAAGTGGATTTGGATTAGATAAAAAAAGTTTAAAAAAATCGATGTATGATGTATTAACAGAAGATATAACATTAAAAGATGTAATTGTAAGAAGTGACTTGGTACAAAATCTATATATTGCACCATCAACCATGGAGCTAGCTGGTGCAGAAGTTGAAATGATAGGAATAGAAAATAGAGAGTGTATATTATTAAATAAAATAAAAGAAGTTGAAGAAGAGTTTGACTATGTATTTATAGACTGCCCTCCTTCTCTTGGTGTCCTAACTATAAATGCATTAACTTGTAGCAATTCAGTTCTTATACCAATTCAATGTGAATTTTATGCATTAGAGGGAGTTGGTCAATTAGTTAATACTGTTCAATTAGTTAAAAAGTCATTAAATAAAGATCTTCAAATAGAAGGAGTATTAATGACTATGTTTGATAATAGAACAAATCTTAGTAATGAGGTTTATAGTGAAGTTAAAAACTACTTTGGTGATAAAGTATATAAAAGCACTATTCCAAGAAATATAAGATTAGCAGAAGCACCAAGTTTTGGACTTCCAATAATGCTATATGATGAAAAGTGCAGAGGTGCAAAATCTTATTTAGACTTTACTAAGGAATTTTTAAAAAGGCAGAAGTAGGTGAGAACTTTAATGAGTAAGAAATTTGGATTAGGAAAAGGTTTAGGTGCATTAATACCAGAAACTGAAGATGAGATTAAAGAAAGTAATAATTTATTTATAGCTTTAAATAAAATAAAAAATAACGTAGAACAGCCTAGAAAGGCATTTGATAATGAGAAAATAGCTGAATTAGCAGAGTCAATAAAGACTCATGGTATAATTCAACCGCTATTAGTTAAAAAAAGTAATAGTGATGAGTATATTATTGTAGCTGGTGAAAGAAGATGGCGTGCTGCAAAAATGATAGGCTTGAAGGAAGTACCTGTTATAGTTATGGATATAGCAGAAAAGGAAATATTAGAAGTATCATTAATAGAAAATATACAAAGACAAGATTTAAATCCTATAGAAGAAGCTTTATCATATAAAAAACTATTAACAGAATTTAATGTTACACAAGAAGAGCTAAGTAAAAGAATTGGAAAATCAAGAACTACAATAACTAATACAATGAGGCTTGTTAATTTAGATAAAAGAGTTCAACAATACTTAATTGAAGGTGTACTTTCAGAGGGCCATGGAAGAGCAATATTAGGAACAAGTGATTTGGACAAGCAATATGAAATAGCTCAAAAAGCAATTGATGAAAATTTATCCGTAAGAGAAATTGAAAGATTAATTAAATCACTAAATGAGCAAAATAATAAAAAGACTAGGACATCAAAGTTAAAGAAAGAAGATAATCCATACTATAGAGAAATAAAGGAAAAGCTACAAGAACACTTAGGAACTAAGGTGAACTTTACTACTAATAAAAATAAAGGAAAAATAGAAATAGAATATTATTCAGAAGAAGATTTACAAAGAATATTAGATATAATGAATATAGAATAATATGTTTCACGTGAAACATTACTAGAAAGGATGAATTTAAGTGGAAAGTTTTATAAAATTTTTTGATGAATTTTCACCATATATAATAGGTGGTTTAGGTATAATAATTATTTTATTATTAATACTTGTAATAGTATTATTTAAATCTATAAGTTCTCTTGAGAAGAGATATAGAAAATTTATGCGTGGTACAAATGGTAAGAATATTGAAGATATTATATTAAAGCAACTTGATAATATTGAAGCTGCAAACAATAATTCAAGTAATGCATTAGAAGAATGTAATAAGATAAATGAAAAGCTTAAAGGATGTGTACAAAAGGTTGCTATTATGAGATATAAGGCATTTGAAGATGTAGGAAGTGATTTGAGTTTTTCTATAGCAATATTAGATGATAATTCTGATGGTATAATATTAACAGGAATATATGGTAGAGAAGATAGTACAACATATGCAAAGCCTATTGATAAGGGAATTTCAAGATATGATCTATCAGAAGAAGAAATTCATGTATTAAATGAAGCTATAAATAAAAAATGATGTGGATATCCACATCATTTTTTTATATCTAATAATTTTTTCTTTGAATTGTTGATTATAAAAGAAGAAATACCCTTTGAAATTATATCTGCTAAATTCATAACTGTATATAATCTTGTATTTTGTAAAATTATAAATTCTGATTCTCCTACTATATTAACTACTCCTACTATTCTAATATCACCTATCGGGTTAAGTTGCTTATTTAATGCCGCCCCAGGATAAAGAGGTTTCTCTTCAATAATTATTTTTCCTACGTTTTTAGGCGAGCCTAAGCATGAATCTATAGCTACTATAAATGGATTAGTAAAATTAGATATAATCCTATTTCTAACCTTATCCAAGTTGATTGAATGTATAGGATTTTCTAAAGAACCATAAATATAAAAGTTATTATATTTAATAGATTTTAATTTATAACCAACTAGTGGACCTAGTGAATCACCAGATGAGCGATCAGTACCTATACACAAGAAAATTATAGGGCGTTTATTTTCTATTATGTCTTTTAAGTGAATAGAGAGATATTTTTCTACCTCATTATGTGCACCTGGATAAAATGAATCAATAGATATAGAATTCATAAAAACTCCTCCTTCTATTAATAGTATTTACCAATTGTAAGGAGCTTATACACTTATATAAAGTTTTTATGAATATTATTTATAACAGAAAGAGTATAGTCTATTTCTTCAAGAGTATTAAATTTACTAATACTAAGTCTAACAGTTCCCTTAGGAAATGTATTTATTGATTTATGTGCCATAGGAGCACAGTGTAAACCACATCTTGTTTTAATTCCATTTTCATCTAAATAAAATCCTAGTTCAGAAGGATCTAAGTCACTATAGTTAAATGATACACATGTTGTTGAGTCATAATATGATCCATAAACAGAAACATTATCTATATTCATTAATCCTTCATATAATTTATTTCTAAGGAAACTATTACTTTCTGTAATAGTACTTAATCCTATAGAATTAATATACTTGATAGCTTCAGATAAACCTATTATTCCAGGCATATTTAACGTACCACATTCAAATTTATCTGGCAAAAAATCTGGTTGTGTTAATGAGTGAGAAAGACTACCAGTTCCCCCACTCATAAAAGGCTTACAAATTTTATTTAATTTATCATCAATTATAAACCCCCCAATGCCTTGAGGACCTAGCAAGCTTTTATGTCCAGTAAATGCTATTGCATTTGCATTTAACTCTTTAAAGTCTACATTAATACTTCCAGCAGATTGTGCAGAATCGATGATAAAAAATATATTATGTTTTTTGCATAATTCCCCGATTAATTTTAATGGTTGAATAGAACCTGTTACATTAGATGCATGAGATAGTATAATAGCTTTAGTGTTGTTGCGAATAAGCTTTTCTACATCATCTACAGATATAAATCCTTGTTCAGAAGCTTGAACAAAATCAATTTGTGTACCTAAGGAAGAAAGTTCAGTTAAAGGGCGTAAGACAGAGTTATGCTCCATTGTTGATGATATAACATGGTCATCAGGATTTACGATTCCTTTAATTAATATATTTAATGAAGTAGTTATATTATTAGTAAATATAACATTTTCAGGTTTATCAAAGTTAAAAAAGTTTGCAATATTAATTCTAGCATTTAATAAACATCTACTGCTCTCTAGTGAGTTTGAGTAGTTTGATCTATTAGCATTACCACCAATATTAATTAAATAATTATAAATTGAATCAGCTACAACTTTAGGTTTTGGAAAAGTTGTACTAGCATTATCTAAGTATATTTCCATAAAATATGCACCTCTCAAATAAATATAATTAATTATAAAATAAAAAATAAAAAAAATCACTAAAGTAATACTATAAAATGTTTCACGTGAAACATTTGCAATCAAAATGAAAATTAATTACATAAATTTAAATATTATGAATAAAAACCAAACAAATGAATTTAAATTATAACATTTACAATGTTATAATTATGAAATTAACTTTATAAAAAAATTAAATTATATATAATATAAATATAAGAATACAAGAAATAATAAGGAGGAAAAATTAGGTGACTTATTTTATTGTTGTGTATAAAAGTACATTTGATGCAATGGAGGCTGAAAGAATTCTTAATGAGAAAGGATATGATTTTAAAATAATGCCTACTCCTACTTCTATAACTCAAAGTTGCGGTATTTGTACAAGATTTGTTAGTGAAGATGATATAAGTTCAATAATAGAAGGTAATATAATAGAATATAAAAATATATTTAAAAAAGAAGAGAATGGTTTTATATTAATAAAATAAATACATATAATTAATTAAGAGAAGGGGGAAATAGATGTGATCGAAGCATTTAATTTAGGAGATATAGTTCAAATGAAAAAGCAACATCCTTGTGGCGAATGTAATTTTGAAGTTATAAGAGTAGGTGCAGATATAAAAATAAAATGTGTAGGATGCGGAAGAATTGTGATGATTCCTAGATCAAAGTTTGTAAAGGGAGCAAAAAAAGTAGTAAAATCTGCTGAATAAAAAAAACTTGATAAAAATAGTGAGGAATGATAAAATAAGTAATTGAAATCCCTGCTGTACAAAGTGCAGCCGTTAGTCCGAGGGGAGGAGGTGAATTAGATGAAAAAGTACGAAACTATATTCATACTACATCCATCACTAGATGAAGAAGCTGTTAATGCAAACATCGAAAAGTTTAAGGGTGTAATAGAAAATGGTGGCGGAAGCGTTGAAAATGTTGATTTCTGGGGTAAGAGAAAGCTTGCTTATGAAATAGCTAAAGTAAACGAAGGTTACTATACATTAGTTAACTTCACTGCTACTGCTGAATTACCAAGCGAATTAGATAGAGTATTTAGAATTACTGATGGAGTAATAAGACACATCATCGTTAGAGAAGAAGCTTAGGAGGTATTGAGATGAATAAAGTTGTTCTTGTAGGAAGACTTACAAAAGATCCTGAATTAAGATTTGCAGCTGGAAGCGGTGCAGCCGTATGTAGATTTACAGTAGCTGTAAATAGACAATTCAAAAAGGATGAGACTGATTTTATTAATTGCGTAGCTTTTGGAAAAACAGCAGAAACAATAGCTCAATATCTTACTAAAGGCAGAGAAATAGCTGTATCAGGTAGCATTAGAACTGGAAGTTATGATGCACAAGATGGAACAAAAAGATATACTACAGATGTAGCTGTAGATTCATTTGATTTCATTGGTTCTGGAAATGGCGGTTCTGCTAGAGGTAATAGCGATCCATTTAACAATGATTTTAATTCTAATTATTCAGGGCAATCCAATGATAGATTTGGTGGAGATAGCTTTAATGATGATATAACACCAGTCGATGATGGAGATATGCCATTCTAAATTTCAAGGTAAGGAGGGAAATATAGTGAAAGATTCAAGAAGACCAAACGGAAAGATTAGAAGATCTAAAAGAAAAGTATGTGCTTTCTGTTCAGATAAAGCTGAAAATATAGATTACAAAGATATAGCTAAGTTAAGAAAGTATGTTACAGAAAGAGGAAAGATACTTCCAAGAAGAATTTCTGGAACATGTGCTAAGCACCAAAGAGAATTAACTTCATCTATAAAGAGAGCAAGAAACATAGCATTATTACCATTCACAACTGAGTAATATGTTATAAATAGGAGTAACGATATAGTCGTTACTCTATTTTTTTTATAGGTATACTTTTGTATACATTTACTTTTATTTATGTAATATAATAAGTGTTAAGGAACTCTAATTTATTCTTATATTATTAATTTATTATATAAGAAAATAACATTTATAAAAGACAATAATTAAATGGGAAAAATTTACTTATCTTTAGTTGCAATAATACATAAAAGAACTTACAATATATATATAGGAAAGATAGGGGTGAATTCTATGAAGCGAAAGCAACTTAACATAATGGAAAATGTTAAGATGATAGAAAACTTAAAAGCTCAATTGTTATGTATTATAGGCGAGTTCTTTAGGTTATTAACTAAAGGTACCAATGCAGCTCAAGGTGCTATTTTAGATTGCATTGCAGGAGCTATAATAATACTCTATGTTTTAGGACAAAAACTAGGATATCCTTTATCAGAAATTGATTATGTAATAAAAGGTAAATTGGACTTAGGAATAAAAGCTGAAGATGAAGTTGAAAAAGAAGGAAGAAGCTTAAGTGAATTAAAAAAATATATAAGCAATAGGAGAGATTAAACAGATCTTATTTGGAGGATTGTTTTTAAATGAATAGACTTAAGATATTTCAAATTTACCTTAAGCCGATATTATTAATGTCTTTATCACTACTATTTTACTTTGGCGGACATAAAGTTGAAGGAATAATTATGTTTGGTATATATTTAGTAGAGAATTTTTATACTTTAAATTCTTATTGGGAAAAGCAGCAAGATATATATGGATTTGCCAAGGTAATAGAAAAAAATATGAAGGAAAATGCTTGTACATTAGCTTTCCCAATTGCTATTACTAAATATTCAGGAGAATTAATTTGGTATAATGAAAGATTTTCTAATATGGTAAATAAAAAAGATGATTTATTAGGAATGAATATAGTAAGTATTGCTAGAGGTCTTGACTTTGAGGGTTTATTAAAAAATGAAGATTCATTTTTTAAGATAGCAAAATATGAAGGAAGATCTTATAAAATATATAGTAGGAAGATAAAGAATGGTGATAAGGATATTGTTATTATATATTTTAATGAATTAAGTGAGTTAATAGAAGCAGAAAATGCAAAAGAAAGTGTAGTTTTAATAGAGGTAGATAATTTAAATGAAGTATTAGAAATTACAGAAGAGAATGATAGACCTTTATTGGTAGCAAAGATAGAGAGAACAATAAATGCATATGCTCATAAACTTAATTCTATGGTAAGGAAGTATGATAATAATAAGTATGTATTATCGGTTCAAGATAAATATATAGAAGAACAAATTGAGGAAAATTTTTTAATACTAGATGAAATATCTAATATTAATAAAGGTAATAAATTTGAGGTAACATTAAGCATTGGAATTGGAAGAGGAGGTGCCTCTTCTATGGAAAATGATAATTTTGCAACCTTAGCCAAAGAGCTTGCACTTGGAAGAGGTGGAGATCAAGTTGTTATAAAGAACAGAGATGATATTAAGTTTTTTGGTGGTAACACTAAAGAAGTAGAGAAGAGAACAAGAGTTAGAGCTAGAGTTATATCTCATGCCCTTAAAGAGTTAATATATGAAAGTAGTAATATATATATAATAGGGCATAAGAACCCTGATATGGATTGCTTTGGGTCTGCAATAGCATTAGCATCTACAGTAGAGAAGCTTGGTAAGAAGTGCAATATTATATTAGAAGAAGGTAATGCAGCAATAGATTATTTCTTAAATAAGTTAATTCAAGAAGAAAAGTATAAAAAAATACTAATAACAAAAGAAGAAGCTGAAAAAGAATTAGATGATGATACATTGGTGATAATCGTAGATGTGCATAATAAGAGCTATGTGGATAATCTATCAATCGTTGAAAAAGTTAGAAAGAAGGTTATAATAGATCACCATAGACGTAGTGCAGATATAATAAGTGGAACATTATTAAATTATATAGAAGTATATGCATCATCTACATCAGAGTTAGTAACAGAACTTTTACAATATATTTTAGAAAGACCTAATTTATCTACAATTGAGGCTAATGGGTTATTAGCAGGTATTTATATGGATACAAAAGGATTTTCCTTTAAAACAGGAGTAAGAACTTTTGAGGCAGCATCTTTTCTAAAGAGTGAGGGAGCAGATACCATAGAAGCTAAGAAGATGGTAACTGATAATTTTGAGAGTTTTGTTAAGATTGCAGATATAATAAAGTCAGCAGAGGTAGATCCAGAAAATAATATAGCAATAGCTATTTGTCCAAGTGATGTGAATAATGTTATTGTTGCAAAAGCTGCTGATGAGCTATTGAATATATCTGGAATATATGCTAGTTTTGTACTAGCAGAAATAGATAATTATATATATATAAGTGGAAGATCTGTTGATGATATTAATGTTCAAGTTATACTAGAAGAATTAGGTGGTGGTGGTCATATGAATATAGCTGGTGCAAGACTTGCTGATACTAGTATGGCTGAAGCCATAGAAAAACTTAAGAATTCAATAAAAAAACATGTAAGGATAGGTGAATAGTAATGAAAGTTATATTATTACAAGACGTTAAAAAGATAGGTAAAAAAGGAGAAGTTATAAATACATCAGATGGATATGCAAGAAACTTTTTATTTCCTAGAAAGTTAGCACAAGAAGCTACAGAAGCAAATCTTCATATTCTTAACAATAAAAAAGAAAATGAAAGAAAACAAAAGTTAGCTGAAATGGAAGCTGCTCAAGCTTTAGCTAAAGAATTAAAAGGAAAAGAAATAAAGATAACAGCTAAGACAGGTGAAAGTAGTAAACTTTTTGGTGCAATAACTAGCAAAGATGTAGCACAATTAATAAAAACACAATATAAAGTAGAAGTAGATAAGAAGAAAATTGTGATGGATACAATAAAAGTAGCAGGAACTTATGATATTGAAATCAAACTATACCCTGAAGTTTCAACAAAAATGGTTGTTGTTATCGTTCCATCAAACTAGGAGGGATAAGTTTGGACTTAAAAGGGAAAGAAGAATTTTTAAATCTTATATTAGAAAATGGTATATCATGTGAATTACAAATAGAAGCCTTGTTAGATAATATAGAGAGTTATATTGATAAAGGGGCTGTTAGAGGAAGGGTAGTAAAATTTAAACTTCAAAGGTATATGAAATCTGATAATATATGTGAGAAGGCATATGCTTTATTAATGATAGCATCAGATGGGAAAGAGGACCTAGGTATACCTAAAGAAGATGAACTTAAAGAACGATTAGAATTATGTATTAAACATATATTAAATGAGATTGCAGCAAGAGTAGTAAAGCAAGAAATTGATAGAAAAGTAGAGATTGCAATATTAGAAAAGCAAGAAAAGTATATTGATGAAATTAGAGCTTCTATTATAAAGAAACAAAATGGTATAGAAAATAAAAAGACAAAAAAGAAATATGAAGACTTAGTTAATTTAGATAAAAAAGTAACTAATAAAAATATTATGAGCTTTGTAAGACCAGAATCGTTGGATGAAGTTGTTGGACAGGAGAGAGCAGTAAAATCTCTTATATCAAAGTTATCATCACCATATCCTCAACATATTATTCTTTATGGACCTCCTGGGGTAGGAAAAACAACTGCAGCAAGACTTGCACTGCAAGAGGCTAAAAAGTTAATATTTACTCCATTTGATGAAGAGTCAAAATTTGTTGAGGTTGATGGAACAACTTTAAGATGGGATCCTAGAGAGATTACTAATCCATTATTAGGATCAGTTCATGATCCTATATATCAAGGAACTAAGAGAGATTTAGCAGAGATAGGAATTCCTGAGCCAAAACCAGGTTTAGTAACAGAGGCACATGGAGGAATATTATTTATAGACGAAATAGGAGAATTAGATAATATACTTCAAAATAAATTATTAAAGGTTCTTGAAGATAAAAGAGTTGAATTTTCATCATCATATTATGATCCAGATGATGAAAATATACCTAAGTATATAAAATATTTATTTGATAATGGAGCTCCAGCAGATTTTGTATTAATTGGAGCTACAACTAGAGATCCTTCTGAAATTAATCCAGCATTAAGATCAAGATGTACAGAAGTTTATTTCGAACCATTATCATCAACTGATATAGAGGATATTGTAAAAAATGCAGCTAAAAAATTAAATGTAGAGCTTGAAGAAGGTGTACCGGAGTTAATTAGTAGATATACTATAGAAGGTAGAAAGGCTGTAAATATATTAACGGATTCATATGGATTTGCTTTATATACTCAAAAGAGAGCAGAATCAGGTGGATTTAAAATAAAGCTAAGGGATGTAGAAGAAGTAATAGCAGTAGGTAGATATGTTCCTTATGAAAGATTATCAAATACAGAGAATCTAGAAGTAGGTCATGTATATGGGTTAGGTGTTTCAGGATTTATAGGTTCTACTATGGAGATAGAAGCAACTGCATTCCCTACTAAGAAAAAAGGTGCTGGGAGTGTAAGATTTAACGATACTGCAGGTTCTATGGCAAAGGATTCAGTATATAATGCTGCATCAGTTATTAGAAAGTTTACAGATAAGGATATTAAGGATTACGATATTCATGTAAATATTGTAGGTGGAGGAAAGGTCGATGGGCCTTCAGCAGGAGCTGCAATAACAATATGTATTTTAAGTGCATTAATGGATAAACCTATAAGACAAGATATTGCAATTACCGGTGAGATATCGCTAAATGGGAAAATTAAGCCTGTAGGCGGAATATTTGAGAAGATTTATGGAGCTAGAAGAAATGGCATAAAACTAGCATTAGTTCCAAAAGATAATGAAAATGAAATTCCACATGGTTTAAAAGATATAGAAGTTGCAACAGTAAGAAATATAGAGGAATTATTCAAATTTGCATTTAAGGATAATATATTAGATATTGCGTGTAAATAATTAAAGAAAGGAGAGTTATTTTTTTGGACGCTCCAATAATGAGAAGCCTGCCTCAAAGTATAGAAGCAGAACAATCTGTTATAGGTTCTATGATAATAGATAAGAATGCAATAGTTGAGGCATTAGAAAAATTACAAGAAGAAGATTTTTATAGAGATGGTCATAAAGTTTTATTTAGGGCCATCTCTGAAATGTTTAAAGATGATATGGCAGTTGATTTGATTACGCTGCTTGAATATTTAAAGTCTAATGATAAATTAGATAAGGCTGGTGGAGTAACATATGTAACAGAAATAAGTTCATCAGTACTAACTATAGCTAATTTATCTGCTTACATAAAAATAGTAAAAGAAAAAGCTACGTTAAGACGTTTAATAAAAGCATCTACATCCATAATAGAAGATAGCTATAATAAGCAAGGCGATGTAGAAAGTGTTCTTGAAGGTGCTGAAAAGAGAATATTTGATATTGCAGAAAAGAAAAGTAGCAGTGATTTTGAAGCATTAAATACAGTATTAGAAAGAGGATTTCTTCAAATAGAAAAACTTTTTAATAATAAAGGTGAAATTACTGGTGTTAGTTCAGGTATTATTGACTTAGATGCAAAAACATCAGGTTTCCAAAAAGGAGATATGGTTCTTATAGCTGCAAGACCTTCAATGGGAAAGACAACATTTGCTCTTAACATAGCAGAGCATGCTGCATTAAGAGAAGGAAAAAGTGTAGTAATATTCTCTTTGGAAATGTCTAAAGAGCAATTAGCATATAAGTTATTATGTTCAGAAGCTAATGTAGATATGTTAAAGTTAAGAACAGGAGCTTTAGAAGATAAGGATTGGGAAAACATAGCTAGAGCAACAGGACCTTTATCAAGGGCTAAAATCTTTATTGATGATACTGCTGGTATGAGTGTTATGGAAATGAAGTCTAAGTGTAGAAGATTAAAGATTGAACATGGAATTGATTTAATACTTATAGATTACTTACAGTTAATGTCTGGATCTGCAAGTGAAAGCAGGCAACAAGAAGTATCTGAAATATCAAGATCAATTAAAGCTTTAGCTAAAGAGATGGAATGTCCTGTAATAGCGTTATCACAGTTATCTCGTGCTCCAGAACAAAGAGCAGACCATAGACCTATGCTATCAGATTTAAGAGAATCTGGATCTATAGAACAGGATGCTGACTTAGTTATGTTCTTATATAGAGATGAGTACTATAATAAAGAAACAGAAGATACAAATGTAGCAGAATGTATTATAGCAAAGCAAAGAAATGGCCCAGTTGGAACTGTAAAAATGGCATGGCTTGGTCAATTCAGTAAATTTGGTAATTTAGATATTACTCGTAATGATTAATTAAATTGGGGGCAATAAAAATGGATAAAAAAATAGGTTTTATAGGCTGTGGAAATATGGGCAGTGCTATGGTAGGCGGATTAATTAAATCAGGTTTTAGTAATAAAAAAGATATAATAATCTCTACTAGAAGTAAAGAATCTGCAGATAAAATAAAAAATGAATTCGAAGTTAATGTAACTATTGATAATAAGGAAGTAGTGAGAAATTCAGACATATTAGTATTAGCAGTAAAACCTAATATGTATAAAGAAGTTGTAGAACAATTAAAAGAAGAAATTACTAAAGATAAACTTATAATAACTATAGCTGCTGGTATAAGTATAGAAAATATAGAAGCATGGCTAGGTGAAGATATTAAGGTTATAAGAACTATGCCTAATACACCAGCACTTGTTGGAGAAGCTATGTCAGCTGTTTGTGCCAATAAAAATGTGTCTAAGGATGAGTTAGAATATACTATAGGTATGTTTTCTAGTTTTGGAGAATGTGTAGAGCTTGCTGAAAAAGACTTTCATGGATTTACTGCATTATGTGGGTCATCACCAGCTTATGTATTTATGTTTATAGAGGCTATGGCAGATGGTGCTGTTAAGTTAGGTATACCAAGAGCTAAGGCTTATAAGATGGCAGCACAAAGTGTATTAGGTTCAGCTAAGATGGTGCTTGATACATGTAAGCATCCAGGAGAACTTAAAGATATGGTATGTTCACCAGCAGGAACAACAATAGATGCTGTTGTATCCTTAGAGAAGTCAGGATTTAGAAATTCAGTAATTGAAGCAGTAATAAAATGTGCAGAAAAATCAAAATCAATGTAACTAGACTTTAATTTTTATATTTAAATAAAGTGAACTTGATAAAAATAAAAGTAGTGATATTCACAGGTTGAAATATCACTACTTTTTTCTTTAATAAATATATTATATTTTATTAACTCCAGATTTAATTGCAGCAGTTTTAACAGCTTCAGCAACAGCTTTTTGAACATTTAAATCAAAAGCTTTTGGGATTATGTTCTCTGGGCATAAATCTTTATCATCAATAGAATTTGCAATAGCATATGCTGCTGCAACCTTCATTTCTTCATTTATTTCACTAGCTCTAACATCTAAAGCACCTCTAAATATTCCAGGGAATGCTAGAACGTTATTTATTTGATTTGGAAAATCTGAACGACCAGTACCTACAACTCTTGCTCCAGCATCTAAAGCATCTTGTGGGAATATTTCAGGTGTTGGGTTAGCCATAGCAAATATTATTGAATCTTCATTCATTGAAGCAACCATTTCTTTAGAAACTATATTTGGTGCAGATACTCCTATAAATACATCAGCATTTTTAATTGCATCTTTTAATAATCCAGTTTCTTTATTTGGATTTGTAATTTTAGCAAGTTCTTTTAAATTATCATTTGCTAAGTTTGCACCTTCATGTATAACACCATTAATATCACACATAACTATGTTTTTAACACCAGAAGCAAGAAGTAACTTACAAATTGCAGTACCTGCAGAACCAGCACCATTAATTACTACTTTTAAGTTATGTAGCTCCTTATTAACTACCTTTAAGGCATTAATTATACCAGAAAGAACAACTATAGCAGTACCATGTTGATCATCATGGAAAACTGGAATGTCTAATCTTTCTTTAAGTCTACTTTCTATTTCAAAACATCTTGGTGCAGAAATATCTTCAAGATTTATACCACCTAATGATGGTGCAATTCTTACTATAGTTTCAACTATTTCATCAACATCCTTTGTGTCAAGAACAATTGGGAATGCATCAACATCAGCAAATTCCTTAAATAGTACACATTTTCCTTCCATAACTGGCAATGAAGCTAAAGGTCCTATATCTCCTAAACCAAGTACAGCTGTACCATCAGAGATTACTGCTACATTGTTCCATTTTCTAGTATATACATATGCTTTTGATGGATCTTTATGAATTTCTCTACATGGTTCAGCAACACCTGGAGTATAAGCTAAGCTTAAATCTTTAGAATTGTTTATTGTACATCTTGAATTAATAGAAACCTTTCCTTTTAATTCTTCATGATATTTTAAGGATTCTTCATATATATTCATTTTTACATCTCCTTTTCTAAATAACTTTTTAACTTTTTGGAATATTAGTTATTGTAAGATAATTATATTATACGAATTATTCCTATATTTTGCAAAAAATTATTCGACATACAGTTGACCAAAAGGTTTCATTTTGTTAGTATGAAAGATGGAGTAAGGAGATTTTCACAAGGAGGCAGAGTATATGTCAGCATTTATTGTTTTAGGAGCCCAATGGGGTGATGAAGGAAAAGGAAAGATGACAGATTATCTAGCAGAATCTGCTGAGGTAGTTGTTAGATTTCAAGGGGGGAATAATGCAGGTCATACTGTAGAGGTTGGAGATAGACAATACAAGCTTCACTTAATACCTTCAGGTATATTACATGATGACAAATTAAATGTTATAGGAAATGGCGTTGTAGTAGATCCTAAGGCTTTATTTGAAGAAATAAGTTACCTAGAAGGAGAAGGTGTAAAGGTTACACCAGAAAAGTTAATAGTGAGTGATAGAGCACAATTAATTATGCCTTATCATAAAGTTTTAGATGCTTTAAAAGAAAAAGCTAGAGGAAAGAATGATATAGGGACAACTGGTAAAGGTATTGGACCATGTTATACAGATAAAGTTGAAAGATGCGGAATAAGAGTTTGTGATCTTTTACATGAAGAAGTATTTGAATCACTACTTAGAGATAATATGAAAGCTAAGAATGCCTACATCACTAAAGTTCTTGGTGGGGAAGCACTTGATGTAGAAGAAATTTTAAAAGAATATAAAGTTTATGCTGAAAAAATAAGACCATTTGTAAAAGATACTTCTGTTGCTGTATATAATTCAATAAAAGCAGATAAGAATGTATTATTTGAAGGTGCTCAGGGAATGCTATTAGATATAGATCACGGTAGTTATCCATATGTAACTTCTTCAAATACAACTGCAGGTGGAGTAAGCAATGGTGTTGGTGTAGGACCAACAATGATTACAAATGCAATAGGTATAGCAAAAGCTTATACAACAAGAGTAGGAAAAGGACCATTCCCAACAGAATTAGAAGATGAAACTGGTGAATGGATAAGACAAAAAGGTCACGAGTATGGGGTTACAACAGGAAGATCTAGAAGATGTGGATGGCTTGATTTAGTTATAGTTAAATCTGCTGCAAGAGTAAGTGGATTAACTTCTTTAGCTGTAACTAAGATTGATACATTAGCAGGTTTAGAAAAGCTTAAGGTTTGTGTTGGATATAAGTTAAATGGAGAAGTTATTGATTACTTCCCAGCAAGCTTAGAAGATGTAGCAGCATGTGAACCAATATATGAAGAATTTGATGGATGGGATGATTCTGTAGCTGATGCAAGAAGCTATGAAGAGTTACCAGAAAATGCAAAGATATACTTAAAGAGAATAGAAGAGTTTACTGAAACTAGAATTTCTTATATTTCAGTAGGTCCAAAGAGAGACCAAACAATGAAGGTTAATGAAATATAATTATTTTTAAGAGGTGATTTTAATGATTACTAAAAATATGACCATAGGAGAAATTGTTAATAGCGATTTTAGTAAAGCTGATGTATTAATGAGTTTTGGTATGGGATGTGTTGGATGTCCATCAGCTCAAGCTGAAACTTTAGAAGAAGCAGCAATGGTACATGGAATAAACTTAGAAGAATTAATAGAAGCTCTAAATAAATAACAACTAGAGGTAGTTTAAAATAAGTTTTATTATTTTAATCTACCTCTTTTCTTTAAATATAGGGGGTAAATTTTATGAGTAAGAAGTATATTAAAAATTATGAAGTAAATTATCATGATGTAGATCGTAATCTGAAGTGTAAGTTATCATCTATAATGAATTTTTTATGTGATATAGGAAATTGCCAGTCAGAAGAACTTGGAGATACTATAGAACACTTAGTAGAGAGCAATGGAGCATGGGTATTTTATAAGTATGATATAAAGGTTCATAAGTATCCTAAATATAGAGATATTATTACTGTTGAGACTCAATCTATTGGCTTTAAGAAGTTCTATGCTTATAGAGGATATACCATTAAAGATTCATTAGGAAATACTCTTGTAGAGGCTGTAGCGCTATTTTTCTTAATAAATATTGAGAAGAGACGTCCAATGAGGATACCTAATGAAAAGTATATAATTTATGGTGAGAATAAAGATATTTCAAAAGAAGTTGAAATGGAAGATATTAAGAATATAAAAAGAATTGATAACGAGAAGAGCTTTCAGATACGTTATAGTGATATAGATTCAAATGGTCATGTGAATAATGTAAAATATGTAGAGTTAGCCATAGAGGCTGTACCACAAGAAATTATTAGTGATTACAATTTAGAGAGAGTTAAAGTTATATTTGAGAAAGAAACTACTTATGGTGATATAGTAAGTATATTTACAGAAGTAGAAGAAGTAAATGAGAACTTATATATAACTAGTCATGTAATAAAGAGTAAGGATGGAAAAGAGTTAACTAAGCTAGAAATGCATTGGAATAGGGAATAGTCTTAAAGACTATTCCCTATTAATGCTCCTGAGCTCCAAGCCCACTGAAGGTTAAAACCACCACAATCTCCATTTACATCAAGTATTTCACCGCAGAAAAATAATCCTTTTATAATTTTAGATTCAAGGGTTTTATTGTCTACTTCCTTTGTATTTATTCCACCTTGAGTTAATTGAGCACTGTTGAATCCATTTGTATCAATACATTTAAATTCCCATTTTTTTAGACGTTTAGCTATTAAATCTGTATACTTCCAATCTAATTCACAACAAGGTGTATGTATATTTTGTATTCCAAGATCCTTTAAAAATATAGGAATAAGTTTTTTATTAATAACTCCGATTAAAGCATTAGAAATACTTCGATGACTAAGCATAGCTAAGTGACCATATATAAAATTATCTATATCATCTTGAGAACTCTCAGGCATCATGTCCACAACTATTTTAACATTCTTTTTCTCATATAATGATATAGATGCTATTCTAGATATCTGTAGTATAGGAGGTCCTGATATTCCGTAGTCTGTAAATAGAACTTCTCCTTTCTCACATCTAATAACATCATTATTAACTACTACAGAAGCTGCTCCATCAAATTTTATACCAGATAGAGCTTTAAGATGATCATATTTTAACTTTAATTGAACTATAGCAGGTAGAGTAGGAATTAAAGAGTGTCCTAGTTTTTTAGCTAATCCATATCCAGAACCGTCTGATCCGGTTTTTACTGCAGATTTTCCACCACAAGCTAATACAACCTTATTACATGTGAATAAGGGATGTTCTTCATTATTTGTGGATAAATTAAAGCATTTATCCTTATGAATAGCTTCTACCTTACAGTTAGTATATACAGGAATATTTTTTTCTTCTAAAGCTAATCTTAAAATATCAACAACTGAAGAGGCTTGAAAAGATTTGGGATATAATCGTCCATTTTCTAGTTGCGTTAAAGGTAATCCTAAAGATAAAAATAAATTTTTTGTATCGTCTATATTAAAATTTTCTAAACAAAAATTAAAAAAATTATCATTTTGACTATGATAATTAATAAATGGAGAAGCAACTTTTGCATTAGAAATATTACAACGACCATTTCCAGTAGTTAGGATTTTTCTACCTACTCTATCGGTGCTTTCTAATATAGCAACATCTTTACCTAAATCCTTAGCAACAATAGCAGCCATCAGGCCTGAGGCACCTCCACCAACAATAATATTATCATGATAAATCATATATTTAATCTCCTTAATAATTAATATAATTAGATTTTAGCACAGTATTTTAATACCTTAAAGGGATAATAAATTTTGTAGTAAAATAAGAATAGAATAAAAAAATAAAATATTTTTTAAAAAAATGTGTTGACATAAATTAAAACTTTATGTATTATAGTCTATGTGGTCAGCACGGAACGGCAAACAAAGTTCTGAAGCATGACAAACTTAATAATTTGGCTCCTTGGTCAAGCGGTTAAGACACCACCCTTTCACGGTGGTAACAGGGGTTCGATTCCCCTAGGAGTCACCATTTTACTTTGGGCGCATAGCTCAGCTGGGAGAGCATCTGCCTTACAAGCAGAGGGTCACAGGTTCGAGCCCTGTTGTGCCCACCAAAGTACGGCTCAGTAGCTCAGTTGGTTAGAGTGCCAGCCTGTCACGCTGGAAGTCGAGGGTTCGAGCCCCTTCTGAGTCGCCAACTTTTTAAATTAAATATATAAAAACTAAAAACCATATTATGCTGGCATGGCTCAACGGTAGAGCAGCTGACTTGTAATCAGCAGGTTGTAGGTTCGATTCCTATTGCCAGCTCCATTTTAAATGAAGCAACAAATATTATGGCTCCTTGGTCAAGCGGTTAAGACACCACCCTTTCACGGTGGTAACAGGGGTTCGATTCCCCTAGGAGTCACCATTTTAAATATTTCAATCTTATGGGCGCATAGCTCAGCTGGGAGAGCACCTGCCTTACAAGCAGGGGGTCACAGGTTCGAGCCCTGTTGTGCCCACCATAAGATATGGCTCAGTAGCTCAGCTGGTTAGAGTGCCGGCCTGTCACGCCGGAGGTCGAGGGTTCGAGCCCCTTCTGAGTCGCCAAATTAAACAAGCTTTATTTAAGCTTGTTTTTTTATATGTAAAAATACTTATAAAAATAGCCTTAATATTTCTATTAAGGTTTATTTTTAAGAGTTTTATTTTTTATTTAAATTTTGCTTTATTCTTATATCTTCGGAATAGAATTTGAATAACTTAAAATTACCAAGTAGTCTTGAAGAAATTCTTTCAGTGTAATTTTTTACAATGTCAGATAAAGATAAGTTTGTAGAAATGATCATTTTCTTATTGTTCAGGATTTTTCTGTTTAAAAGATTGAATAATTCTGTTATTGAAAATTCGTTAAGATGTTCAGCTCCTAAATCATCTATTATAAGCAGATCACATTCTATTAATAATGATTCAAGGTTGGAATTATTATTAAATCTTATATCTCTCAAATTTTGAATTAATTCCTCCGATGTTTTATAAACAACTAAAAATCCCTTATCTAATATATCTTTTGAAATACAGTATGATAAATAAGTCTTACCACTGCCAGGATTACCGTAAAAGAGCAGGTTGGTTGATATAGAAGAAAAGTTAGGAATATATTCAGTCTGGATATATTCTAAAATGTTTTCTATATTTTTACGAGGAGAAAACTTTTCATCTCCAATTCTATGAGAAGTATAAAGTGATAAATCAAAATTATCGAAGTTATTTTTTTGTATTACATTTTCTAATTCAGAATCTTTGTAATACAGTTTTAT
>JAFADP010000189.1 GCA_023424785.1 Bacillota bacterium
CTGTAACTTTTATAACACTTCCTAAATTTATATTTTTAGGATCCATACCTAACTTTAATCCACCATTTCTTCCTTTTAAAGAAATTATATAATCTGTCTTTGCAAGTTTATTTACTACTTTCTTTAAGTGATGTTCTGATATTTCTAGTTCTACTGCCATTTTATCTACTACAGAAAGTTTTTCTTTATTCTTTCCTAAATATATTAATGTTCTAAAAGCATAATCAGTAAATTTCGATAATTGCATTGTTATTCTCTCCATAATAATTATTTTATCTATATTATATCATATTAAATTTAAATGTGTATTTTACTTGCACATTTAAAATTTATGTGGTATATTGAATATACAAATAATAATTATTATTAAACAATATTTTTTACAAAGGAGAAAATATCTATGTTAGATAAAAATACAATAGAAATAATAAAAAGTACAGTACCAGCTTTAAAGGAACACGGATTTGAAATCACTAAAACATTTTATGAAACAATGTTTTTAAACAATCCTGAAGTTAAAGAATTTTTTAATATGGACAAACAAACTTCTGGAGAACAACCTAAAGCATTAGCTATGACTATTTTAGCTGCTGCTCAAAATATAGATAATCTACCTTCACTTTTACCAGTTGTAAAAAGAATTGGTGAAGTTCACTGTAACAGAGGAATAAAAGAAGAACATTATCCTATTGTTGGAGCTAATCTTTTAATTGCAATAAAGAAAGTTTTAGGTGATGCTGCAACACCTGAAATTATGGATGCATGGGAAAAAGCTTATGGCGTAATTGCAAAAGTATTTATAGATGTAGAAAAAGAAATTTATTCTTCAAGAAATTAATAAAAAATAGAGGGCTGCATCAAAATTTATTTTGATACAGTCCTCTTTATATAATATTATTGTATATATTTACTTAAAAAATCAAATACTTTATTGTAATATGTTTCAGGATCTACATCTGGTGCTGCACCATGATCTGCTCCTTCAATAACTAAAATATCTTTTTCACATGTTGCTGCTTCATATAACTCATATACCATTTCTACAGGTACGAAACCATCATTACTTCCGTGAGTAAATAATATTAGAGTTTTAGATTTTTTAACTTGTTCTAAAGCAGAAGCTTCCTTTATATCATAGTCAGCTCTTATATTTGTTATTAAATTAGCTGCATTTAATATTGGGAATGATGGAAGACCAAATCTTTCTTTTAATTCCTTTTTAAATATATCAAAAACAGATGTATATCCACAGTCTTCTACTATGGCTTTAACATTACTTGGAAGCTCTTCTCCTGAAGTCATCATAACTGTAGCTCCCCCCATAGATTCACCATATAATACTACTTGAGAATCTTCATCTAAGTCTACTATATAATTAATCCACTTTAATAAATCTTTTCTATCTAGCCAACCCATACCAATATAGTTACCTTCACTATTACCATGAGCTCTCATATCTGGCGTTAATACATTATATCCTTTATTATAGAAATTTAATGCTATAGATTGAATATTTTCACTATTTGAAGTATATCCATGAGCTATAATTCCCCACTTATCACTTTCATTATCTTGTAAATATATCTTTCCCCATAAATCTAAATTATCTTCTGATTTAATAGTTATCTCATCTGTTTTTACAATAGGTAACCATGCTTCTACTGCTTCTTCTGATTTTTGTTTATTTATTTTTTCTTGTTCTGTTTCTACTGATTGTGGTGCATTAGGATCTACACCTGCTGCTGTAATTATTCCTTCTTGTCTAACTAAAGCATAATTAAAGAAATAATTTCCTACAAAGGCTAGTCCACTTATTAATAATAATAGAACTAGTCCACTTACTATAACTCCTATTTTTTTCTTTTGTTTCATTAAAGTCCTCCTCAGACGTCTTGTCTACTTATTTGAAATATTTTACTAGTATTTTACTTATAAATACTTTGACTGTCAAGATATTTTACTTTGATAATTTTCCACAAAAAACATCTAAAGCAAGTAAATTACTTACTTTAGATGTGTAATAATTAAATTACATAGCTTGTATCTGCTCTTAATTCTGGTTTAATATATTCATTTTTATGAGGTTTTCCTTCATAAAGAAGCCTGTCCCCATTGTAGATAAATAAAGTATTTATTTTAATAGGATGCCAGTCATTTATAAATTTATTTAATGGTGTAGTTGCAAAAACAATATATCCATCCTTGTAATAATTGTATAAAGTATTCTTTAAATTACAATGAACAAATAGATTTTCCCCATCTGTAAATAATAAATTAACTCGGTTTCTAAAAGTTATATCTTTAATAGCTTCTTGTAATATATCACCCTTTTGCTTAATAGATAACTCTTTATTTCCATTTAAAATTATTGCCTTATTTATTCTATTAACTAAAAATATTAAAATAGTTTCACTATCAGTTTCTCCATATGCATATTTTTTGTACTTTTCAACTAAATCTCCTTCAGTAGCAGTTCCATTATGCGCTAATGTCCATGTGTTACCTAAAATATCTTTTCTTATAAAAGGATGGGCATTTCTTTCACATACATCTCCACAAGTTGCATATCTAATGTGAGCAATAGCTAATCTTCCTACAATGTTTTCTTTAAACTTTTCCTTTAGTATCTCACTATTATATGCTGCTATACCTTCTTTAATTAAAGTATCTTCTCTTCCATCAATAGCCAATCCCCATCCATGTGGATGATTACAGCTATGCGTAAAAAAGACCTCTAATATATCATTCATTTTTATTGATTTTTTTGAAGTTATTCCATATAGTTCGCACATATTTATCCCCTCTTCCTAATATATATTATTCCCATACACCTATTTTTTTACTATTATTATATATAATATCCATTAAAGCATACTTTGTCAATATGTTTAGTATGAATTGTTTTGACACAAAGTTTTATGTTATACTATTAAAATAAATTATATGTCTAAAAAGAAAGGAAGTAAATAATGGAAAAATATATTTCACATATAAAAACACCTAAGATAAGTATTGCTCCTATGGTTGATAAATCTCATAGACACTTTAGATATTTTTGTAGAATCTTAACTAAAGAAGCTCTTCTTTATACAGAAATGATTACAGCACAAGGAATTATTCATGGTGACTTAGATAAACTTCTTTATTTTAGAGAAGAAGAAGGTGATGTTGCCCTTCAAATAGCTGCATGTAATGCTGAAGATGCATATAAAGCTGTTAAACTTGCTGAAAATTATAATTATAAAGAAATTAACTTAAACTGTGGTTGTCCTTCTGATAGAGTTTCAGGAAACTTAATGGGGGCAGCTTTAATGTCTTCTAAAGAATTAGTATATGAAATTCTTTGTGCTATGAAAGAAGCTACCAATAAACCTATTACTATAAAACATAGAATAGGTATTGATGGAACAGATGTATTACAAGGTGAAAATACTAAAATTATAATGGAAGGCTATGAGGATTTATTAGAATTTTTAGATACAGTATCTAAGGCTAAACCTGATAGATATACAATACATGCACGTTCTGCCATATTAAAAGGATTAAGTCCAAAGGATAACAGAGAAATTCCACCGCTTGACTATAATATGGTTTATAGATTAAAGAAAGAATTTAATTATTTAAATATAGAAATTAATGGTGGCTTTAAAACATTAGATTCTATTAAAGATGCTCTTACTAAAGTAGATGGCGTAATGATAGGAAGACCATCTTATGAAGATTGCTACCTTTTAGCTAATCTTTATAAACTTTATAATAATAATGAAAATATAAAACCTATTTCAAGAGGTGAAATTATTAAAGCTTATATACCTTATATTAAAGAAGAACTTGAAAAAGGAAGTAATGTTCATAACTTAATTGCTCCTCTTCAAAGTTTATTCCATGGTCAAAAAGGAAGTAGAATGTATAAGCAATTAATCTCTTCATCTAATATTAAGAAAGACACTGTAATTGAGTTATTAAATACTATACTTGAAACAATGCCTCAAGATATTCTTTGGAACTAATAAAATAGAGTTTGCAAGCACTTTTGCAAACTCATTATTATTTTACTTAACTATTAATTATTTTCTTAAATCTATTAATATATCTTTCGTCTAAATCACACTTTTCTATATTCTTATTTGAAGAAGTTTTTTCAATTCCTAGCTTCATTAATTCTTCATCTAAAATTTCTAATTCTAAGTATGTATCTTCATATTTTGATGTACATTGATATAAATTAATTCTTTTACTATCAGATAAATAAATATAGTAATAAAAATCTCCTTTTTTATTTATTCCTGTGTCCACCTTTTGTATATTCTCGTAGCTGTACATCTTACCTATTGGATTATAAAAACTATGGTCTATAATTTTATCTTTAGTTACTACTGTAACTCCTGTAATAGCTAAGTACATTATTATAACATTAAAGATAATTGTAAGTTTAAAATACTTTTTAGCAACTTTTTTAAAATATCTAAAGCATTCAAGTTCTATTCTATTATATTTTTCTCCTAATATTCCTAGTACAATAGCAAGCATCTCTATTTCAAATACAAAAACTAAATAATTATATGGTTCTTTAAATTTAAACATTTCATAATCTTTAGTCGCAAATATAAATTGTTGTAATTTACCTATTAAGATGAAAATTCCAATAGATAATATTAAAACTAATAATATGCTTAATAATATTTTACCATTACATTTTTTCTCTTTTATCTTCACCCTTACCCTCCAACTAGTATTTTAGCTTATTTAACACCTTCTACTAAAGAGAATGTTAATACTTTTTAATAAAGTACTCTATTTTATAAACTCCAATACTTCTTCTTTATATTTATCATAATAATCAAAGAATATATTTGCATGTTCACTATCTTCTACTGTAAATAGCTTTTTATTTTCACTATTTATAGCATTATACAAGTCTTCTCCCATAAAATATGGTGTTACCTCATCTGCTTTACTATTAATAATTAAAACTGGAACTTTTGTATCTTTAATATAATTACATACATTCATATCATCATATGAAAATCCTAATTTTAATTTTGTAGTTATATTTCCCATACACAACATAAAACTTATTGGAATTCCAATGTTCATTTCTTTCATTTCTTCTTTTATCATATATTCAAAATTACTAACAGGACAATCTAAAATTGCATAATCAATATATTTATCTGCTTTAGAATCACCTAATGCTGTACCTACTGTAGCACCACCAAAAGATGTTCCCCATACTATTATATTTTTATCTTTATCAATTATATTATTAATATATGATACATAGTCTAATAAATCCTTACTTTCTAAATATCCACAAGTAGTATATTTTGCAGTATTTTCTCCTGAGCTTCTTTGATCATATGCAATTACATTATACCCATTTTCAAGAAATAACTTTGCAACTGGATATACACTAAGACGATTTCCACCTAATCCATGAACAAGTACTACTGTATCATTATTTTTTTCATTATTTGCAAGCATATAATCTGCTGGTATTTTATGATTATCAAGTGTAGATTGAATTTCAATTTTTTCAACATTATACATCTCATTAAATTCTTCTAAATCAATTCCGTTTTCTTCTAAATAATCACTATAATCCGATGATGTATCCTCATTTGTTACTAATTGCATAGAACTATTAAATACAGAAATACCTGTAAAATAGCATGTCCCAATAATTCCAATTAATGCAACTACAAGAAAAACACTAAGGATTATTTTAAATATTTTCTTTTTCATCACATTTCCTCCTTATATATTATAAAACGAAACTTATTCAGTAGGAGTTTTTATCTCCTACTGAATTTAGCTGAGTTAATCTAGGGTCGTGTCCGTTGTTAGCTCCCTGTTATATAGAACAAGGGAGTGTTACAACGGCTAGAC
>JAFADP010000042.1 GCA_023424785.1 Bacillota bacterium
ATCAATATTTAAGATATTCTTTAAGTTATATATAGGTCTAATAACTGAGTTATGTTCCATAGAGGAAGTGATTATATGATCACCTGATTTTATTACACCATTTAATAAAATATTTAATGATGATGTGATATTATTTGTAAATATTACATTTTCAGGTTTATCATAATTAAAAAAATTACAAATCTCTTCCCTAGCCATATATAATGCTCTATTTGCTTCTAATGCATTAGAATGATTTGCTCTTCCGGGATTACCTCCCACATTTGTTAAGTAGTTATATATTGAATCGGCTACAATTTTTGGCTTTGGAAATGATGTACTTCCGTTATCTAAATATACCTTCATTATTTTCTCCTTCTATATATACGTAAAATATTGTTTCTTATATTATAATAAGATAAATAAATAAAATTGCAATAAACATTTAGAAAAATATGTAATTTTAAAGTAGGAATATTTAAATATATTTATTAAAAAATAAAAATATATATAATATAATTATATATAATTTAGGGAGGAGATAGTAAAATGAATTATTATATTATAGTATTTAAAAATACTCATGATGCAATGTCTGCAGAACAAAAGTTAAATGGATTAAACTACAAGTTTAGAATAATGCCTACACCAACTTTAATTACCCAAAGTTGTGGTATTTGTATTAGGATAGAAGAAGAAGAAGAAGAAAAAGTAAATGAAATAATTAATAACAATACAGTTGAGTTTAAGAATATATACAAAAAAGAAGAAGCTAATTATGTACTAATTAAATAGATCAAGAGGTGAATCACTCTATGTATGGATTTACTGATTTAGCTATTATAAGTAAAAGCATATTTGATTTTTTTAGTAAGAGAATAGATATAGATGCCATAATTGAAAAAATTATATCTATTATATTTATATCTTTTATAATGTATTTTTCAATAAAAATAGGAAACAAACTTATAAAGAAGTTTGTTGATAGGCAAGTTGCTAGTAAGACTAGCTTTTCTTTAGAGCCTCAGAAGGCATTGACTATAGGAGAGGTATTAAAAAGTATTTTAAAGTATACAGTGTATATAATAGGTATAGGGGCTATGTTATATGATATCCTAGCTAAAATACCCGTGGCATTAGCAAGTGCTGGAGGATTTGCCATAGGTCTTGGAGCACAAAGTCTAGTAAAAGACATTATTAATGGATTTTTTGTGTTATTTGAAGATCAATATGGGGTTGGGGATCATGTAACTATTGGAGAGTTTTCCGGAATAGTAGAGAGTATTGGTATACGAACAACTATTTTAAGAGATTTTACAGGTGATCTGCATTTAATACCAAATGGCTCTGTGTTAGAAGTAACAAATCATTCAAGAGGAGATATAAGATTTATAGTTGATGTTGAAATAGCTTATGAAGAAAATATAGATGAAGCTATAGAAGTTATTAAGAGGACTAATGGTTTATTTAAGGAAAAACATCAAGATAAATTAAGAGGTGAAATTGAAGTGTTAGGAGTACTTTCTTTAAATGCTTCAGGAGTAACCATTAGAGTTATTGGTAGAGCAGAGCCATTAAGTCAGTGGGAAATGGAAAGGGAACTAAGAAAAGATATAAAAGTAGCCTTAGATGAAGCTGGAATAGAAATTCCCTATCCAAAAACAGCTATTATAAATAAAAAATAATATTTAGGGGGTATAAATATGATTGAAATATTTGATTTAGGTGATATTGTTGAAATGAAAAAGCAACATCCTTGTGGTAGCAAAGAGTTTGAGGTAATAAGATTAGGTGCTGATATTAAAATAAAGTGTGTTGGATGTGGCAGAATTGTTATGATACCACGTCTTAAATTCCAAAAAGATGCAAAAAAGGTTGTTAAATCTAATAATTGAAATAAAAATACTTGAAAAGAGTAGAATAAAGTGATAAAATCTAAAATTGTAATCCCTGCTACAGTAAAATGTAGCCGTTAGTCCAAAGGAGGTGAAAATGATGAGAAAGTACGAAACTATATTTATATTACACCCATCATTAGATGAAGAGGCTGTTAAGGCTGGAATCGAAAAATTCCAAGGTGTTATAGAAAACGGTGGAGGAAAAGTTGAAAATGTTGATTTCTGGGGTAAGAGAAAGCTTGCTTACGAAATAAACAAAGTTAACGAAGGTTACTACACTTTAATTAACTTCGAAGCTAATCCTGAATTACCAAAAGAGTTAGACAGAGTTTTCAGAATTACTGATGGTGTTATAAGACACATAATCGTTAAAAACGAAGCGTAAGAGGTGTATTGAAATGAATAAAGTTATACTTATTGGTAGACTTACTAAAGATCCAGAATTAAGATATGCAGCAGGTAGCGGTACTGCAGTTTGTAGATTTACTGTTGCTATAAATAGACAATTTAAAAAAGATGAAACAGATTTTATAAATTGTGTAGCATTTGGAAAAACTGGAGAAACAATTACACAATATCTTACAAAGGGTAGACAAATTGCTGTTACTGGAAGCATAAGAACAGGTAGTTATGATGCTCAAGATGGAACTAAAAGATACACTACTGATGTAGCTGTAGAAAGTTTCGAGTTCATAGGTTCTGGTGCTAGTGAAGGTAATAATAATTCATACTCAAGAAATTCTGATAACGCATGGGGTGCTCCAG
>JAFADP010000051.1 GCA_023424785.1 Bacillota bacterium
TACTTAACTTTAAGTATATTTAAGCTAAGGTGTTTAAATATTTTTTCTAATATAATAACAAGTATAATAACTAATGTATTATTAATGATTTTATCTTTTATATGTATATGGGGAGGCTTTAAACTTAAAGTTAAGAAACTTAGGCAGTATGGGTTAATAATTTCATTATTAACTTGTGCAAAAGTAGTATTTATAGATTCATATATAAGTAATTTTGTAATGAAGACAATAGTATTTTTATTAATTGGATGTATAGCCCTAGTAATTTCTTTTGTGTATTCAAAAATAGAGAAGAAAAGTGAAATATAAATTAAATCTGTATATAAATGATTTAGGCATCATTTATATACAGATTTATTAATTTTCATACATATATGCTCTTGTCATAGGAAGATTATTATTTATACCCTTTGAAATTAAAATTTGGTGAAGATCAATTACTCCATTATTAAAGGTTGCTGCACAAGAGCATAAATATAATTCCCACATTCTTATAAATTGTTCATCAAACATTTTAGATATTTTATCTTTGTTATCATTAAAATTGTCTCTCCAACATAATAAAGTCTTTTTGTAGTGTCTTCTAAGACTTTCTACATCTAAGATATAGAAGTTATGTTCTCCACAAATAGAAATTATTTCACGAAGACTTGGAATTACTCCACCTGGGAATATATATTTTTTAATCCATGGGTCACCAGAATATTCTTTTAATGAACTTATGTAATGCAATAAAAATAATCCACCTTTCTTTAAAACTGCATCAACACTTTTCATAAATAAATCGTAGTGTTCTCTACCAACGTGTTCAAGCATTCCAACACTTACAACTCTATCAAAAGTAAGACCACTTTTAGGTAAATCTCTATAGTCCATTAATTCTACTTTAATTAAATCTTCAAGACCTTCTTCTTTTATTCTTTCGTTTGCTTTTTTATATTGTTCTTCACTTAGTGTAATACCAACACCATTTACTTTATATCTTTTTGCTGCTTCTATAAGTAAATATCCCCATCCACAGCCAATATCTAAAAGGCTTAATCCTTCCTTTAAATTTAATTTTTTTAAAATGTGGTGAACCTTATTAACTTGAGCATCATATAAAGTATCATTTTCAGATTTAAAATAACCGCAAGAATAACTTAAGGTTTTATCAAGCCATAAGCTATAGAAATCATTACCTATATCATAATGTGATTGTACTTCCTTCTTTTGATGATTTTTAGATGTTGAAGAATGTATTAAGTTTTTTAATATAGATTCGTGCTTAGTGAATTTATCCATTTGACCAAGGAATAGGTTTAGAGCTTCAAATAAGTCTCCTTCAATTTCTAAATCTCCTCTAATATATGCTTCGCCAAGTGCAAGAGAAGTACTTTTTAGTAATTCACTATTACTAATATTGTTTTTTATATGAACTTTAAATAAGGGTTCACCTTCTCCTATAACTTCTTTAGTACCATCTTGCAAAGTAATTAAAAAAGGATTTTCATCAAATTTTTTTAAATTTTCAATTAAAAAATTATGTGATAAATGCATACTTTCACTCCTTTTATATAAAAATATAGGGGGTAGGGGTAGGAGGTAACTTTATAAATAGTATGTGCAGTAATCAAATAAATATGCTATGTTAGTAAATATTTATTTTTTTAATAAAATAGATAAAAATAAGGTATAATTAAAGAAAATATAGTTATTAGAAAGGAAAATATACATGGGAAAAGTAATTGTAGTTGGTGCAGGTCCAGCAGGTATTATGGCAGCATTAACATCATCAAAATCTAATGAAGTAGTATTAATTGAAAGAAATAATGAAATTGGTAAAAAGCTAAGACTTACAGGTGGGGGAAGATGTAATATTACGAATAATAGAAGTATTGATGAATTTTTTGATAAAGTAGTTACTAATAAAAAATTTTTATATAGTGCTTTCTATACATTTACTAATGAAGATTTATTAAGTTATTTAGATAAAAATAACTTAGAGTATAAGGTTGAATATGATAATGATTTTAAGGTTTATACAAAGAGTGATAAATCTGATGATGTTATAGAAGTATTTAAGAATAACTTAAGAGACAACAATGTTAAAATTATGTATGGAACAATTGTTGAAGATCTTATTGTTGAAGATAATACAATTAAGGGTGTAGTAACTAATACAGGGAAGAAAATTTATGGAGATAAGGTTATTATAACAACAGGGGGTAAAAGTGTTCCTGCAACAGGTTCAGATGGAAGTATGTATGAAGTTATTAAAAGACATGGTCATACAATTACTCCAATATACCCAGCATTAATACCATTAGTTATAAAAGAAGAGTTTGTTAAAAGACTTCAAGGGGTATCAATGAAAAATGTTGTATTAAGTGCTAAGGTTAAAAAGAAAAGATATGAACTTATAGGTGATATGATATTTACTCACTTTGGTATATCTGGACCAGGTGTGTTAAAACTTTCTTCATACATAAATAAACACTTTAAAGATAATGAAATAGAGGTTATATTAGATTTTCTTCAAGATAAATCTAAAGAAGAAATATCTAAAATAATTAGAGAGAATACAAACAAGACAGTTTTAAATAATTTAAAGGGATTACTTCCTAATAATTTTTTAAAGGAAATAGTAGGCTTATTAAATTTAACAGAAACTAAACCAAGTGAATTAAGAAAAGAGGATGAAAATAAGCTTATAAGTTATATAAAAGAAATGAAACTTACTGCAATAGAAACTTTAAGTATAAAGGCAGCAATGGTAACTAGTGGAGGAGTTAGTGTAAAAGAAATTAATGCATCTACTATGGAATCAAAGCTTATTAAAAATCTTTTCTTTGCAGGAGAAGTGATAGATATAGATGCAGAAACAGGAGGATATAACCTTCAAATAGCATTTTCAACAGGATACTTGGCAGGAAGTAATTAATGTGTTAATAGGTATATATAAAAACAATTATTTAGAAGAAAAAAATACATTATTAGATGCTTTAAATTTAGGAAATAAAAGAATTATTTCTTTTGTAGGTGGTGGAGGAAAAACTTCATGTATTTATAATTTATCAAAGGAATTAGGTGCTTTAGAGAAAAAAGTTATTATAACAACAACTACCCATATGTTTATGCCTAAAGAAAATTTTGTTTTAGGTGAAGATATAAATAAGGTAAAAGAAGCTTTAGAAAATAATAATGTTATTGTAGTTGGAAATAAAGCTAGTGAAGAAAAAATAAAGTCTATGAATATAAGCTTTTATGATGAATTAATAAAAGTTTGTGATTATTTATTAATAGAAGCAGATGGTTCTAAAAGGTTGCCTTTAAAAGCACCAGCATTTCATGAGCCTGTAATAATACATAGAACAGAAGTTATAGTTGGAGTTGTAGGCATTGATGCTTTAAATAAATGTATAAGTAAAGTATGTCATAGACCAGAAAGAGTTTCAGAAGTATTAAAAAAGAATATTTCTGAAACTATAAATGAAGAAGATATAGCATTATTATTAAGTAGTAAAGAAGGACAGATGAAATATATTAATAATACTATAGAATACAGAGCACTTATTAATAAAGTAGATAATAAAGAACTATTATTAAGAGCATTTAATATATCAGATAAATTACAAAAGAAAAATATATATACAATAATTACATCATTTAAAGAGTAATTTTAGTAGGTGATTTTATGAATATATTAATAAAAGGGGCTGGAGATTTAGCTACAGGTGTTGCACATAGATTAAAAAGATGTGGATTTAACATTGTAATGACAGAAATAGATATGCCAACTACTGTAAGAAGAACAGTTGCTTTTTCTCAGGCTGTATATGATAAAGAAGTAGAAGTTGAAGGAATAAAAGCAATACTTGCACAAGATTCAAAAGAAGTTAAAAGTATTATGGAAGATGGAAATATTGCTGTTATAGTAGATAAAGAAGCAAAAATTATAAATGAAATAAATGTAGATGTAGTAGTTGATGCAATAATAGCTAAGAGGAATTTAGGAACATCCATAAATGATGCTAAAGTTGTTATTGCACTAGGACCAGGATTTTATGCAGGTAAAGATTGTCATTGTGTAGTAGAAACTCAAAGAGGACATTATTTAGGAAAGTGTATTTATAATGGTAAAGCTATAGATAATACAGGAATACCAGGAAATATTGGTGGATATACAGTAGAAAGAATAATTAGAGCTACGGATAATGGAGTAATAAACCCTATATGTAGTATTGGTGATAATGTAGAAGCAGGACAAGTAGTTGCATATATTGGTGATTCAGAAGTAAAAGCTAGTATAGATGGAACTATAAGAGGAATGCTCCAAAAAGGTGTTGTTGTTCATAAGAATATGAAGAGTGGGGATATAGATCCAAGATGTGAAAAAGATCATTGTTTTACTATATCAGATAAAGCAAGATCAATAGCAGGTGGAGTTTTAGAAGCAATATTACATTTACATAAATAAGGGGATATATACAATGAAGAAGAGCTTTTGTGATAATTTAACAGAAGAAAAAATTAATAATAAGGAAATTCATATTGTAACAATTACTAAGGCTAAAAATGAAGAATTAATAGGAAAGAAAATATTAAAATGTGATGATGAATTAATATTTGAAGAAGAGATTAATATTGAATTTTATAAGAATATTATTAATTTAATTGACTTTAACAGCTATGGAAAGATATTAGTATTAGATGAAAATACTGATGTTTTTGTGGAAAAAATTATTCCAAAGCCACAGCTTGTTATATGTGGTGGAGGACACGTAGCATTAGATTTATGTAGTGTTGGTAAAATGCTAGATTTTAATGTTACAGTTATAGATGATAGAAAAGAATTTGCTAATGAAAGTAGATTTAATATAGCAGATAAAGTTATATGTAAAAGCTTTGAGGAAGCTTTAAGTGAAGTTAATGGAAATAATATATACTTTGTAATTGTAACTAGAGGTCATAAAGATGACAGAAAGTGTTTAGAAATAATACTTAATAAAAATCATAAATATGTAGGTATGATTGGTAGTAAGGGAAAAGTTGCTATGGTAAAGAGCAAGTTACTACAAGCAGGATATACTAAGGAAGAGCTAAATAAGGTATATACTCCTATAGGATTAGATATTGGAGCAGAAACTCCAGCAGAAATTGCTATAAGTATTGCAGGTGAAATAATAAATATTAAAAACAAAGGAGATAAACCTTCGTACATAGATTATAATATTTTAAATACTATAAAAAATGATAGTAGAAAAAAGGTTTTAGTATCAATACTAGATAAAAAGGGATCATCACCAAGAGGAGTAGGAGCTAAGATGCTTGTTTTTGAAGATGGTGATTTTATTGGAACCATTGGTGGTGGTAGTGTAGAAAATGCAGCATATGAAAAGGCATTAGATTTAATTAAAGAGAAAAAGTCTCATGTTGAAATTTACGATTTATCTAATTCTAAGGCAGCTACTCTTGGAATGGCATGTGGTGGAAAGATTACAGTTTTATTTAAATATATAAATTAATGGAGATGATAATATGAAAATAATAGATGCCAAAAATAAGAATTGTCCAATACCAGTTATTATGGCTAAGAAAGAGATGGATTTAGGAGAAAAGGTTATTGTAATTGAAGTTGATAATGAAATTGCAGTGAAAAATCTAGAAAAGCTTGCTAATAGTCAAGGTTTTGAAGTAAGTGTTAATGAGGGAAAAGGAATATATAAGGTTATTTTAAATTCTTCTTCTAAATCTTGTGAAGAAATAATTTGTAGCATTGAAGAAGGTAATAAGTTAGGTGATTGGGCAGTATTTATAGGCAAAGAAATTATAGGTATGGGAAATGAAGAGTTAGGGAAAAATCTTATGAAGATGTTCTTTTACACTTTAAATGAATCTAATGATATACCAAAATACCTTTTATTTATGAATGATGGTGTCAAAGTTCCTACACTAAATGAACAAGCTATAGAGCATTTAAGTGAGTTACAAAATAAGGGTGTAGAAATTTTAGTTTGTGGAGCTTGTTTAAACTTTTATAG
>JAFADP010000095.1 GCA_023424785.1 Bacillota bacterium
AATTTACGCCTTTGGAGTGTCATATCAAACTAAAGTAGTCTATGTTTATCAAGACAAAATAGGACACGTTGAATAAGGAATTAAACAAACTTTATAAAGTTTTATAAAGTTTTGGCAACGGTAGAATGATGTATAAGCCACTAGCAGATAAAATAAGACCAAAGGAATTAAATGAGGTTTGTGGGCAACAACATATTTTAGGACCTAATAAGATACTAGATAGAATAGTGAAAAGTAATTCTATAAGTAATATGATTTTTTATGGGCCACCAGGAGTAGGAAAAACCACTGTAGCTAATATAATTGCAAAGAAAGGAAATAAAAGATTTTATAAATTAAATGCAACTAATGCATCATTAAAAGATATACAAGATATATGTAGAGACTTAGATACTTTTATGGGAAGAGAAGGAATTCTTCTTTATTTAGATGAGATACAAAATTTTAATAAAAAGCAACAACAGTCGTTACTAGAATATATAGAAGATGGAAGAATAACTTTGATAGCATCTACTACAGAAAATCCATACCATTATATATTCAAGGCTCTTTTAAGTAGAAGTACTATTTTTGAATTTAAACCATTAAGTGAAGAGGATGTAATTACTGCACTTAAGAGGGCTATAAATATTGAAAAAGAAGAATTTAAGGAATTTACTTTGAAAGTTGAAGATGAAGCACTAAGATATTTTGCAGCAGCATCAAATGGAGATGTTAGAAAAGCTATGAATGGTTTAGAGGTAGCATTAAATTCTACTAATCCTAATAGTGAGAAGATAATAGTTATTGATTTAGAAGTAGCTAAGGATAGTACTCAAAAGAAAGTAGTATCTTATGATAATAATGGAGATAGCCACTATGATATTTTAAGCGCATTTCAAAAATCTATAAGAGGTAGTGATGCAGATGGAGCTATACATTATTTAGCTAGACTTATAAAAGCAGGAGATTTAATATCAATATGCAGAAGACTTCAAGTAATAGCATGTGAAGATATAGGTCTTGCATATCCACAGGCAGCTATTATAGTTAAGTCACTTGTAGATTCTGCTAGGGAATTAGGATTTCCAGAAGCAAGAATACCTCTAGCAGAGGCAACTATATTATTAGCAACTTCACCAAAATCTAATTCTGCAATTGTTGCTATTGATAGAGCTTTAGAAGATTTGGATATACTCAAGATAGATGATATACCAGATCATTTAAAAGATGCCCATTATAGTGGTGCAAAAAGCTTAGGGAGAGGAATAACATATAAATATCCACATAACTATCCAAATCACTATATTCCTCAGCAATATTTACCTAATAATATAAAAGATAAAGTTTATTATGAATTTGGTGATAATAAATTAGAAAAGACGTCTAAGGAGTATTGGAATAAAGTAAAAGGAAAGAATTAATATTATAAAGCAAGATAAATGTAGGCAGTTACGAGTATGTAACTGCCTACATTATTAGTTGTTAAATAGTTGAAAAAACTTTATTGACAATCTCCTAGTATTTTGCTATGATATAAAACGTAAAGTATAGTAATTTACTCGGCATTGAGGGGTGAAGAAATTGAAATTATCTACTAAAGGACGTTATGGAGTAAAGGCCATGGTTGATTTAGCTATAAATTATGGTGGAGCCCCTGTGTCTATAAAAAGTATATCTAATAGGCAAAATATATCTGAAAATTACTTAGAACAATTATTTTCTCCATTAAGAAAAGCAAATCTTATAAAAAGTGTAAGAGGAGCTCAAGGAGGATATATTTTAAGTAGAGAACCGAAGGATATTACAGTAGCAGAAATTATGCATGTTGTAGAAGGTCCAATAGAGGTATCAGACTGTATAGAAGGCAGCGAATGTGATAATAGTGACTTTTGTGCAACAAGATTATTATGGGAAAAACTTAAAAAAAGTATTGATGAAGTAATGGAATCAATTACTCTTCAAGACATTGTTGATGATAATGAAAGAATAAAGCAAAAGAATGAAAAATTAAAACTAAAATTATAGAGGTGATATAGATGAATACAGTATATATGGACTATTCAGCTACAACTTATGTTAAACCAGAAGTATTAGAGGAAATGATGCCTTACTTTACTCAAAAGTTTGGAAATCCATCTTCTTTTTATGAGATATCAAGAATAACAAATAGAGCAATAGATACAGGAAGAGAGAGAGTAGCTAAGGCTTTAAATTGTGAAAAGAATGAAGTTTATTTTACTGGTGGTGGTTCTGAAGCTGATAACTGGGCAATTAAAGGAATAGCATCAGCTTATAAGAATAAAGGAAATCATATAATAACAACTAAAATAGAACACCATGCTATATTACATACATGTGAATACTTAGAAAAGAATGGTTTCGAAGTTACTTACTTAGATGTTAATGAAGAAGGATTTATAAACTTAGAAGACTTAAAGAATGCAATTACAGATAAAACAATATTAGTTTCTATAATGTTTGCAAACAATGAAATTGGTACAATTCAACCTGTAAAAGAAATTGGTGCTATATGTCGTGAAAGAGGAGTTCTTTTCCATACAGATGCAGTTCAAGCAGTAGGAAATGTTCCAATAGATGTTAAAGATATGAATATAGATTTATTATCATTAGCAGGACATAAGATATATGGACCAAAGGGAATAGGTGTTTTATATATAAGAAAAGGTGTAAGAATACACAACTTAATCCATGGTGGTGGACAAGAAAGAGGAAGAAGAGCAGGAACAGAAAATATAGCTGGAATAGTAGGGCTAGGAAAAGCTATAGAACTTGCCACTGAAAACATGGAAGAGCATAGAGAAAGAATAATAAGCCTTAGAGATAAGTTAATAGATGGATTATTAAAGATTCCATATACAAGACTTAATGGACCAAGAGGAGACAAACGTCTTCCAGGTAATGTTAATGTTTGTTTTAGATTCATAGAAGGTGAATCAATATTACTTTCATTAGATTTCCAAGGAATATGTGGTTCAAGTGGTAGTGCATGTACATCAGGATCACTAGACCCATCACATGTATTACTTGCTATAGGATTACCTCATGAAATTGCTCATGGATCATTAAGATTAACTCTTGGTGATGGATCAACAGAAGAAGATGTGGACTACGTATTAGAAAAAGTTCCACCAATAATACAAAGATTAAGAGATATGTCTCCATTATGGGAAGACTTTTTAAAGAAAGGAGAAAATTAATTATGATATATTCAGAAAAAGTTATGGATCATTTCCAAAATCCAAGAAATGTAGGAGAAATAGAAAATGCTAGCGGTATAGGTGAAGTTGGTAACGCTAAGTGTGGAGATATAATGAAAATCTATCTAAAGATTGAAGATAACATAATAACAGATGTTAAATTCAAAACATTTGGATGTGGTTCAGCTATAGCATCATCATCAATGGCAACTGAACTTATTAAAGGGCATACTGTAGAAGAAGCTTGGGAATTAAGCAATAAAGCAGTTGCAGAAGCATTAGATGGACTTCCACCAGTTAAGATGCACTGTTCAGTTCTAGCAGAAGAAGCTATACACAAAGCAATAAATGATTATAGAATAAAATCAGGACTTGAACCTTGGGATATGGTTGAAGTTGATCATGATGAGTTACATGCACATGCTCATGGTGATGAGTAGGTGGTAGAATGAAAAAAAAGGTTGTTGTTGGTATGAGTGGCGGAGTAGATAGCTCCGTCGCTGCTTATCTTTTAAAAGAACAAGGATACGATGTTATAGGAGTTACTATGAGAATGGCTCCAAGTGATCCGGATATTGATGAAAATGAAGGGGGATGTTGTGGACTTTCTGCAGTAGAAGATGCAAGAAGAGTTTGCGATAAACTAGAAATTCCTTTTTATGTTTTAAATTTTAAGGATTTATTCAAAGAAAAAGTAATTGATTATTTTGTAAATTCATATATGCAAGGAAAAACACCAAATCCATGTATAGCTTGTAATAAACACTTAAAATTTGATGCTCTTTTAAGAAAAGCAAGGGGGATAGGTGCGGAGTATGTAGCAACAGGTCATTATGCTAAAATTGAAGAAGTTGATGGAAGATATTTATTAATCCGTTCAGATGATGATAAGAAAGACCAAACTTATGCACTATATAACTTTACTCAAGATCAACTAGCACATACATTAATGCCATGTGGGCAATATACTAAAGATAAGATAAGAGAAATAGCTAAAGAGATTGGGTTAGCTGTACATAATAAAAAAGATAGTGAAGAGATATGTTTTATTCCAGATAACAATCATGGAAGATTTATAACAGAAGAAATGCCTGGAAAGGTTAAGCCAGGAAATTTTGTTGATAAAGAAGGAAATATATTAGGAAGACATAAGGGTATAGTTTACTATACTATAGGACAAAGAAAAGGACTAGGTTTATCACTAGGAACTCCTGTCTTTGTAACTGGAATAAATACTAAGAGAAATGAAGTTATAGTTGGACCAGAAAGTGATATATTCCAAACTGATTTATTAGCAAGAGATATTAATTTTATTCCTTTTGATAAATTAGAAGGACCACTTGAGGTAACAGCTAAAATAAGATATTCTGCAAAGCCTGCAGAAGCAGTTATTTATCCTGAAGAACATGGAAAAGTAAGAGTTTCTTTTAAGGATAAGCAAAGAGCTATAACTAAAGGTCAGTCAATTGTTTTCTATAATGGCAATATAGTTGTAGGTGGCGGAATAATAGAAAAAGTACTATAAGAAATTAAACATCTTAATAAGTGATTTAAAACACTTATTAAGATGTTTTTTTATGAATAAAATGTTCCTTAATGGGTAAACTATTCCTGATTGTATAAGGAAGTGGTAACATGTATAGAAGTAAAGATTTTTATATGAAGATTATTTATAATACCAAGGGAAAGAAGCTTGGAAGTATAAAAGATATATATGTTAATCTTGATAAGAAAGTAATAGAAGGATTTGAAATTTCTAATTATTCTTTCTTAGGAAAAAAGAATTTTTTAAATACAAAGGATATAAATTATTTTACAAGGGATAAGATTATTGGAGAATTATCAAATGGTGGTGGAGTTAAGTTTTCTTTGTTTAGAAATATTGATGTTATCGACTGTAATGGAAGATTAAAAGGTGTGGTAGACGATATTATAGTAGATGAAGAGAAGTATGAAATAAAGGGGATTGCTGTATCTCCAGGAATAATAGAAAAAGTATTAAGAGGAAAAGATATAGTACTACCAAGCAATATTATAGTCCATGAAGACTGTATATTAGATGTAACTCCTATTAATATAAGTTTTAAAAATATATGGAGTAAAGGTATTAATGATGAATTTTATTAGAAAGCATAAAATAAAAATATTTATAAGTCTTATTATAATATTAATGTTGCTATTATATATATATTGGGATGCGTTTAGAGAGGTAATTAATATAATAATTATTTCAGCTGTAATAGCTTATATATTAAATCCTATAAAAAAATACTTAATAGAGAATAAAAAGTTAAAAGAGAGGACTTCCACTTGCATAATAATGGTATTTATTATATTACTTCTAATAGGAACATTTGCTTTTTTAGTTCCAACTATATTTGGAGAGATGAATAACCTAGGTCTAGGTCTTGAAAGGGTATATAAATACATTGAAGTATTTGAAGAAAAATCAAAGTTTTTAGATTCACCTATATTATCATTTATATATGACAATGGAAAAGAAAAAGCATCAAGTTTTTTGTTTACATTATCACAAAATTTAGTTAATAGTATTATTTCATTTAGTGAAAAAATACTATCCATAGCTTTGATACCTATATTAGTTTATTACTTTTTAGCAGATGGAAAAATGATTATAAAGAAGTTTTTTTTAATAATACCATTAAGAAAAAGAGTTCTTGCAAAAAAAATAGTTTTAGATATAGATAGATTGTTGGTTAAATATATATTAAGCCAATTGGTATTATCTATATTAATAGGAATACTCACATTAATTATATTATTAGTTTTAAAAATACAGTTTCCTATAGTTTTATCTATACTAAATGGTATATTTAACATAATACCATATTTTGGGCCAATATTAGGAGCAGCTCCTATATTATTTGTAGCACTTATGCAATCACCAACTAAATGTCTTTGGGCAGCAATATCTGTCTTTATAATACAACAAATTGAAGGTAATATATTATCACCTAAAATAACAGGAGATAGTACTAATATTCACCCTTTAATAATAGTTATACTGCTATTAATTGGAGAGAAAGTTGGAGGTTTTATAGGGATGATATTAGTAATTCCATTAGCTGTAATTATTAAGGTTGTATATGAAGATATTAATTATTCACTATTTTAAATAATATAAAAATGTTGGTATAATTATAAAAAATAAAGAAGTGGTGATTAAATGGAGTTTAAAGAGTTAATAATAGATGATATAGATAAAATAGTTAGCATATACATAGATGCATTTAATGCTCCACCATGGAATGATCAATGGAGCAAGGAGAGAGTTTATAAGAGATTAAAGCCAATGATTAATAATGAAGACTCTTATGGATTAGTTTGTTATGAGAATAATACTATTTTAGGCGTAATTTTAGGTCATTATGAGTATTATTACAATACCTTAGATTTTGAGATAAAAGAGTTTTTTGTAAATACTAGTATACAAGGAAAAGGAATTGGAAAAACATTATTTAATGAATTTAATAGAAGATTAAGGGAAAATGGAGTAGGTAGAATATTTCTTGCAACAACTAGAGCTAATAAAACAATAGGATTTTATAAAGGGCTAGGATTTGATAGTAAAGATGATTTGTTAATTATGTTTAAAAATCTTTTAACTTAAAATATATATATAAAATAATATATTGACATATTTTAAAACTTAAAATATAATCAACAATAAGTAAATAAAGTTAAGCAATGATAAGGATTAGTAGATTTTATTTTACTATTTAGAGAGAAAGTGGTTGGTGAAAACTTTTTAGAAAATATTTCGAAGCTACCTTTGAGCTATAAATTTTCTAAGTGATGCATTATTAATGCATAATTAGGGTGGTACCGCGGAATGTTTAGCTTTCGTCCCTTGTTTATAGGGATGAAGGCTTTTTTTGATATATTGCTTAATATAGATTATGGAGGGAATTAAATAAATGAAAAAATATAGTACAAATGAATTAAGAGAAATGTATTTAAAGTTTTTTGAAAGTAAAGATCATTTAAGATTACAAAGTTTTTCTCTTGTTCCTAAAAATGATAAGAGCTTACTTTTAATTAATGCAGGTATGGCACCATTAAAGCCTTATTTTACAGGAGTTCAAAAGCCACCAAGAAATAGAATAACAACTTGTCAAAAGTGTATTAGAACTGGTGATATTGAGAATGTAGGAAAAACATCAAGACATGGTACATTCTTTGAAATGCTTGGAAACTTCTCATTTGGAGACTATTTTAAAGAAGAAGTTATTCCATGGGCTTGGGAATTTGTTACTAAAGTATTAGAAATGCCAAAGGATAGATTATATGTAACTATATATTTAGAAGATGATGAAGCATATGAAATATGGACTAGAAAAACTGATATAGATCCATCAAGAATATTTAGATTAGGAAAAGAAGATAACTTCTGGGAACATGGTGCAGGACCTTGTGGACCTTGTACAGAAATCCACTTTGATAGAGCAGAAGATCTACCACCAGTAAAAACAGCAGAAGAATTTGTAAAGGCTGGAGATGAAGATAGAGTAATTGAATTCTGGAACTTAGTATTTACTCAATTCGATGGTGATGGTAAAGGCAATTATGAAAAGTTAGCAAGTACTAATATAGATACAGGTATGGGTCTTGAAAGAATTGCAACAATAATGCAAGGTGTTAATAATATATTTGAAATAGATACAGTAAAAAATATATTAGGTAAAGTTTCTACTCTTTCAAACACTAAATATGAAGAAGATGCAACTAAAGATATATCTTTAAGAATAATTACAGATCATGTTAAGAGTGTAACTATGATGATAGCTGATGGTGTAGGACCAAGTAATGAAGGTAGAGGGTATGTTTTAAGAAGACTACTTAGAAGAGCTGCAAGACACGGAAGATTACTTGGAATTAAGGGATTATTCCTTTCAGAAATAGTTGATTCTGTCATAGAAAACTATGGAGAAGCATATCCTGAATTAAAGGAAAAGGCTGAATATATTAAAAAGATGGTTTCATTAGAAGAAGAGAGATTTAATGAAACTATAGATACAGGAATGTCAATTCTTAAAGAATATATAGAAGAATTAGAAAAAGAAAATAAAACTGTATTAGATGGTGAAAAAGCATTTAAACTTTATGATACATATGGTTTCCCTTATGAATTAACAGAAGAAATATGTGAAGAGAAGGGATTAACTGTAGATAGAAAATCTTTTGATGAAAATATGGAAATACAAAGAGTAACTGCTAGAAATGCTAGAGGAGAGTATTCATATATGGGAAGTGAAGAAGTTCCTATAAATAAAATAGATTCAGATATAAATACTGAGTTTATTGGATATACTACATTAAAGGAAGATGTTTCTGTTCTAGTATTAGCTAATGATGAAGAATTTAGAAGTGAATTAAGTGCTGGAGAAACAGGATATATAGTTACAGATAAAACTCCTTTCTATGCTGAAATGGGTGGTCAAGTTGGAGACCAAGGTGAAGCAACTTCTGAAGGTTTTAAAGCAGTAATATTTAATACTAAGAAAAATGTTGGAGGAAAGACTATACACTATGTTAAAGTAACTGAAGGTGTAGTTAAGAATGGAGATAGAATCACATTAGAAGTTAATAAATTAAGAAGAAATAATATTTGCAAGAACCATACAGCAACACATATGTTACATGAAGCATTAAAAGAAGTAGTAGGAGATCATATACACCAAGCAGGTTCATATGTTGATGATGAAAGATTAAGATTTGACTTTAGTCATTTCCAAGCATTAACTAAAGAAGAAATAGAAAAAGTTGAAGCTTTAGTTAATGAAAAAATAATGGAAGTTTACAATGTTCAAACTGATTTAATGACTCTTGATGAAGCTAAAGAAAGTGGTGCAATGGCATTATTTGATGATAAGTATGGTGATAAGGTAAGAGTTGTTAGTGTTGGAGAATTCTCTAAGGAATTATGTGGTGGTACTCATGTAAAGAATTCAGGAGAAATAGGATTATTTAAAATAATAAATGAATCAGGGGTTGCAGCTGGTACAAGAAGAATAGAAGCTTTAACAGGGTTCGGTGCAATTAAATATGTAGAAGAAAAACAAAGACTTTTAAAAGAAGCTTGCGCTGCATTAAAGTGTAATGAAAAAGATGTTTTATCAAGAATAGCAAGTCAAGGTACTGAATTAAAAGAAAGAGAAAAAGAAATAGCAGAACTTAAGAGTAAGTTAACAAATGGAATTGAAGATGAAATCTTAAAAGAAGTGAGAGAAATTAATGGAGTTAATGTTGTATCATATGCAGTTGATGGTATAGACGGAAACTCATTAAGAGATTTAGCTGATAAGATAAGAGATAAAATGCAAAGCGGCGTTGTAGTACTAGTAAGTGGATTAGAAGGAAAAGTTAATTTAGTAGCTATGGCAACTAAAGATACATTAACAAAAGGTATTCATTGTGGAAAAATAATAAAAGAAGTTGCTACTGTAGTTGGCGGTGGCGGAGGTGGAAGACCAGATATGGCTCAAGCTGGTGGTAAGAAACCTGAAAACATATCACAAGCAATTGAAAAAGCTTACGACGTAGTCGAAAATTTAGTTAAATAGTATACAAAAAGAATATTTTGGGTTATACTTAAGATAATAGTAAATATTCCTTAACAATTTAGGTAAGGGGGTGAGCTGCTAGTAAGCAGCATTGAGTATGAGTGAAAATTTAGAATATACAATGCAATTTGACGTTGAAAAGAATAGAAAAGAATTAACTAAAACTATATTAACAGAAGTTTATGATTCTTTACAAAAAAAGGGCTACAATCCTGTTAACCAACTAGTAGGATACCTAATGTCAGGTGACCCTACTTACATTACAAACTATAACGGAGCAAGAGCTCTAGTAAGAAAACTTGAAAGAGATGAAATTCTTGAAGAAGTGATAAAATCTTATTTAGAGATAAAATAAAAAGATGCCCGTTTAAGGGCATCTTTTTATATATGTATTAAAAATAGGAGAAGAATATGCGAATATTAGGTTTAGATATAGGTCAAAAAACTATTGGATTAGCAATTTCAGATCCATTAGGTTTAACAGCTCAAGGTATAAAGACAATTTATAGAAAAAATAAAAAAAGTGATATAGAAGAGTTGAAAAAGGTATGTAAAGAATACGAAGTGGAAACACTAGTAGTAGGATTACCTAAGAATATGGATAATAGTATTGGCTTTGCTGGGCAAAAGATACAGGAATTTTCTAGTCTTATTGAAGAAGAACTAGGATTAAAAATAGAGTTTTGGGATGAAAGATTAACAACAGTTGCAGCTCATAAGGCTATGCTAGAAGCTGACTTATCTAGAGGAAAGAGGAAAAAAATAGTTGATAAAGTTGCAGCAACATATATTTTACAAGGATATTTAGACAGAATATATAATAAAAAGCTTTATTAACATGAAATATATTTAGTTATTGAAACAAACATAAGGAGAGATATTATGGCAAAAGAATTAGATTATATTTATTTATATGATGAAGATGGAAATGAAGAAAAAATGAAGGTTGTAACTTATTTCAAGATTGAAGATACAAATCAAGAATATATAGTTGTAACTCCAGCAGGAATAGAAACAGAAGAAGCATATGTTTTAAAGTGTATCATTGATGAAGATGGAGAAGAAACATATGTAACTATTGAAGATGAAGCAGAATTTGATATTGTTTCTGAAGCTTATGAATTACTTATGGATGAAGAAATATAAGCAAATATTTTAGATTCAAGGCAAAAGGTGTATGATATGAAGAGAGATGCTATTATAGATTATACAGTTCTTAAAGAAGACTTGAAAAAGAAAGGTTATAAATTAACTCCTCAAAGAAGAGCTATTGTTGATACAATAGTAGATAATGAAGGAAAACATTTAACAGCAGAAGAAATCTATGATGAGGTTAAAAAGAATTGTCCAGAGATAGGTCTTGCAACCGTATATAGAACGATTCTATTATTAGAGGAGATTGGTGTAGTAAGTAAATTACACTTAAATGATGGATGTAGTAGATATGAACTTGTTCATAGTGATGAAACTCATAGACATCATCATTTAATTTGTAATATTTGTAATGATGTCATTGAAGTTCAGGATGATTTATTAGAAGATATAGAAGAAAGTATTGAAAAAGAGTATAAATTCAAGATATTAGATCATGCACTAAAATTTTATGGCATATGTAAAAAGTGTCAAAAGGAACAAGAAGATAAATAAGAAAATGAATAAAAGTAATTCTTTAATAAGAAAGAAGACTTTATTTATATATATTAAAAATCAATAAGGAGGGGACTTATGAAGACAGAGAGAGCTAAGGTTAAAATTGTACCTCTTGGTGGATTAAATGAAATTGGTAAGAATATGACTGCAATAGAATATAAAGATGATATAATTGTAATAGATTGTGGTTTAAGCTTTCCAGACGAAGATATGTTTGGAATAGATGTAGTAATAAATGATATTTCATATTTGCTAAAAAATTCTGATAAAGTAAGAGGTATATTTTTAACTCACGGTCATGAGGATCATATAGGAGCATTGCCATATGTTTTAAAACAATTAAATGTTCCTGTTTATGGTACAAAGCTAACTCTTGGTATAGTTGAAACGAAATTAAAAGAACACGGATTATTGTCATCAACAACATTAATAAAGGTAAAACCAAGAGATATAGTTAAACTTAATACTGTTTCAGTAGAGTTTATAAAAACAAATCATTCTATTGCAGATTCAGTTGCAATAGCAATACACACACCATTGGGGGTAGTGCTACATACAGGAGATTTTAAAGTAGATTATACTCCAATTGATGGAGAATTAATGGATTTTGCAAGATTTGCGGAACTAGGAAGAAAGGGTGTTTTAGTATTACTTGCAGATTCAACTAATGTTGAAAGACCAGGATATACTATGTCTGAAAGAATAGTAGGTGAAAGTTTTGCAAGACTATTTGGTAAAGCTGATGGAAGAATAATAGTTGCTACATTTGCGTCTAATATTCATAGAATTCAACAAATTGTATCAGCAGCAGAACATTATGGAAGAAAGGTTGCTGTATCAGGAAGAAGTATGGAAAATATAGTTCAAGTTGCAATGGAACTTGGATATTTAGAAATGCAAGAAGGAACTTTAATATCTATAGATCAGATATCAAAGTATAATAATAATGAAATTGTACTAATAACAACAGGTAGCCAAGGAGAACCAATGTCTGCTTTAGCTAGAATGGCAGCTTGTGAACATAGAAAGATAAATATAGTTGAAGGAGATACTGTTATTATTTCAGCTTCACCTATACCAGGAAATGAAAAACTTGTTTCAAAGGTTATAAATCAACTATTTAAGAAGGGTGCACAAGTTATATATGAGTCTTTAGAAAAGGTTCATGTATCAGGTCATGCTTGTCAAGAAGAATTAAAGTTAATGCAAGCATTAGTTAAACCTAAATTCTTTATACCAGTTCATGGTGAATACCGTCACTTAAAACAACATGCAGAGTTAGCTTGCCAAGTTGGTTTATCACCAAAGAATTTTTTAATTGCAGAAAATGGAGATGTAATAGAAGTAACTAGAAATTACATTAAAAAGAGTGGAACTGTAGCATCAGGTCAAGTATTTGTAGATGGATTAGGTGTTGGAGATGTTGGACACATAGTTCTTAGAGATAGAAAACATCTTTCTCAAGATGGTATTTTAACTGTAGTTGTAACTATAGAGCGAGAAAGTGGAAAGGTAATTGCAGGACCAGATATTATATCAAGAGGTTTTGTATATGTAAGAGAATCAGAAGGTTTAATGGATGAGGCTAGAGAGTTAGTCAAAGATATATTAGATAGATGTGAACAAAATAAAATAACAGATTGGTCTACATTAAAGTCTAATATGAGAGATGGTTTAAGAGAATTCTTATATGAAAAGACAAAGAGAAAACCAATGATATTACCAATAATAATGGAAATATAAATATATTGACATTCTTAATTAAAAAGTATATTATAAGAAAGATGAAAAATTGGGTACTTTTGTATCCAATTTTATTTTGGAGAAAAAGATTTATAGGTTTACATAGTTTTAAATAATAATTTGGAGGCAAAAAAGATGGAATTAATAAAAAGGGAAGATATTAGAAACATAGCTATAATAGCCCACGTTGACCATGGAAAGACTACATTAGTTGATGCTCTTCTTAAGCAAAGTCATGTTTTTAGATCAAATGAAAAAGTAGAAGAAAGAGTTATGGACTCTAATGATTTAGAAAAGGAAAGAGGAATAACTATACTTTCTAAGAATACAGCTGTAATGCACAATGGAGTTAAAATTAATATAGTAGATACTCCAGGACATGCTGACTTTGGTGGAGAAGTTGAACGTGTACTTAAGATGGTTGATTCAGTTTTACTAGTAGTTGACTCTTATGAAGGTCCTATGCCACAAACAAAATTCGTTTTAAAGAAAGCTTTAGAGCTAGGATTAAAGCCAATAGTTGTAATAAATAAAATAGATAAGCCAGATGCAAGAGCAGAAGAAGTTATAGATGAAGTATTTGACCTATTCTTAGAATTAGGTGCTGATGATGAACAATTAGATTTCCCAATAATATATGCATCAGCAAGAGCTGGATATGCTAGATATAATGTTGAAGATACAAATGAGGATATGCAACCTTTATTTGAAACAATAGTTAAGCATGTTAAGTGTCCAGAAGGATATGTAGATGAGCCATTCCAAATGCTAGTAACAACTCTAGACTCAAATGCTTTCGTAGGAAAAATAGCAATAGGGAAGATTCATAGAGGAACAGTTAAGAAAAACCAAAGTGTTACATTAGTAAGTATGGATGGTTCTACTAAGAATTATAAGGTAACCAATCTATTTACATATAATGGATTAAAGAGAGAAGAAACAGCAGAAGCTTCAATGGGTGATATAATAGCATTAAGCGGAGTTTTAGATGCTAATATCGGAGAAACTATAGCTGATTCTCAATGTCCAGAAGCTCTTCCATTTGTTCATATTGATGAACCAACATTAAGTATGAACTTTATGGTAAATAATTCACCATTTGCAGGTCAAGATGGAGAATTTATAACATCAAGACATTTAAGAGATAGATTAATGAAAGAGTTAGAAACAAATGTTTCATTAAGAGTAAGAGAAATAACACCAGAATGTTTTGAAGTATCAGGAAGAGGGGAACTTCATTTATCAATTCTTATTGAGACAATGAGAAGAGAAGGATATGAGCTTCAAGTTTCTAAGGCAAATGTTATTTTTAAAGAAGAAAATGGTAAGAAGCTAGAACCAATGGAATACTTAACAATAGACGTTCCAGAAGAATTTATGGGACCTGTTATGGAAAAGCTTGGACCAAGAAAGGGAGAAATGGTAAACATGACTTCTGCTGTTAATGGTTATACAAGACTTGAATTTATTATTCCAGCTAGAGGTCTTATAGGATTTAGAAATGAGTTCATGACTGATACAAAAGGTAATGGAATAATGAATCACGTATTTGATAGCTATGGACCATATAAGGGTGAAATCCCTACTAGAAGTAGAGGATCAATAGTTTCATTTGAAACTGGAGAAGCAGTAGCATACGGATTATTTAATGCACAAGAAAGAGGACAATTATTTATAGGAGCAGGTACTCCTGTATATCAAGGAATGATAGTTGGTGTATGTGGTAGAGCTGATGATATAGATATAAATGTATGTAAGGGTAAAAAGCTTACAAATACTAGAGCATCAGGATCAGATGATGCTGTTAAATTAGTACCACCTGTAGTAATGACTCTTGAAAATTCATTAGAATTTATTAATAATGATGAGCTTGTAGAAGTTACACCATTAAATATAAGAATGAGAAAGACTATATTAGATAGCGCTGAAAGAAAGAGAGCTATAAGCAGAAGTAAAAAGTAATCTTTTGAAATATTAAAACTTTATATTATAATAGAAGTAAATAGTCATTTGGCTATTTACTTTTATTATATATGGAGGACTTTATGAAAGTTAAAAAATTTAGAATAAAGCTTATAATATTATTATTAATTATTATAGCAATTGTTGGTTCTTTAAATTATTATAACTACACTATAGAAAAGCCATTAAAAACTAATAAAGATATTATAGCTATAACTATAGGTGAAGGTGAAGGTTTTTATAATTTATTAGATAGGTTAGACGAGGAAGGTATTTTACGAAATAAAACTTTAATAAAGTTAAATTTAAAATTAAATAATCAAAGTTTAGATATTGTTCCTGGTACATATGAAATAAAAACAAATATTTCTTTAGATGAATTAATAGATACATTAAAAAATACTTCTCATAAAGGAGATATTTCGGTTACAATACCTGAAGGATATGATATTGATGAGATGTCAGAGCTTTTTGAAGAACAAGGCATATTCTCGAAAAATGAATTTATACAAGCAGTTAAAGAATATCCTTTACCTAGCTACATAAAGAGTGATAGTAATAAAAAATATAATTTAGAAGGTTACTTATTTCCAGATACATATTTCGTTAATAAGGATATAACTCCAAAAGAGTTTATAACATTAATGATTAGTGAATTTGATGCAACTATAAAATCAATTGAAGATGAAGAAGGTATTACTATTTCTAATGAGAAATTAGAGGAAATAGTAACAATAGCTTCTTTAATAGAAGAAGAAGCAGAAGTAGAAGAAGAAAGGGCATTGATTTCTTCAGTAATATATAATAGATTAAATAAGGGAATGAAATTAAAGTTTTGTTCGACTATTAACTATGCTTGGGGAGAGCATTTAAGTCAAGTTTTAAATAAGCATTTAGAAATTAATTCTCCATATAATACATATAAGAATGTTGGGTTACCTGTTGGTCCTATAAGCAATCCAGGAAAGAAATCTCTTATAGCAGCAATAGAACCAGCAAATACGGATTATTTATATTTTATGTTATTATATAATCAAGGTGGAAAACATCATTTTTCTGCTACAGGAGAAGAACATGAAAGAGTTAAGCTTGAAGAAGAGGCAAAGGCTAAGGCTAAGTAATTATCTTTTTGGAGGAATAAAATGAGTGATATAACTTACGATTATATGGAAGACTATATAAAAGGGTTAATTCCAGATAGAGAAGGAATTTTAAAGGAGATAGAAGATTTTGCAATAGAAAATAAGGTGCCTATAGTACAAAAAGAAACAGGAAAATTCTTAGAATTTATGGTTAGCATGAAAAAACCATTAAGAATATTAGAATTAGGGACAGCTATAGGATATTCTTCTATTTTAATGTATGAAGCAGCAGGTACAAATCCATCTATTACTACTATTGAAAGAGATGAAAAAATGATAGAACTTGCAAAAATGAATTTGAAAAAATTCAATCTTCAAGATAAAATAATAATTGAAGAAGGGGATTGTTTAGAAATATTAGAAAAACTTAAAGATCCTTTTGACTTAATTTTTATGGATGCTGGTAAAGGACATTATAATCATTTTTTACCACATTGTTTAAGACTACTTAATGATGATGGAATAATTATTGCTGATAATGTATTATTTAGAGGTATGGTAGCATCAAAGGAACTTGTGAAAAGAAGAAAAATAACAATTGTAAAAAGAATGAGGACCTATTTAGATATGGTATCAAAGAATGAAGATTTAATTACATCAGTAATACCAATGGGGGACGGAATTGCAATTACAAGGAGGAAGTAAGAGATGAGAAGACCAGAATTACTTGCACCAGCAGGAAATTTAGAAAAGCTAAAGATAGCTATAGATTTTGGAGCAGATGCTGTATATATAGGTGGAGGAAGACTAAACCTAAGAGCATTTTCTGATAATTTTACAAACGAAGAAATAGCAGAGGGAGTTAAATATTGTCATGATAGAGGAAAACAAATATATGTAACAATGAATGTTTTCCCAAGAAATCATGACTTAAAGGGTGTAGAAGACTATATATTAGGATTATATAACTTAGGAGTTGATGCTATAATTGTTGCAGATCCATCAATTTTAGCAGTAGCTAAAGAAGTTGCACCAGACTTAGATGTACATATAAGTACTCAAGCTAATACAGTTAATTATATGGCAACAAAGTTTTGGTATGAACAAGGAGCAAGTAGAGTAGTTTTAGCAAGAGAGCTTACATTTAGAGAAATAAAGACTATTAGTGAAAACATACCAGAAGAATGTGAGTTAGAAGCTTTTATACATGGATCAATGTGTATAGCATATTCAGGAAGATGTTTAATATCAAATTACATGTTAGGAAGAGATGCTAATAAAGGTATATGTGGAAATGCATGTAGATATAAATATTACTTAGTTGAAGAAACTAGACCAGGAGAATATTATCCAGTTGTAGAAGATGATAATGGAACATATATAATGAATTCAAAAGATTTATGTATGATTGAATACATTCCAGAATTAATAAACAGTGGAGTATATTCATTTAAAATTGAAGGAAGAATGAAGAGTGAGTTTTATGTAGCATCTGTAGTTAAGGCATATAGAGAAGCTATTGATTCATATTTAGAAAATCCAGAAGGATATAAATTTAAAGAAGAATGGATGCATACATTAAAAAGAATAAGCCATAGAAATTATCATACAGGATTCTTCCTAGGAAAAATGGGTGAACAAAACTATGATGTTTCTTCATATATAAGAAATTATGATATTGTAGGTATAGTGAAATCATATGATGAAGAAACTAAAACAGCAACTATTCTTCAAAAGAATAGAGTTTTTGAAAATGATACTGTAGAGGTACTAAGAGCTCATACTCCTGACTTTACTGTAGAATTAAAAGAAATGTTTGATGCTGAAAAGAATGTTCCAACAAATGTTGCAAATAGAGCACATATGATATTTAAGGCGAAGGTAGATACACCTTTAAAAGAAAATGATATGTTAATAAAAAGTAATAAAGTTTTAAATCTAGAGTAGTGATAGGAGGCTAACTAATGAAAAAACCAATAATAATTGGAATAACTGGGGGAACAGGATCGGGGAAGAGTACAGTAACTAAAGAAATTTTTAATACTTTTGGTGGGGAAAAAATTGCTATAATAGAACAAGATTCATATTATAAAGATCAAAGTCATTTATCTATGGAAGAAAGAGTTCTTACAAATTATGATCATCCTACAGCTTTTGATAATAAGTTGTTAGCTAGTCATTTAAGAGCTTTAATTAATGGAGAATCTATAGAAAAGCCTCAGTATGATTTTACTCTTCATAATAGAACAGATAAAACTGTAAGAGTAGATTCTAAAGATATTATTATTGTTGAAGGAATATTAATATTAGAAGATAAAGAAATAAGAGATCTTTTAGATATAAAGGTATTTGTAGATACAGATGCAGACGTAAGAATACTTAGAAGACTTGTAAGAGATATAAATGAAAGAGGGAGAACAGTAGAATCAGTTATAGACCAATATCTTTCTGTTGTAAGACCTATGCATTTTCAATTCATTGAACCAAGTAAAAGTTATGCAGATATTATAATACCAAAAGGTGGTCATAATAAAGTAGCTATAGATATTATAATTTCTAAAGTAAAAGATATATTAAAATAGTATAATAAGTGTATAAAACACCTTCGCTTTGTTAAAAATCTAATAAAGCGGAGGTGTTTATTATTAAGTATATATTGAAAAAAAGAATTATATATATATTATCATTTTTCATAACTATATTATTAGCATTAGGAGTTAGAATAAGTTTTTTACAATTATATCCAACTAAGCAGGTGACTGCTCAATATGAAAATCATCAAAGTGAAAAAATATCAAATTCAAAATATATGATATTAGATACAAATGGAGAAGATTTAATGAAATACAATAAAAAATATATTTTAGTAATAGATAAAAAGCCATTTAGTTTAAATAATTATGAAGAAACTTTAGAGGATTTAATGGCATTTAATTTTATTATGAAAGGTGAAGTGTCTGATTTTAACTTTAATGATATTATGAAGAGTAGTGGAAAAACTTATTATACTGTATCTGAAAATACATATAATAAAGTTAATACACTAACAAATATTAAGGGAGTTTATACCTATGTATATAATGAAGTTGATAGAAAAAAGGCATGGATGGTAAGTTCATTTTTATCTAATATAGAAAATGATGTTGTTTCAAATTCTCTTTTAGGGGAAGTAAATAAGTATACAGAAAATAATACAGAGCCTAGAGAAAATTTTTATTTAGATGATAAAGCTGTATATAGTAGTAGTGATGAGTATGTTAGTTCAAAAAATAGGAATATAAAATTAACAATAGATAAGAGCATGGAGGATTCTATACGAGAAATATTAAAGAAAGATGAATATAAGAATCTAGATAATGCTGCAGTTACTATAGTTGAATCTGAAAGTGGAAAAATACGTGCAATGGTTCAAAAAGATGAGAGTGAAGCAAATTTAAACTTAGTTATAGAAGGAATAGGGTATGAACCAGGGTCAATATATAAGTTAATTACATTAGGAGCAGCTTTAGATAAAGGCTTAGTAACATTACAGGATACATTTACATGTACATCGGCCATTTGTGAAGGAAATAATTTTCATGGAACTTTAACTGTAGAAGATGCATTAGTAAAATCGTGTAATGATATTTTTGCAAAAGTAGGTAATCTAGTAGGATATAAAGATTTGATGGAATACTCAGAGAAGCAAGGTTTATTTAATAGAGTATTAGATCTAAAAGGAGAAGGTATGAATGAAACAGAAGGTGTTAAACCTAAAGAAGAATCAGGCATGAGTAATATATCTATAGGTCAATGCTTTAATGTTAGTCCAATTCAAATGGTTGGAGCTGTTAATACAATAACTAATAATGGAGTATATATTAAACCATATTTAATAGAAAGTATATTAGATAAGGATGGAAATATTATAGAGGAGTTTTCTGGAGAATCTAAAAGAGTATATACACCTATGACAACAAGTATTTTAAAGAATACTATGAAATCAGTTGTTCAAAGAGGAACTGGTAAATTAGCTAATGTTGAAGGTATAGATATAGGTGGTAAAACTGGGTCAGCAACAAGTGGAAATGGTGGTGGAACTCATGGGTGGTTTGTAGGTTATTTCAATATAGGAGAGAAATATTACACTATGATAGTTTTTGTTCCTAATATACAAGGTAATGAAGAAAATGGTGAAACTTTAGGCGGCGGAAATACAGCAGCCCCAATATTTAGAGATATAGTTAAGAAATTAGTAGGATAAAGTTAATAAAAGTGATATTAAATGAATAATATAGTAGTAAGCACTGCTAGGAGGAGCAAGGTGTTTTTACTAACAAACTTTTTAGAAATTATATCAAATACGGTTTTATTATCAGGATATATTTCCGGTAACAATGTATTTCCATTACCATTAGAGGAAGAGGAAGAACGATTATATTTGCAAAAATTAAGAGATGGAGATCAAGAAGCAAAAGAAATATTAATAGAAAGAAATTTACGTTTAGTAGCTCATATTGTAAAAAAATATTCTTTTCCTAATAAGGATGTTGATGAATTAATTTCTATAGGTACTGTTGGGCTAATAAAAGCAATAGATTCATTTAATTCATCTAAAGGAACTAGACTTGCAACTTATGCCTCTAGATGTATAGAGAATGAAATATTAATGCTATTTAGAAATAGTAAAAAACAAAAGAGTGAAGTTTACTTGCAAGAACCAATTGGTGTTGATAAAGAAGGAAATGAGATTTGTCTAATAGATGTTTTAAGTAGTGAGAAAGATTCCGTAATAGATAAAGTGGAGAGCAATTTGGAGATAAAGGCTTTATATAAGAAAATGAAAGAAGTTCTGACAAGAAGAGAGTATAATATAATAATAATGAGATATGGATTAGATGATGGAAGAAATAGAACTCAAAGAGAAATAGCTGGATTATTAAATATATCAAGGTCATATGTTTCAAGAATTGAGAAAAAGGCTCTAAAAAAGTTAAAAAAGTCTTTATTTTATAATATATAATTTGCTTTAAATTTTAAATTGTTTTATAAAAAAGAAATATAAATATATAGAAATCTATTACAAATTGTGGTAAAATGGTAAAAAAATATCGTTTATGTTTCGGGGTAAGGAATATAACGGGAATAGGGGGAAAGTGATGTACGTATTAAATGAAATACTTATAAAAACATCTGAGTTAAAGGGTTCTGATATGCATTTAGCAGTAGGTCTTCCACCTATGCTAAGATTACATGGAAAACTTATGCCATTAGGGGAAGATAATCTTACATCTTTAGATTTAGAGAATTTTTCAAAAGAAATATTAGGTCCTACAAAGTATAAGAAGTATTGCGAAGTAGGAGAGTACGATATAGCTTATGCAGTAGGAGAAATTGCTAGATTTAGGGTTAACCTTTACAAAGATAGAGGAAATGATGCTATTGCATTAAGATTAATAACTAATGAAGTGCCTACATTAGATGGTTTAAAACATCCAAATATATTAAAAGATTTAACAAAAAAGAGAAGAGGGCTTGTTTTAGTAACGGGACCAACAGGTAGTGGTAAGTCTACAACTCTTGCAGCAATGATAGATGAAATTAATAAAAATAGAAAAGAGCATATTATTACTCTTGAGGATCCTATAGAGTATTTGCATCATCATAAAGAGTCTATTGTAAATCAAAGAGAAGTTGGAAGCGATACAGATAGTTTTGCCAATGCATTGAGAGCTATTCTGAGAGAAGACCCAGACGTCATTCTAGTTGGAGAAATGAGAGATTTTGAAACAATACAAATAGCTATAACTGCAGCGGAAACAGGGCACTTAGTATTTTCTACACTACATACTATAGGTGCAGCAAAAACTATTGATAGAATTATTGATGTATTTCCACCACATCAACAGCAACAAATAAAAGTGCAGTTAGCATCTGTATTAGAAGGGATAATATCACAACAATTACTTCCAACATCAGATGATAATGGAAGAGTTGCAGCCCTTGAAATAATGACAATAACTCCAGCAATTCAAAATCTTATAAGAGAAGGGAAAACCCATCAAATTCCTTCTTCAATTCAAACTGGTGCCAAATATGGTATGAAAACTATGGATATGGCATTGGCGGAACTATACAAACAAAGAAAAATAAAGAAAGAAGTTGCATTGCAGTATGCTGTAGATCCAGAAGTATTAAAAAGAATGTTAATTATGTAGAATATTATAGTATAAATTTATAGCCTAAAACTATAAATTTATACTATAATAAAAGGGAGATGTTTGATAATACATTTCCTTTTTAATTTTTAGATTAAAAAATAATACATAAGGAGTGGCGACGAAAGAAATGCAAGAGGGTTTAATAACTGTAGTTGATTTTGGAAGTAAAAAGCTTTCGGCTTCCTTAGGCAAAGAAACAGAGATTGATGTAGAAATAATTGGTAGTGAGAGTGTTTTATCTAAAGGAGGAGTAAGAAAAGGGTTAATTTATGATAAGGATATTTGTAAAGAGGCATTAATAGAAGTTATAGATAAGATAGAAGGTAAGTCAAATGAAAGAATAAATGATATATACGCAGGTATATCTTCAAACACTCTTAGACTTCTTGAAGTAGAGGGTAGTATAGACTTAAGTCCTAAGAAAATAGAATTAACTGATAAGAAGCAAGTTATAGAAAATGCTAGACAGAATCTTTTACTTGAAGATGATGAGGAGATAGTAGATTACTTAATTAATTTTTATACATTAGATGGAAAAATAATAGAAGGCGATATTATTGATTATATAGGTAATATTTTAGAAGTTAACATAACATACATATTAGGAAAAACAAAAGAGTTAAATAAGTTTAAAGAGATTATTTATGAATGTGGTTATAATTTTAAAGGATTTGTAGTAAATATTATAAGTGGAAAAAATATATTTTTATATGATAAAAAAACTATAGGAACTAATGTAATAGTAGATGTAGGTGCAGAAGTTACAGATATAGCTATATATAATAATGGAATGTTAAAGTACATATCATCAATACCTTTAGGTGGTGAGAGTGTTACGAGAGATATTTCTATATGTGGAAATTGTTCAATAATAGAAGCAGAAAGCTTAAAAAAGATGTATAGTAAAAATTATGAGAGTATGTATAAAAAAGATTACAATAACAGTTTTATAGAACTTGATAGTGTAAAGATATCTAAAGAGTTATTTTATGAGGTAATTAAGGCTAGATTAGAAGAAATTATAAAATTTGTTAGTAGAGAGTTAAAAAAGTCTTCCTTTTATGATGGAATTTGTAGTATAATTATTTACGGAGATGGTATAATAGGTTATGAAAATATTAATTTTATAGTAAAAAATGAAATAAAAAAGAAATGCAAAGTCATAAGCAAAGATGAACTTGGAATGGAGAGTTTAGAAAATATATCTTCTTTATCTGGTGTAAAAGAAGTTTATGATAAGTTAAAAGTATTAAATGATTTAAAAGTATTAAATGATTTTAAATTATTTAATGATAAAGATTTAGTTAATGAAGAAGAGTTCAATACTCAACATAATTTAATTAATAAAGATAAAGATAATTCAGATGAAGAATTTGATTACTATTATGAAGAAAAGAAGAAACATAACGGAGTTATGTCAAAAATAAAGAAGTTTTTAAAGTTGTAGGTATTAAGGAGGAATTGTTTTGTTAGATTTTGAAGTAGATATGCAAGAATTGACTAACATAAAAGTTATAGGTTGTGGTGGCGGTGGTAGTAACGCTGTCAATCGAATGATAGTAGAAGGATTAAAAAATGTTGAATTTATTGCTATAAATACTGATAAGCAAGCATTAATGCTTTCTCATGCAGATCAAAAAATTCAAATAGGTGAAAAGTTAACAAAAGGTCTAGGAGCAGGAGCAAATCCAGAGATTGGACAAAAAGCTGCTGAAGAGAGTAGAGAAGAAATTACAGCTGCAATAAAGGGTGCTAATATGGTATTCATTACAGCTGGAATGGGAGGCGGAACAGGAACTGGTGCTGCACCTGTAGTAGCTGAAATTGCAAAATCTTTAGAAATATTAACAGTAGGTGTTGTTACAAAACCTTTCCCATTTGAAGGGAAAAGAAGAATGAGATATGCTGAAATAGGTATACAAAACTTAAAGGAAAAGGTTGATACATTAGTAATAATACCAAATGAAAGATTATTATCAATGGCTGATAAGAAGACTACACTTTTAGATTCATTTAAATTAGCTGATGATGTTTTAAGACAGGGTGTACAAGCGATATCAGATCTTATAACTATACCAGGGGTAGTTAATGCCGACTTTGCAGATATTAAAGCTGTAATGTTAGATAAAGGATTAGCTCATATGGGAGTTGGATATGGAAAAGGAGATAGTAGAGCAGCAGATGCTGTTACTCAAGCAATATCATCACCTTTATTAGAAACTTCGATAGATGGAGCTACAGGTGTAATATTAAACTTTACAGGTGGTGCTGACCTAGGAGCCTTAGAAGTTTATGAAGCAGCTGATGTAGTTAGAGAAGCAGCAGATCCAGATGCAAATATTATCTTTGGAGCAGTAATAGATGAAAACTTAAAAGATGAAATAAGAATAACTGTTATTGCTACAGGATTTGAATGTGAAGAAATGGAAGGTTCATCTGCTTTAGGAAATATATCAGAAAAGACTAAAAAGGTTGTAAAAGAAGTACAAGAAGAAGTAGTAAAAGAAGTTGTTGAACCTAAGGAAAAAGAAATTGAGAAAGAAGAGCCTTCTAAATATGAAGAGCCAGATTCAATAGATATTCCAGCATTTTTAAGAAGAACAAGAAGAAATTAAATATTTTATTAAAAAGCTAATCAAATTGATTAGCTTTTTTTGTTGTTTAAAAATAAATAATTAATTGTAAAAAAATTGTATAATAGTAACTGACTGTAAATAATTGTAAAAAAACTAATGAAAATAATATGAAATAACCATAATAAAATGACAAAATTTTGAAGTGATTATAAGTATAATTATGATAAGAGGAGAGGATAAAAATGGAAGTTTATGTTGATGTGATTTTTTTTCAGAACTTCGTTGTTGACATCTTTTTACTCATGGTTGCTTCAAAAGTATTAAGAAAAAAAATTTCAAGTTGTAGAATTATACTTTCAGGTATATTGGGAGGTTTATATTCATTAGTTATGATTTTTCCTAGTCTTAATTTTTTTTCTTATATTCCATTTCAATTTCTTTTTTTATATATGATTATGAAAATTTCATTTAGAAAAAGTAATGTTATCTTCAAGATAAAGGGGATTATAGTGTATTTAATTGGTGCATTTATTTTGAGTGGATTATGTGTAGCGCTATCAATGAATAAGTATTATGTAAGCGTTTCAGGTGGCTTTAAAATGACTGACTATTCTGTAAAATATTTAATTTTATCTATTATGATAGTATATATTATTTATTCAAGACTAAGTAGCTACCTAAGGGAAAGAGCTTTTATAACAAATTTTATTTATGATATAGAGTTTTTTAAAGATAATGCGAAATATGTTATAAGAGGTTTTTTAGATACTGGAAATGAATTAAGAGAACCTATAACTAATTTACCATGCATTATAGTAGAAGAAAATTTTGTTGAAATCACATCAGATAAAAATTTGTATTATATTCCTTATAAAGCAATAGGGTATACTGGAAAACTTAAGGGATTTGTCGGAGAGAAAGTTAGAATAAGAGAACAAGGAGGAGCATGGAGAGATGTAGATGCTATTATTTGCCCATGCAATGAATTACTTAGTAGAGATGGAGATTTTAATGCTCTGCTTTCTAGAGGAATTATATAAAGGGGGAAGGATAATGATAAATATAGGCTTTATTCTAAATAGATTAATTGAAAAAATTAATGTTCAGGGCGGCAATATACATTATGTTGGAGGTACAGATGTGTTGCCTCCTCCTTTATCCAAGGATGAGGAGGAAAAATTAATATCAAAACTTTTAGATGGTGATGAGAGTATAAGAAGTACTCTCATAGAAAGAAATTTAAGATTAGTAGTTTATATAGCTAGAAAGTTTGAAAATACAGGAGTATATATAGAAGATTTAATTTCTGTAGGAACAATTGGTCTAATTAAAGCAGTAAATACATTTAAACCTGAGAAAAAAATAAAATTAGCAACTTATGCATCAAGATGTATTGAAAATGAGATTTTAATGCATTTAAGAAGAAATAGCAAAATAAAAGCAGAAATATCTTTCTATGAACCATTAAATATTGATTGGGATGGAAATGAATTATTATTGTCAGATATATTAGGTACAGAAAATGACATAGTTTATAATTTAATAGAAGATGAAGTGGATAAACAACTATTATTTACAGCATTAAAAAGTTTAAATGATAGGGAAAAAGAGATTATTAAGTTGAGATTTGGCTTAAATGGTACTAATGAGAAGACACAGAAGGAAGTTGCAGATATGCTTGGTATTTCTCAATCTTATATTTCAAGATTAGAGAAAAAAATAATTACTAGGTTAAAAAAAGAAATAACTAGAATGACATAGTTTGTCTTTAGTATAAAAGTATATTCTCTCGGAAATAATATTAAATGAATTATGTAATTACTTCATAAGGGGTTGATGATTTTGATCATTAATAAAGTAGAGATTTGTGGAGTAAATACCTCAAAACTTCCCGTTTTAAAAGAAAAAGAAAAGAGAGATTTACTTATACAAATTCAACAGGGTGATGGTACTGCTAGAGAATCTTTCATAAAAGGAAATTTACGATTAGTTTTAAGCGTTATACAAAGGTTTAATAATAGAGGAGAAAATGTAGACGATTTATTTCAGGTAGGTTGTATTGGTTTAATGAAAGCAATAGATAACTTTGATTTAAGTCAAAATGTTAAATTTTCTACATATGCAGTACCAATGATAATAGGAGAAATAAGAAGATATCTTAGAGATAATAATTCAATAAGAGTTAGTAGATCTTTAAGAGATATAGCTTATAAGGCTCTTTTAGTAAGAGATAAGCTAATTAAAGATAACAATAAAGAACCTACAATTTTCCAAATATCTAAAGAGTTAAACTTGCCAAGAGAAGAGGTAGTATTTGCATTAGATGCTATTCAGGATCCAGTATCATTATATGAACCTATATATCATGATGGTGGAGATGCTGTTTATGTTATGGATCAAGTAAAGGATAATAAGAATACAGATGAGAGTTGGCTTGAAAATATATCTATAAAAGAAGCTATGAAAAAGTTAAGTAGTAGAGAAAAATTAATTTTAAATTTAAGATTTTTTAATGGGAAAACTCAGATGGAGGTTGCAGAAGAGATAGGAATTTCTCAAGCACAGGTATCAAGACTTGAAAAGACTGCCTTAAAGCATATGAAGAATCACGTGTAATAAATTAAGTTTATTAAACATATTTATCTTACAGAAAGGTGGGATGTAATATGGAAGAAATTCTTCATTCAATAAATGCAATGAGGGCTATGGAGTTAATAGATATAAATACAGGAAGAAAATTAGGATTTATAAAGGACATAAAGATAGACTGTAGTGAGAGTAAAATAGTTTCTATATTATTACATAGAGAAGAAAAGGGATGGTTTTCCAAAGGTGATGATATAGAAATTTTATGGGAAGATATATCTAAGATAGGTGTAGATGTAATACTTATAGATTCAGAAAATATAAATAATATTTATAATACAGACTAGAAAATATTATTTATTATAGTTATAATTAAGTTATCACGTAGGTTTATCAAATAGGAAAGGTGGAGCAATATATGAAATGTCCTTTTTGTTCTTTTGAGGAAAGTAAGGTTGTTGATTCAAGATCAACAGATGATAATACAACCATAAGAAGAAGAAGAGAATGTTTAAGGTGTGGCAAAAGATATACAACTTATGAAAAAATAGAAGATATTCCTGTTCAAGTAGTAAAAAAAGACAGTACAAGGGAAAGCTTTAACAAGGATAAGATAGTTAATGGATTAATTGTTGCTTGTCAAAAAAGACCTATTTCAAGAAAACAAATTCAAAAAATTGCAGATGAAATAGAAAAAGAAATTTCTAATAAAATGTTAAGTGAAGTTCAGAGTGAACATATTGGTGAAATGGTAATGAAAAAATTAAAATTAATAGATGAAATTTCTTATGTAAGATTTGCATCTGTATATAGGCAATTTAAAGATATTGATACTTTCTTAGAGGAAATAGAAAATTTAAAGACAACACAGAATAATAAGTAGGTAAAAAGGTGAACTCAGAATTAAGTTTCTAGATTTCACCTTTTATTTTTAAGTTAAACTTTGGTTAATTATTAATGGAAAAATAGATTAACTAGTGGTAAAATGTTAAAATATTTATATATAGGAGGAACTATGAATAAAGTAGATTTAAAAATGTTAAAGAAATTTAATGATTATCTTATTATAGAAAATAAGAAGAGTAAAATTATTTTTTCAACAGCAGAAGAAGGTAGAAGTTTTAATAGGAACACTGAAGACGGAGTAAAAAATCTAATGTCTATTAAATCTGACTTTAATGTAGCCGATGTAAAATATTTAAAGCAAATACATTCTGACTATATACTTAAAGTTGAAAAAAATAATGAAAATAACTTTATTGAAAATGAAGGAGATGCATTAATTACAGACTTAAAGAATATTGCCATTGGAGTTTTTACAGCTGACTGTGTACCTATAATTTTAGTTGATGAAGAAAAGGGTGTTTGTGCTGCAATACATAGTGGTTGGAAGGGAACTTTTAAGTCAATTACCTTAAAGACAGTAAAGAAACTTCAAGAGGTATATAATAGCAACCCAGAGAATATAAAAGCTTATATAGGGGCACATATAAGGCAGTGTTGTTATGAAGTCTCTGAAGAATTAAAAGAAAAGTTTATAACAGAAAAAAGTCATATATCTAAAGAAAAGTTATTTAAGGGAAGAAACTTAAATATGGAAGAATGTATTTTAGAAGACTTAAGAAATAGTGGGGTTAAAGAAGAAAATATATATTCAATACCTTTATGTACTTATTGTAGTAGTGAAATAAAATTACATTCATATAGAAAATCTAATGGGCTTTATGGAAGATTATTTGCATTTGTAGTTTTAAATTAAAGGAGAGAAGAATATTATGGCAGAGGGAAAAATACTAGTAGTTGATGATGAAGAGCATATTGTTGAATTATTGAAATTTAATTTAGAAAATTCAGGATATAAGGTTATTACTGCAAGTAATGGGAATGATGCTATATCATTAGCAAGAGAAACTAATCCAAATTTGATATTATTAGATCTTATGCTTCCAGGAATAGATGGACTAGATGTTTGTAAGGAAATAAAAAAGAATAGTGAAACTAATAATATAGGAATAATAATGTTGACGGCTAAAGGTGAGGAATTTGATAAAATATTAGGTTTAGAACTTGGAGCTGATGACTACATGACAAAGCCATTTTCTATAAGAGAATTACTTGCTAGAGTTAAAGCAGTTCTTAGAAGAAGTTCATCTAATAATGCTGAAAAGTTGGACAAATTTGAAAGTGGTCATTTATGTGTGGACTTTGAGCGTCATGAAGTAAAGGTAAATGGCGAAAAGGTTGATATGACCCTTAAAGAATTTGAATTACTAGAAATATTAATTAAGAATAAAGGAAAAATACTTCAAAGAGAGGTATTATTAGATAAGGTTTGGGGATATGAATATATTGGAGAAACAAGAACTGTTGATGTTCATATAAGATATCTTAGAAAGAAAATAGAAGTGGATGATAAGAATCCTAAATTTATAGAAACTATAAGAGGAGTTGGCTATAGATTTAGCACAGAAAAGTAAAATGAAGAAGAGAATTTTTATAACACTATTTATAAGTATAGTATTTACATTAATGTTATCAATATCTGCCTTTTTTACTTTATCAAATGTAGAGAGTATGAGAAAGATAAAAAGCAATTTAAAAAACTATGCAGAATATATAAGTCAACATGATTATGAGGATGTTAATTTTGTTAAAGGGTTTAAAATTAATAACTCAGATGTAAGATGTACTTATATAGATAGTGATGGAAATGTTATTTATGATACTATTGGTAATATAAATGAAAATCATAAAGATAGAGAAGAGGTTAAAGGAGCATTAGAAAAAGGAGAATATTATATCATTAGAGTAAGTGCTACTGATAAAGAAAGATTAGTATACTACTCTTTAAGATTAGATAATGGAAATATACTTAGAGTATCGGTACCATTTGAAGGTGCAAAATATTTTAATATGTATAGTGTAACATATTCTATATTAATATGTGTAGCAGTATTATTATTTACATTAACTATTTCTATGAAGCTAGTAAGGACTATTATAGCTCCATTAAATGAACTTCAAAATGTTACAGATAGAATAGCAAATGGAGATCTACATATTAGAGTTAGACCTAGAAAGAATGATGAATTAGGTGTATTAGGAGAAACTTTTAATAAAATGGCAGATCAACTTCAAAATAAAATGAATGAAGTTTTAGATAAACAAAATAGGTTAGAATCTATAGTTCGCTCTATGGAAAGTGGAGTTATTGCAATTGATTTAAATAATAATATTATAATAGCAAATCCTTATGCTAAAAGAATTTTTGGTATAAAAGGAGATGTGACAGGAGAAAACTTATTTGAATATATAAATGATTTTGATATTAATCATTTTCTTCAAGAAGAAGTAGATAATGGTGCAAAGGAAATAAAAATATTACATCCAGCGGAAAGAGAATTAAAAATAAAAAAATCTTTAATATTAAATGGTCATGATAAAATAGGAAAAGTAATTTGTGTGCAAGACATATCTGATATAAAAAGATTAGAAAATATGAGAAGTCAGTTTGTGGCAAATGTTTCTCATGAATTAAAAACTCCGTTAACATCTATAAAAGGTTTTACTGAAACATTGAAATATGTAGAAGACGAAGAAACTAGGACCAAGTTTTTAGATATTATAGATAATGAAGCAGAAAGATTAAGCAGATTAATAAATGATATTTTAGTATTATCTAAACTTGAAAGTTTCACAAGAAGTGAAGATGAAGACTTTTTACCTAATGTAGTTATTGATGAAGTAAGTAATATTGTAAGAAATATGGCTGAAAATAAAGGCATAAACTTAATTATAAATGAAGATAATGAACAAATGTATATCCATGGAGATAAAGATAAATTTCTTCAAGTAGTATTAAACTTAATTGAAAATGGAATAAAGTATTCTAATAAAGGAGCCACAGTAGAAGTGTCAAGCTTTGTTAAGAATAATGAATATATTCTTAAGGTAAAAGATAATGGTATTGGTATACCAGAAGAAGATATACCAAGAATTTTTGAAAGATTTTATAGAGTAGATAAATCAAGAAAAAGTGGAGGAACTGGTCTTGGTTTAGCTATAGTAAAACATATTGTTAAAATATTTAATGGTGATATAACTGTTGAGAGTAAACTAAATGAGGGATCAACATTTACTGTCACAATAAGGAATGTATAGAATCAGTATTACATACTGGTTCTTTTTTATTATGTTAATTTTTTTTAATATTTTTCTAATACAAATTAACATGAATCTAATAATGTCTTAACTTATGGGGAATAATATAAACATGTAAGGTAAAGGACAAGTAAAGAAAAATAAATTAAGTATAATTTTTTGGAGGAGTAATAATGAGTAAGAAAGTTTTAAAATTATTATCAAGCACTTTAGTAATGGCTGTTATGGCAGGATCATTAGTTGGGTGTGGAGGATCAACTGATGGGGAAAGTGGGAATAAGGTAAAAATTTCAGTTTCAGGATCAACATCAATGGAAGATGTTATGGGGAAATTAGCTGAAGCTTATGAAAATGAAAATACAGATGTTTCAATAGAAATTAATGCAGTAGGATCATCAGCAGGTATTAAAGATACTCTAAATGGAGTTGCAGAAATAGGTATGTCGTCAAGAGACTTAAAAGATGAAGAAGCAAGTGGAGGTGCAGAGGGTACAGCAATAGCATATGACGGTATAGCAGTTATATTAAATCCAGCTAATAAAGTATCAAATTTAACTTTAGCTCAATTAAAAGATATATATACAGGAAAAATAACTAACTGGAAAGAAGTTGGAGGAAGTGATTCTACAATAGTTGTAGTTTCAAGAGAAGATGGATCAGGAACAAGAGATGCATTCCAAGAAATAGTTGGATATAAATCAAGTGAATTAATAGCAGATGCTACAATTACAGATGCATCAGGAAATCTTAAGACTACAGTAGCACAAAATAAAAATGCTATAGGATTTGTTTCATTCTCTTATGTAGATGATACTGTAAGTGCTGTACAGATTGAAGGGGTTAAGCCAGAAGCAGAACTTGCAAAAGATGGAACATATAAATTATCAAGACCATTCTTAGTTGTAACAAAAAAAGATACTTTAACTGAAAGTGGACAAAAGCTTATAGATTTCATATTAAGTGAAGAAGGTCAAAAAATAGTAGAAGAAGATAAATTAATAACAGTAGAATAATATAAAGTGCCCCTTCGTAAGGGGCACTTTATATGGAGGTTGCATAAATGGAGGTAACTAGGAGGTACTTTGCATATGTCGAATAATAGTAAAAACAATAGAGGAAAATATATAATAGAAGGTGTTACAAAAAATATATTTTTAATAAGTGCACTTATTGCAGTAATTAGTTTATTACTAATTATAACATTTGTATTTTATAAAGGGTTGAATCCGTTTATAAATAAGGGATTTTCATTTGTGAAATTTATATTTGAAACTAAGTGGTTGCCAAGTGACGATATATTTGGAATATCTCCTATGATTATAGCATCAATTCTTGCTACAATAGGAGCATTAATTATAGGTATACCTATAGGGATATTAACTGCAGTATTTATTGCAGAAATTGCACCAAGAAGTATAGGGAAAATCATTTCGACTGCCGTAGAGTTACTTGCTGGAATACCTTCTGTATTATATGGTGTATTTGGATTAGCTATTATAGTTCCATGGATACAAAGAACTTTTGATCAACCAAAGGGTCAAAGTTTACTAGCTGTAATAATAGTTTTAGCAGTAATGATGCTACCAACAATAATAACTGTTTCAGAAACTGCTATAAGAGCAGTGCCTAAAAGTTATAAAGAAGGTTCTTTAGCACTTGGAGCATCTCATATAGAAACAACATTTAAGGTTGTTGTTCCAGCTGCAAAATCTGGTATATTAGCAGGTGTAGTTTTAGGAGTGGGAAGAGCAATAGGAGAAACTATGGCAATTATTTTAGTTGCAGGTAATTCACCTATAATTCCCAAATCAATATTTAGTGGTGTTAGACCATTAACAACTAATATAGCACTAGAAATGGGATATGCGTATGGAACACATCAAGAAATGCTATTTGCAACAGGAGTTGTATTATTTATATTCATAATATTATTAAATTTATTATTAAGTAGACTTTCTAATAAGGAAGGGGCATAGAGATGAGTTCAAGAAAAGTTAAAGAAAATATATTAAAAACATTATTATGGTTAGCAGCTGGAATTACTATTGCAATACTAGTATTTATATTAGGATTTATATTTATAAAAGGATATAAAATAATAAATATAAAATTTTTAACAGAAAATTACTCAGCATCAGGTAATGGTGGAATATTACCTATGATAGTAGCAACTTTATATACGGTTATATTATCAATTGGTATTGCTACTCCTATTGGTATTTTATCAGCAGTTTATCTTCAAGAGTATGCAAAACAAGGAACACTTGTAAAATTAATAAGATTTGCAACTGAAAGTTTATCAGGAATACCATCAATTGTATATGGATTATTTGGTGCTATTTTCTTTGTAGATATGTTAGGTTTTGGTTATTCTATTTTATCTGGAGCATTAACAGTTTCAATAATAATATTACCTGTAATAATAAGAACAACAGAAGAAGCATTAAAATCAGTGCCGGAATCTTATAGAGAAGCTTCTTTAGGTCTTGGTGCTACTAAGTTTCAAACTTTATATAAAGTTATAGTACCTAGTGCACTTCCAGGAGTTTTATCAGGAGTAATATTATCTATAGGACGTGTAATTGGAGAATCTGCAGCTATACTTTTAACAGCAGGAACTGTTGCTAAAATGGCAACAAGTATAATGTCTAGTTCAAGAACATTAACAGTTCATGCATATCTTGTAGCTAAGGAGACAGGTAATATAGATCAAGCAGCTGCTGTAGGGATAGTATTAATAGTTATAATATTAATACTTAATACTATTGCAAAGCTAATAACTAAAAAATTCAGTAAGGCAAATTATTAGTAAGAGGTGTAAAAATGGCTAAGATACAAGTTAAAAATTTAGATTTATATTATGGTTCACATCAAGCTTTAAAAAAGATAAATATGGAAATAGCAAAAAATGAGGTTACAGCATTTATAGGGCCATCAGGATGTGGGAAATCAACATTTCTAAGAACATTAAATAGAATGAATGATTTAATAGATAGTGTTAAAATAGAAGGTGAAGTGCTAATTGATGGAGAAGACATATATAAGAATAGTGATGTAATTGGATTAAGAACAAAAGTTGGGATGGTATTCCAAAAACCAAATCCATTCCCAATGTCTATATATGATAATGTTGCATATGGTCCAAGAGTACACGGTATTAAGGATAAGAAAAAACTTGATGAAATAGTAGAAAAGAGTTTAAAGGATGCAGCTATTTGGGATGAGGTTAAGGATAGACTTAAGAGTAGTGCCTTAGGGTTATCAGGAGGACAACAACAAAGACTTTGCATAGCAAGAACACTTGCAGTTTCACCAGAGATAATATTAATGGATGAACCAACTTCAGCATTAGATCCTATATCTACGAGTAAAGTTGAAGAGTTAATGGATGAACTTAAAAAGAACTATACAGTTGTTATTGTAACTCATAATATGCAACAAGCAGGTAGAATAGCAGATAAGACAGCATTCTTCTTAAGTGGAGAAGTTATAGAGTTTGGAAAAACAGATGATATATTTTATAAACCAATGGATAAGAGAACAGAAGATTATATAACTGGAAGATTTGGCTAGAATATAAAACTAATAAATTATATTCTAAATGGTTTAATAAATCTAAGGGAGATGAGATATTATGACACTTACGTCTCAAAAAATAAGAATTAAAGAGATAAACTGTCAGCTAGTACAAATGGCAACTTTAATAGAAAAGCAACTTTATGCAAGTATGCTTGCACTAAAAAATCATGATACTGAAGTGATAAATGAAATTATAAAAGCTGATGATGATGTAGATAACCTTCAAAGAATTATTGAGGAAGAATGTATAAAATTCATAGCTAGCGAGCAGCCTCTAGCTAAAGATTTAAGAAATGTGTTTACAGCTACTAAGATTGTTACAGATTTAGAAAGAATGGCAGATTATGCAGTGGATATATGTAAAATAACTAAAAGAATAAATGGAGATGTTGGAGAATACCAGGGGGATTCTCTTTCCTTATGGACAATGGAAGAAAAAATAAGAAATATGATATCATTAGCTATTAATGCATATATAAATATAGATGTAGAAAAAGCATATGAAATATGTAAGATGGATGATGAGATAGATATTTTATATAGAACTATATTTGATAGTATATTAAAAGATATAGCTTCTGATGAGACAAAAACACACAAGAGTGCTCAGTTACTATTTGTAGCTAAATACTTAGAAAGAGTAGCAGATCATGTGACTAATATTTGTGAGTGGATTATTTTCTCTAAGGAAGGTAATTATGTAGATCTTAATGAATAAAAGTTAACTCTATTTTCTTAATAAAAAAGTGTGAATTATTTTTAGCCCTTTAGCAAATATAATTCACACTTTTTATTATTTTTCTTTAATATGAAGATCCATCTGAGGATAAGGAATACTTATCTTTTCTTCATCAAATTTAAGTTTTGCTTCTTCTATTAAATAGAAGTACACATTCCAATAGTTTTCAGTATTTGTCCAAACTCTTACAGTTAAATTAACAGAGCTTGAAGCATGTTCACTTATGTTAATGAAAGGTTCTGGTTCTGATAAAATTAATTCATTCTTTTCTATTATGTTCATTAGAACCCTCTTAACATGAAGAATATCATCATCATAACCAACTCCAAATACTAAATCAACTCTTCTAGTATCTTTAAGAGTATAATTAACTAAATTACTATTAGCTAATGTACCATTAGGAATCATAACCACTTTATTATCAGGAGTAATTAAGTGTGTATAAACAAGCTCAATTTTTTCTACTGTACCAGAATAACCTTGAGCTTCTATGTAGTCACCAACATTAAAAGGTCTCATTACTAATATTATTACACCACCTGCAAAGTTAGATAAGCTTCCTTGTAGCGCAAGACCTATTGCTAAAGTTGATGAAGCAAGTACAGCTGCAAAACCTGTTAGTTCAATTCCTAAGAATTGCAGAAGACTTACAATTAATATAGCTTTTAATGTTAAATCAATAAAAGCACTTAAAAATGTTTGTAAAGTAGAATCAAAGCTTTTTTTAGTACAAAATTTATTAAAAGCTTTCTTTACTTTCTTAATTATCTTCCACCCAATACTAAAAAGTATTAGAGTAATAACTAATTTTATACCACTAGTAGTACTCCAAGATAATAGTTCATTTAAAAGATTTTCAAAAGACACTATTTATACCTCCTTAAGATTTATTACTTAATAATTATAAATGTAAGTTATATTTTTTACAAATCAATTAAAGAGAATAATATAATTCTAAAAAGTAGTCAAGAATAATATTGTAATAACTAATTGAGTGATATTTGATATTTATTATCTATTAACATAATTGACTTACAATTATTAATAAGGTAATATAGCATAAGATGAGATATTTACGTATAGGAAGTGATAATATGAAAAATTTAATTACAGAGGTACTTCCAGGTAGTATTGCAGAAGAAGTTGGAATAGAGGTAAATGATTATTTACTTTCAATTAATGGTCAACAAATACAAGATATAATTGATTATAGATTCTTAGCAGCAGATGAAGAGTTATTACTAGAAATAGAAAAAGATAACGGTGAAATCTGGGAAGTTGAAATAGAAAAAGATTATGGAGAAGAGCTAGGTCTAGAATTTGGTGGCGGAATTATGGATAAAGCAAAAAGATGCAGTAATAAATGCATGTTTTGTTTTATAGATCAAAATCCTAAGGGGCTTAGAGAAACTCTATATTTTAAAGATGATGATTCTAGATTGTCATTTTTACAAGGTAACTTCGTAACATTAACTAATATGAAAGAAGAAGATATAGATAGAATAATTAGATATCATATTAGTCCAATTAATATTTCAGTTCATACTACAAATCCTGATTTAAGGGTAAAGATGTTATCTAATAGGTTTGCAGGCAATATTATGGAGAGGATGAGAAGATTAGCGGAAGCAGGAATCTTTATGCATGCTCAAATAGTATGTATACCAGAAGTAAATGATAAGGAAGAATTAAAAAGAACTGTAGAAGATTTATATGAGTTATATCCTTATGTTAATAATGTTGCAATTGTACCTATAGGTATAACAAAATTTAGAGAAGGATTAGCAAAAGTAAAAACTTTTACTAAAGAAACCTCAAAAGAAACTATTGATTTAATAAAAGAACTTCAAAATAAATATTATAAAGAGGTAGAAGAACCTTTTGTAAGATTATCAGATGAGTTTTATATTGTTGCAGGAGAAGAAATCCCAACAGCAGAGTTTTATAATGGATATAATCAAATTGAGGATGGTGTTGGTGTTACTAGATGCTTTAGAGATACCATAGAAAATGATTTAGATAAGCTAGATTTAAATTCTTCAGGTAGTTATAGTGTAGTAACAGGAGCTTTAGCTTATAATGAGGTTAAAGCAGCCATGGATAAAATTTGTAGTAAAAATCCTAAAATACATATAGAGGTATTTAAAATAATTAATAATTTCTTTGGTGATACAATAACAGTTAATGGACTTTTAACAGGAACAGATATTATTGAACAAACTAAAGGTAAAATAAAATCAAAGTATTTGCTAATGGCAGATAATATGTTTAGAAGAGGATATGAACTAGCACCAGAAGCTTCAATAATGCTAGATGATATGACTATAGAAGATATTGAACATGCATTAGATGTTAAGGTAATTACTTGTGACTATTCAGGAGAAGACCTGATTTCATTAATTAATACATATAATGAGGAGGAAAAATAATATGGCAAAACCAATAGTTGCCTTAGTTGGTAGACCTAATGTTGGAAAATCAACATTATTTAATAAAATAGCAGGTGAAAGGATATCAATAGTTCAAGATACTCCAGGTGTAACTAGAGATAGAGTATATGCTGATGCAGAATGGTTAAATTATAACTTTACTATGATAGACACAGGTGGTATTGAACCAGAAAGAGACGACATAATAGTTAAGCAAATGAGAAGACAAGCGCAAATTGCAATAGAAACAGCTGATGTAATTATGTTTTTAGTTGATGGTAAAGAAGGAATTACACCTGCTGATGAAGAAGTAGCTAATATGCTAAGAAAAAGCAAAAAGCCAGTTGTATTAGTTGTAAATAAAATTGATTCATTAAAAGATGAAGAAAATGCTTGGGAATTCTACAATTTAGGAATAGGAGATCCTATAACAATATCTGCAAGTCAAGGATTAGCATTAGGTGATATGCTAGATAGAGTTGTATCTTACTTCAAGCCAGTAGATGAAGAGGAAGAAGATGATGAATATATAAGAATAGCTATGGTAGGTAAGCCTAACGTAGGAAAGTCATCTCTTATTAATAGACTTCTTGGAGAAGAAAGAGTTATCGTTTCTAATGTTCCTGGAACAACTAGAGATGCTATAGATAGTTACTTAGAAAATGAACTTGGAAAATTCATATTAGTTGACACTGCAGGTGTAAGAAGAAAGAGTAAAGTTAAAGAAGAAATTGAAAGATATAGTGTTATTAGAACTATGACATCTATAGAAAGAGCAGATGTTTGTATATTAGTTATAGATGCAACAGAAGGAATAACAGAACAAGATGAAAAAATAATAGGATTTGCCCACGAAAAGAGAAAAGCTATTATGGTTATAGTTAATAAGTGGGATCTTATAGAAAAAGACGATAAAACTATGGATAACTTTAAGAAAGACCTTCAAGCAAATCTTAAGTTCTTATCATATGCAGAATATTTATTCATATCAGCTTTAACAGGACAAAGAGTTCATAAAGTTTTAGAATTAGCTAAAAAATGCTATGATAATTACTCTAAGAGAGTTTCAACAGGTGTGTTAAATGACGTTATAAGTAAAGCTGTACTTATGAAAGAACCACCAATTGTTGCACTTAAGAGACTTAAGATTTTTTATGCAACTCAAGTTGCTGTAAAGCCACCTAAGTTCGTATTTTTTGTTAATGATTTACAAGCAAGACATTTTTCTTATCAAAGATATTTAGAAAATCAAATAAGAGATAGTTTTGATTTTAAAGGAACTGGTATAGAGATAGAATATAGAGAGAGGAAGGATAAGTAATGAGTAAAATAGCCTTTATTGGAGGAGGAAGCTTTGGTAGTGCATTAGCTGTTTTATTAGCTAAGAAAGGTAATGATATAGTTATATACGATAGGGATGAAGAGGTTATAAATGATATTAACCTTAATAAGAGAAATAGTAAATATTTAAAAGATTTAATAATTCCTAATAATGTTAAAGCATATTCTAATATAGAAGAGGCTATAGACTCGATAGATTTCTTATTTTTTGCTGTTCCATCTCATGTAATAAGAAGTGTTGCTAAGAGTTTAAAGGGAAAGCTAAATAAAAATGTTATTATAATTTCTATTGCAAAAGGTATTGAAGAAGGTAGTGATAAAAGATTATCACAAGTAATAGAAGAAGAACTAGAAAATCCAGTAGTTATTCTTTCTGGACCTAGTCATGCAGAAGAAATAGCACTTGAACTTCCAACAACAGTAGTTGTATCATCAAGAAATATGGAGTATGCAGAAAAGGCTCAAGATTTATTAATGACATCAACGTTTAGAGTATATACTAATGATGATATTATTGGTATAGAAATAGGTGGGGCTATAAAAAATGTTATAGCACTTGCTGCTGGAGTAATAGATGGTCTAGGATATGGTGATAATACAAAGGCTGCTCTTATGACTAGAGGAATGACAGAAATATGTAGAGTAGGAGTTGCTTTGGGAGGAAGAGCAGAAACATTTTATGGCTTAACAGGTATGGGAGATTTAATAGTTACTTGTACTTCAATGCATTCTAGAAATAGGCGTGCAGGAATTCTTATAGGTAAAGGAAAAAGCGTAGATGAAGCAACAAAAGAAGTTGGAATGGTAGTAGAAGGTGTAAAAGCATGCAGAGCGTTCCATGAACTAAAAGAAAAAATAGATGTATCAACACCTATTACAGATGCCTTATATGATGCTTTATTTAATGGAGTTAATCCAAGAGATGCTGTTAATTCTCTTATGATGCGTGAAAAGAAAAATGAAATATTATAATAAAAAATCCACTAGTTAAAAAACTAGTGGATTTTTTTGAATAAAATTAGTTCATTTTATAGAGGGTTAATCATATGATATAAGGATGGTGTGTATAGGTGGTATAGAATAATTTATATCAGATGGAATATACATATACTGTTAAGAATAAATTTAGGAGGTTATAACTTGGAGAGCTTCAATATATACAAGGACATAGCTGAAAGAACTCAAGGGGATATATATGTAGGTGTAGTTGGTCCTGTAAGAACAGGAAAATCAACATTTATAAAAAGGTTTATGGATTTAATGGTTATACCAAAGATTGAAAATACTTATAAGAAAGAAAGAGCTAAGGATGAATTGCCTCAAAGCGGATCAGGAAAAAGTATTCATACAACCGAACCTAAATTTGTACCAAATGAAGCAATAGAAATAGAACTTAATGATGAATTGAAATTTAAAGTTAGAATGGTAGACTGTGTAGGATACATCGTTAAAGGGGCTATAGGTTATATAGAAGGAGAAAATGCAAAAATGGTTCATACTCCTTGGTATGATTATGAAATCCCTTTTGAAGATGCAGCAGAAATAGGAACAAGAAAAGTAATACAAGATCACTCAACCATAGGTCTTGTAATAACTACAGATGGAAGCATTACAGGTATACCAAGAGATGATTATTTAGAAGCAGAAGAAAGAGTTATAAATGAACTTAAAAGCATAAACAAACCTTTTATAATAATACTTAATAGTTCTAAACCAAGTGCACCAGAAACAAAAACATTAAGAAAAGAGATGGAAGAAAAGTATAAGGTTACAGTTCGAATAATGGACGTATATAATATGAATGAAGATAATATAGAAGACATATTTAAGGATGTACTTAGTGAATTCCCAGTAAAAGAAATTAATATAGATATTCCACAATGGGTAGAAAAATTGGAATGCTCACATTGGCTAAAGAAAGAGTTTTTTAACATAATCAAGGAGATGAGTTTAGATATATCTAAGGTAAAAGATATAAAGTGTTGCCTTGATAAAATAGAAAAATATGAGTACTTAGGCACATCTACTCTTATGGAAATAGATTTAGGAGTAGGAATAGGAAGAATATTATTAAAACCTGAAGATGGAGTATTTTATAAGGTATTAAGTGAAATATGTGATCTTAATGTATCATGTGAAAGTGAGTTATTAAGTTTAATAAAGGAATTAAACTTTGCAAAGAAAGAATATGACAAAATAAAAGATGCATTAAATGATGTTAGAGAAACTGGATATGGATTAGTAGCACCTCAACTTAGTGAAATGCAATTTGAGGAGCCAGAAATAGTTAAGCAGGGTAATAAGTTTGGAGTTAAACTTAAAGCAAGTGCACCATCTCTTCATTTTATAAAGGCAGATATAAAAACAGAAATAAGTCCTATTATGGGTTCAGAAAAAGAATCAGAGGAGTTAGTTAAAGCTTTATTAGAACAATTTGAAACTGACCCAACAAGTGTATGGCAAAGTAATATGTTTGGAAAATCTCTAGAGGTATTAGTTAAAGAGGGCTTACAAAATAAATTATATAAGATGCCAGAAGACGTGCAAGTAAAGATACAAAAAACTCTTCAAAAAATAATTAATGAAGGAAACGGTGGTCTTATTTGTATAATTCTTTAAATTTAAAAATATAGTTACACAGTTTTATTAAGAGAGATTAAGTTAGTAACTTAGTCTCTTTATTTCGCAAAAGTTTTAATAGTAATGAAGATGAATTTTATCTGATGTCTAGCCGTTGCAACACTCCCTTGTTCTATATAACAGGGAGCTAACAACGGACATGACCCTAGATTAACTCAGCTAAATTCAGTAGGAGATAAAAACTCCTACTGAATAAGTTTCGTTTTATAAAATGATAAGACATTAATATTATTATATTGAAATATTAGGAAAATAAAACTATAATATAAAAAAATATATTAAAAGATAGAGTGGGATGGGGGTTATATTTATGAAAAAAAGAGGTATACTATTAATAATATCAGGACCAACAGGTGCTAAAAAAGATGAAGTTATAAAGAGACTTTTAGAAAAAAGTAATGATGTAGTTCTTTCTAAATCTGTAACTACTAGAAATGTAAAAGATGATGAAAGAGATGATTATGAGTACATAGATAAGAAGGAATTTTTAAAAAGAGTTGATAAAGGAATATTCCTTGAATGGGCAGAAATATATGAAAATTATTATGGAACTCCAAAACACAGAGTGGAAAGACTACTTAATGAAGGGAATAATGTTATTTTAAAATTAGATATTAAGGGAGCACTTCAAGTTAAAGAAAAAGTTCAGGACACAGTTCTTATATTTATTTTTCCATCATCACTTGAAGAACTTAAAAAAGATATAATTAATAGTGATAAAAAAGAAACTCCTGATATGTTAATTAGGAAGTTTAATTCTGCATATTCAGAAATAAGTTCAATATCTAAATATAATTATGGAATAATTAATAATAATATTGAAGAATCTGTGAAGAAAATACAAACTATTATTAATGCTGAAAAATGTAGAGTTGAAAGAGTTAAAGATGAACTATCTTATATTCTATAGAAGTTTTATATTTATAGTTAATGTAATTGACAATAAATAAATGCATATATATAATTTAGGAGTAAAGCATTTAACTCATATAATGGTGATAATACGGTTCACTAGTTTCTACCAGATACCTTAAATATCTGACTATGAGAATAGAAAGTTTAAAAACTTCTTAGGAAGATAGAGTTATGCTTTTTTGTATAACTCTATCTTCTTTATTATTTTTTAGGAGGAAAAAAGATGCAACAAAAAAATAAAAAAGGAAGATTTTTAGAAATCTTATCAAATGAGAAGGTTGACTACAAAAGAGAATTTTTAGCAGGGTTAACAACTTTCTTAACAATGGCTTATATAGTTGCAGTAAACCCTAATATTCTAAGTGAAACTGGAATGGATAGAGGTGCATTAGTTACAGCAACATGTTTAGCCGCAGGACTTAGTACTATACTTATGGGGGTTTTCGCAAACTTACCATTTGCATTAGCATCAGGGATGGGATTAAATGCATTTTTTGCTTATTCAGTAGTACTTGGTAAACAGATATCTTGGGAAATAGCTTTATCAGCTGTTTTCGTTGAAGGTATTGTATTTATTCTTTTATCTTTATTTAAGGTTAGGGAAGCAGTAGTAAGTGCTATACCAAAGAATATGAAATTTGCAGTTACAGCAGGAATTGGATTATTTATTGCTTTTATAGGCTTTATTGGAGCTAATATAGTAGTTGCTGATGAAAGTACTACAGTAGCTATGGGGAACTTTAGAGTACCAACAGTAGTTATTGCATTAATAGGGCTTTTAGTAATAGTTATTTGTGAAAAGAAGAATTTTAGAGGCTCTATACTTTGGGGTATTGTAGTATCTACACTGCTAGCATGGGGATATGCATTAATAAACCCACAAAATGCAGCAGACCTTGGAATATACCTACCAGATGGTATTTTTAAATTTGAAAGTATATCACCAATAGCAGGTAAAATAGATTTTAAATATATGTTCAATAAAGATACAGTATGGACATTTATAACAATAGTATTTACATTCTTATTTGTTGATTTCTTTGATACAATAGGAACTTTAGTTGGAGTTGCTTCAAAAGCAGGAATGCTTGATGAAGATGGCAATTTACCAAATGCAGGAAAAGCTTTGATGGTAGATGCTATAGGAACTACAGCAGGTGCATGTATGGGTGTTTCAACTGTAACAACTTATGTTGAAAGCTCAACAGGTGTTGCAGCAGGAGGAAGAACTGGATGGACAGCTATATTTGCGGGAATATTATTCTTATTAGCTATGTTCTTCTCACCAATATTTGTAGCAATACCATCATGTGCAACAGCACCAGCACTTATATATGTTGGATTCTTAATGCTTGGAGCTGTTAAAAATATAGATTTTGATGATTTAACAGAAGGTGTTCCAGCATTTTTAACAATAGCTTTAATGCCACTTACTTATAGTATAGGTGATGGTTTAACAGTTGGAGTTTTAGCTTATGTAATTATAAACCTACTTGGTAATTTATTCTCAAGAAAAGAAAAGAAGAAAGTATCATGGGTTATGATAATATTAGCAATTATCTTTATACTTAAGTTATTTGTTTTTGAACTATAAAAATTTTACTCTCTCCATAATTTGGGGAGAGTTTTTTTATTTCTAATATGTTAACAAAATGTTAACATATTATTGACCTTAATATAAAAATAAATTATTATTGTTTTGACGAACAATAGAGGATGTGATAAAGATGGTTAAGAGCATGACTAGTTTCGGAAGATCTCAAGGTGAGGAAGGTAACTCTTATTTATTTTCTATAGAAATGAAAAGTGTTAATAATAGATATTTAGATTTAAATATTAGACTACCTAAGTTTATGATAGCTTTAGAAGAAGAGATTAGAAAGATAATAAGCTCTAAATTAATTAGGGGTAAAGTAGATGTATTTATTAACTATAAGAGTTATGACAAAATAAATTCATTGCCTAAACTTAACTTAGAATTAGCAAAAGAATATTATGAATGTCTTAAAAAATTATCAGAACAATTTAATATTGAAAATGATGTTACAGTAACAAAATTATCTCGTTTTCCAGAAGTTTTAACATTAGAACCTGAAGAAGAAAACTTAGATGATATATTAAGTGAAGTTAAACCTTTATTAGAAGAAGCACTAGATAAAATGGTTGAAATGAGAGTGCGTGAAGGTGAAAAGCTTAAGGAAGACATTATATTTAAGTTAAATGTAATTGAAGAAAAGGTAAGTTTAGTTGAAAAACTAGCAGAAGATGTACCTAAAACTTATAGAAAGAAATTAGAAGATAGATTATCTGAGCTTACTAAGGGTATAGAAGTAGATAAAGAGAGAATAGCTCTAGAGGTAGCTATGTTTGCAGATAAAGCTGCTGTTGATGAAGAGATTACAAGACTATATAGTCATCTTAGTCAAATGAGAAAAACATTGAATTTAGATGAAGCTATTGGAAGAAAGTTAGATTTTATTGTTCAAGAGATGAATAGAGAAACAAATACCATTGGTTCAAAGGCCAATGATATAAATATAACTAATATAGTTATAGATATAAAGAACCTAATTGAAAAAATAAGAGAACAGGTTCAAAACATAGAATAAAAATATATTTTAGGAGGAGTGAGTGATAATGGGGATAAAACTAATCAATATTGGATTTGGTAATATAGTATCTGCAAATAGACTTGTTGCCATTGTTAGTCCTGAATCAGCACCAATAAAAAGAATAATACAAGAAGCAAGAGATAGAGGAATGCTTATTGATGCTACTTATGGTAGAAGAACTAGAGCAGTAATAATTACGGATTCTGATCATGTAATTTTATCAGCAGTTCAACCAGAAACAGTAGCTCACAGACTATCAACTAAAGAAGAAGTAGAGGATGAAGTTGATGAATAAGAAAGGTATATTAATAGTTATATCTGGTCCATCAGGAGCAGGGAAGGGAACAATTTGTAAGGCACTTCTAGAAAAAGAAGATAACTTATATTTATCTGTTTCTGCAACAACTAGAAAGCCTAGAGAAGGTGAAGTTCATGGAGTAAATTATTACTTCTTAGAAAAAGAAGACTTCATGAAGAGAGTAGAAAATGAAGAGTTCCTAGAATGGGCGGAAGTTCATGGAAATTGTTATGGTACTCCTAAGTTTAATGTAGAAGAATTAATCAATGAAGGTAAAAATGTTATTTTAGAAATTGATGTTCAAGGTGCATTAAATGTTAAGAAAAATTGTGAAGATGGAGTATTTATTTTCGTTCTTCCTCCAAGTATGGAAGAACTAAAAAGAAGAATAATAAAAAGAGGAAGCGAAACACCAGAAAGCTTAATAACTAGATTTAAAAATGCATATGAAGAAATTAATTTTATCTCTAAGTACAATTATGCTGTTGTTAATGATGATTTAGAAGAAGCAGTTAAAAAAGTTCAAAATATAATATTAGCAGAAGGATGTAGAGTAGATAAAATAGATTATAATTTCTTAGATTTTAAGGAGGGTTTAATAAATGAATAACAATAATGTAAATACAATGATAAATCCATCAGTAGTAGACCTACTAAAAAGAGTAGAAGATAGATATTCTTTAGTAATTGTAACTTCAAAAAGAGCGAGACAATTAATAGATGGATCAAAACAATTAGAAAGTGTTGATTCAAAGAAACCATTAACTATAGCTATAAACGAAGTTAATGATGGCTTAGTTACTTATGAATCTACATTTGAAGGTGACGAAGAATAAAATGAATAAAAAACAATGTGTAGTAATTGGGGTTACAGGAGGAATAGCAGTATATAAGGCATTAGACGTAATTAGTGCTTTAAGAAAAAAGGATATAGATGTTAGAGTTATAATGACAAAAAGTGCAACGGAATTTGTAAATCCTATAACATTTCAAGCTATGAGCCAGAATATGGTGACAACTGATATGTTTGAAGAACCAAAAGCATGGGAAATACAACATATAAGTTTAGCAAAAAGAGCAGATGTTTTTTTAGTTGCACCAGCTACTGCTAATATAATAGGAAAAGTTGCTAATGGTATTGCAGATGATATGTTATCTACTACTATTATGGCTACAAAAGCAAAAGTAGTATTTGCACCAGCTATGAATACAAATATGTATACTAATCCTATAGTTCAAGAAAATATAGCAAAACTTAAAAGATTAGGTTATGAGTTTATTGAACCAGCTAGCGGTAGACTTGCTTGTGGAGATGAAGGGCAAGGGAAGTTAGCACCTGTAGATACTATTGTTGAGGCAACTACAAGTCTTTTATATAACAAAAAGGATTTAATTGGTAAGAATGTTATAGTTACTGCAGGACCAACAAGAGCAGATATTGACCCTGTAAGATTTATAAGTAATAGATCAACAGGAAAAATGGGATATGCAATAGCACAAGAGGCAAGAGATAGAGGGGCTAATGTAACATTAATTTCTGGGCCTACAAATGAAAAAGCTCCTTATGGTATTGAAGTTATTAATGTAACAACTAATTCAGAAATGAGAGAAGCTGTTTTATCAATATATAATAATGCAGATATTGTTATAAAGTCAGCAGCTGTAGCTGATTATAAGCCAAAAGAATATAGTACACAAAAGATTAAGAAAGGTGAAGGTTCTTTAGAAATTAAACTTATTAGAGATAATGATATCTTAATGGAATTAGGGCTTAATAAAAAAGAACAAGTGCTTGTAGGATTTGCAGCAGAAAGTCAAAATTTAATTGAAAATGCTAAGAAGAAAATATCAAAAAAGAATTTGGACTATATTGTTGCTAATGATATAACATCTAAGGATACTGGTTTTGGATCATCAGACAATAGAGTTATTATTATTGATAAAGATGGAAATGAACATTCTTTAGATAAAATGAGTAAAAGAGATGTAGCTAGAAACTTATTCGATTTTATTATGGAAAAGCGCTAATATTGCGCTTTTTCTTATTTACATACGTAATAGTTAATAATTTTAAGGGGTGAAAGGAATTTTGAATTTATATGCGGATATAATAATAAATAGTGAAGCAGTGGAAATTGATAGACCTTTCACTTATAAAGTAAAGGAACAAGATGAGTTTATTATTGAAGTAGGTCATAGGGTTAGGGTACCTTTTGGTATTAAAAATAAAACATTTGAGGGTTTTGTAATATCACTAAGGTGTGACAATGATATTGATAATTCAAGAATAAAATATATTTCAAGTATTGAAGATATAGATCCTATTTTAAGTAAAGATGATTTAAAGTTAATAGATTTCTTAAGAGATAAGTATTTATGTAAGTATATTGATGCAATAAGAACTATAATTCCTGTAGGTCTTATGAGTGGACTAAAAGAAAAGAAGAAAAAAGTTGTAGTATATAATAAAGAATTAAGTGAAGAACTTAAAAAGAAACCTAATTATTATTCTATAATGGAATTCGTTAAAGAAAATAACGGGATTTTTATAAAAAGTGAACTTATAAATAAATATAATTACTCTTCATATAGTTTAAATAAGTTAATAGATATGGGATATTTGATTTGTGAAGAACAAGTAGTAAATAGATATAATACTAGAACATATAATAAAGAAGAAGTAAAAATACTAAATAAAGAACAATTAGATGTTTTTAATAAAATTTTAACTTCTAACAAAAAAGGGTTTCTTCTAAAAGGAGTAACAGGTTCAGGGAAAACTGAAGTATATATGAGATTGGCATCAGAAATACTTAATGAAGGTAAATCTGTTATTATGCTTGTTCCTGAAATTTCATTAACTCCCCAGATGATTGAAAGATTTAAAGGAAGATTTGGAGTTAATGTAGCATTATTTCATAGTAAACTCTCTCCGGGAGAAAGATTTGATGAATGGTTTAGGATTAAAAGAGGAGAAGCAAGATTAGTTGTAGGTGCAAGAAGTGCTATATTTTTACCACTTCAAAACCTAGGATTAATAATAATTGATGAAGAGCATGAAAATACATATAAATCAGAACAAAATCCTAAATATAAAACAAAAGAAGTTGCAGAGTTTTTAAGTGATATAAAAGGATGTAAGTATATTTTAGGATCAGCAACACCTTCTATAGAAAGTTATTATGAAGCATTAAATGGAAAATTAGAATTACTTGAAATTAAAAATAGAGTAAAAAATGTTCCAATGCCAATAACTGAAATTATTGATATGAGAGAAGAACTAAAAAATAGTAACTTATCTTTATTAAGTAGAAAGTTAAGAAAAGAAATCTTGGAGAATTTAAAAAGAAATGAACAAACAATTTTATTTTTAAATAGAAGAGGCTTTTCAACATTTGTTTCTTGTAGAAGTTGTGGATATGTATTTACTTGTCCAGAATGTGATGTTTCTATGACCCATCATAAAAATGGATTTTTGGTTTGTCATTATTGTGGTAGGACACAAAAAGAAACTAAAGTATGTCCTAAATGTCAAAGTAAGTATGTAAAGTTTTTTGGAGCAGGAACTGAAAGAGTAGAAGTTGAAGTGAAAAAGTATTTTCCTGATGCAAAAGTTCTTAGAATGGATGTAGATACTACTAGGACAAAGGATTCTTATGAAAAAATTTATAATTCTTTTAAAAATCAAGAAGGGGATATATTAATAGGTACTCAAATGGTTACAAAAGGATTAGATTTTAAAAATGTAACTTTAGTTGGAGTTTTAGCTGCAGATATATCATTAAACATACCTGATTATAGATCAGGAGAAAGAACTTATCAGATTTTAACTCAAGTATCAGGGAGAGCAGGACGTGGAGATAAGAGGGGAAGAGTAGTCATACAGACATATACTCCTGATAGTTCAGTTATAAGATATGCAACAAAAAATGAATATGAAAAGTTTTTTAAGGAACAAATAATAATAAGGAAAAATATGAACTATCCACCATTTAGTAAAATTTTAT
>JAFADP010000136.1 GCA_023424785.1 Bacillota bacterium
TATAACTTCCCAGATGAAAATAAATTAGCTGTAGAAAAAAAGGTTGATACAACAGATGTAAATCCTATATTTGAAAATTATTTTGATAATAATAAGTTATTTAAATTTAATATTAAGAATAGAGTAACTCACTTTGGGAAAAAAGAAGTTACAGGAGAATCAGTTGATCCAATTGTTTTTAATGATAAATTTAGTTCAACTAAAATAAAACCTTCATCGAATAATAATACATTTGAACATGTTCCTCAGTATGGAGGAAAAGATGATGTTGTTTATTGGAAAGCAAAATTTGATGATGAATCTGGTAATTATATTAAGGATAGACTTGGTATTATAAAACCTGAAAATGGTGAAACAATAGATGTTTCAACTTGTAATAAATTTTTGCAATTCAATATGTATTTTGATGATAATAAAAATCTTTCATTAGATAATATTTATATTGAATTGGAAGACTCAGGAGGAAAAATAATATCAGGATGGTTAAATTCTAAGAAGCTTTATGGAGTAAGTTCTCTTGAAGCTAATAAGTGGAATAAAATCACAATAGAACTTGAAAAGTTAGAAAGTGAAGAAGCTTATAATAAATTTAACTTTAAGAGTGTAAAAAATATTAAATTTGGGTTTAAGTATGAACAGGGAATATATTTAGATAATATTACATTTAAGCCTGAAGTAACAGCCGAAGCAACAGTAGGATTTGAAATACATCAATCCTCTCTACCTGATTATGGATCTGCTACTAGTGGAAAGTTAGAAAATGCTGTTGATGCGTTGTTTAGTATAAAAAGTTTAAGTAACACAAGCTATTATAAGGTGGACTCAGAAGGTGATTTTTCATTAGCACATGGAGAAACTGCAACTTTTATAAATCAATTTAGAAGAGGAAGTTATATTTCATTGAATGAGGATGTAGATTCAAATGTGTTTTCTACTAAGTGGACTTTATTTGAAAATGGTATACCTGTAAGTGGGTACGGAAGTGGAACAACAGTAAAAAATCCTAATCCAACACCTTCTTTAATTGAACAGGAAGGGACAGCCGTTGATGATGGTAGAATAGAAAATGTTGATGCGAATAGTGATGAAGCAAAATATTTCGGAGATAAACCAGATTCAAATACTATTGTATTCCGTTCTTATAAGAGTCCAGATGATGATGTATCAGATATAAATTTAAAAGCACTTTTTGTAAATAAGGTTCGTACAGGATCTCTTATTATTAAAAAAGATAAGGCGGATACTTCACCTAATTTAAATGGTACCTATACTTTTAGAATAACATTCAAAAATATTGCAAATATGGCATTAGAGGATACACCAATTGTAAAAGAATTTACATTAAAAGCAGGAGAAGAGTATAAAATAGAAGGTATTCCTGCAGGTACAACATATTATATTCAAGAAACAAATGCAGATGATGGTGCAAAACTTGAAACAATTGAAGTAGATGCAGGAAACGATAAAAATACTATAGATTATACAAATATGAGTGTAAGTGGAGTTATAACTGCAGATGATGGAGAAAATCCGACAATTGCAAAATATACATTTAAAAATACTACACGTAAGAAAATATCTATTGAACTAGAAAAGAAATGGAAAGATGAAAATGGAGTAGATATTCCATATGATGATTCTTCTCTTCCAGATTCTATAAAGGTTCAATTACAAAGAAAGTTAGAAAATGAACCAGATACAGCTTATGAAGCAGTTGAAGTTAATGAGCAAAAATATGTGGAGATTAAAGCAGGTTATGATGGATGGAAGCATATATTTAATGGATTAGATCAGTACAAAGATACTGAAGAAACTCAAAAGTATGTTTATAGAATAGTAGAAGTTGAAGTATCAGATAGTGGAGATGTTACTATTCCAGAAAACAACAGAATAACATTAAATGGAGAAATTTATGTCATAGAGCTTGGGGATCCTGTTTCAGATACTTCTCAATGTATAATAACAAATAAAAAAGTTGCTGGTTCAATTACAATAAAGAAAGTTGATGAAAATAACGAGGCTTTAAAAGGAGCTAAGTTTAAACTTGAAAAGAAAAATAGTGATGGACAAACTTGGACAGAAATTGAAATACTTGATATGACTGATGTATCTGAAGGAAAGTTTGAAAATCTAGAAATAGGTGATTATAGAATCACAGAAATTAAAGCACCAGATGGTTACAATATTTTAAAAGAACCAATAGAAGTAACATTACCATATACCTATAATGCAGGAAATATTGTTAATGGGGTAGTAGTAGATTCAAGTGGAACAGCCATGGATATTACATTTACAGTGACAAATATAAAATATCACATACTTCCTTCTATGGGCGATATAGGTATTTTGGGTTATATATTTATAGGTTTTTCAGTAATTGCAATTTCGTTTGGAATGTACATTATTTATAAAAAGAAAAAAGAAAATCTATTAAAATAATTATTTTTAAAAGTTATTTAGGAGTAAAAATGCTCTTAAAATATATTAATTCAAATTTATGGAGGGGTTAAAATGAATATTAGAAACAAAATGAAAAAAATATTTGCAATTATCATGTCAGTAATGATGTTTGCAAGTCTATGTACAGTATCAGCTTTTGCAGATACAAAAGGTTCAATAACAGTTTCAGGTGAAGGAGCAAAGCAAGCAATATTTACATCTTATAAGGTTTTAGATGTAACAGAAGTAGCGGATGAAGGTGTTAACTATGTAGCATCAGCTAACTTTACTGATTTCTTCAATAAGACAGAATATGGTAATTATTCAATTGACAAGATTGCTGCTATAGATGTTAATGATTCTGCTGCAAAGGTAGACTTACAAAGTAATTTAAAGAAATACATAGCAGATAAAGGTTTAGCAGGAACTCAACTTACTAGTGAAGGAGAAGTATCTAAGTTATCAAATTTAGATTTAGGATATTATTTTATAGTTCAAACAGATTCAAGTGCTGAAGGTGCTTATGTACCAACATCTCCAATATTAATTTCAGTTCCATATTCAAGTGATAATGGTTATGTATATGATGTAGAAGTTGACACAAAACTTAATAAAACAAATGTTGTAAAGAAGATAAAAGAAGATAATACTTTAGTTGATGCAAATCAAAAGAAGATTGGTGATTATGTAGACTATGTAATTACTTCTCCTGTACCTAAGTATTCAGAAGCTATATATGATTTATCAAAGGTAACTTATTTTTATACAGATACTTTATCTGCAGGATTAACTTATGATGAAAATGCAAGCTTTGTAGTATATGGAGTTAAAGATGGTGTAAATACAGAATTAGAACTAGGTACTAATTACTCTATTACAGTTAATGATGCAGCATTTACAGATGCAGTAGCAGGAGCAACAATAAAAGTAAATTTTGTATATAGCAGCATAAAAGATTTTGACTCAATAATAGTAGAATATAAGGCATTATTAAATGAAAATGCAAATGTTGGTGGAGTAGCCAATCCAAATGAAGTTAAATTAACTTATTCAAATTTACCAGGAACTGATTCACAAGGTAATCCATATACAACTGATACTCCAGAATCAATAGTTAAGACTTATACTTATGGATTAGGTATTGTTAAGGTAGATAAGGATGATAATACAATTCCATTAGAAGGAGTTGAATTTACAGTAACTGGTCCTGATGGATATAAGAAAGTAGTAAAAACAGATTCTAATGGTAAAATAAATTTAGTAGGACTTAAAGCTGGTGAATATGTATTACAAGAAACAGCTACAATACCAGGATATATATTACCAACTGGTGATGCAGCAAAGACAACTGTAACTATTACACTTCCAACTAAAGGAGATGGAACTTTAGATTATGAAAATCCAACATACAGCCAAGGAACAGTTACAACAATAGGAACTCCAAATCAAGAAGGACCTGTAGTTACTATAACAAATGCAAAAGGATTTAATCTTCCAACAACTGGTGGGGCTGGTACTTGGATGTTTACAATAGGTGGTCTTGTATTAATGGCAGGAGCAGTAGTTGTATTTGCTTCTAGCAGAAAGAAAGCAAAATAGTAGATATGAAGTAATTTAGGAAATGGGGATAGGGTTAGTCTTATCCCTGTTTTTTTACTAAAGAAGGAGAGAAAATATATGAGGAAGAAATTACCTATAATTTTTATGGTAGTAATATTTCTTATAGGATTGGGAATTATGTTATATCCTGTAATTAGTAATTTTTATATTGAACATAAACAAAGCACGGTAATTAATAACTATGAAAAAGTAATTGAAAATACTTCAAATGAAGAATTAAAAGCAGAAATAGAAAGAGCACAAAAATATAATGAACTATTAACGGGAAATGTTATTATAACAGATCCTTTTGATTTAGAAGCGCAAAAAAAATTAAAAGAAGATACAGATTATTTTAATATTATAAATTTAGCTGGAGATGGAATAATGGGGTATATAAGTATCCCTAAAATAAATGTAAAGCTACCTATTTATCATGGTACAAGTGAAGAAGTATTACAAAAAGGAGTTGGGCATCTAGAAAATACATCTTTGCCAATAGGAGGAGAGGGGAGTCATTCGGTATTATCAGGACACACTGGCCTTTCTACTGCAAAATTATTTACTGATTTAAATAAAGTTGAAGAGAGTAATATATTTTATATGGAGGTTTTAGGAGAAAAACTTGCTTATAAAGTAGATCAAATAAAAGTTGTAGAGCCACATGATACATCTGATTTAGTAATTGATTCTACTAAAGATTATGTAACTTTAGTAACTTGTACTCCATATGGAGTAAATTCTCATCGTTTGTTAGTTCGTGGAGTAAGAGTTCCATACACAGAAGAAATAGAGAAGAAAATTGAAAAAGAACAATCAGATAAAGTAAGTAGTACATGGCTTACTGAATATTTTAAAGCTTTAACTATTGGGTTATCAGTTCTAGTTGTTATTTTAATAATTTTTATTATTTTTATAGTTATCAGAAAGAAAATAAGTAGGAAAAAGAAGTATAAAGGAGAAAAATAAAAAATGAAAAAGAAAGCAAGAAATATTATTTTAATTTTAGTCTTTCTAATTGGTCTTGGAGTTTTTTCTTATCCTACATTAAGTAATAAGTTTAATGAATATAAA
>JAFADP010000150.1 GCA_023424785.1 Bacillota bacterium
TAGGAGGATTAGGTGGAGCTATATTTCTTATAAGAAAGAAAAAGAGTGGAAAAGATGAAATGGCTTTTGGACCATATTTAGCTATGGGAGCATTTATAGCTATGATGTGGGGAGAAAGAATAATAGACTGGTATTTATTAAAATTTTAACAACATTTATATTACATTAAGTACATATAAAGAATAATTTTTACAAAATATTGACAATAAATTCAAGATAAGTATAATTATAATTATTATTATAATTATTGTTATCATGAGGTTAAAGGTGGTAAAGCTTATGGCAAACTTTGTGAAAAGTAAATTAGGACAAATTCTACTTGATGATGGAAAAGTCACACTTTCTGATTTAGAAAAAGCAATTGCTGTTCAAAAAAGTGAAGGAAAGAAGGTAGCTCAAGTTTTAGTTGAAAAAGAAATAGTTTCTGAAGAAGCAATGGTAGATGCCGTATCGAAAGAAATAGGAGTAGAGAAGGTTGATTTAACCGAAATAAAAATAGATAAGAGAGTATTTAAATTGGTATCACAAAATTTGTGTAAGAAATATAGTTTAATTCCTTTTGAGATTGAAGGAAAGAAAATAAAGGTAGCATTAGCAGATCCCTTAAATATATTTGCAATAGATGATGTAAGAATAGCTACAGGAATGAAAGTAGAAACTTATATTGCTACAAAAAGTCAGATATTAAAAGCTATAGAGATTAATTATAGTAATCAACAATTAAATAAAGCTGCTGAGGATTTAATTAAAGAATCTACATCTTCGAAATCAAATGAGGGTAATATTGAAGAATTAGATGATGTTAAAAATGCACCAGTAGTTAAAATGGTTGAACAAATATTTAAAAATGCTATGGAGATGAGAACATCAGATATTCATATAGAACCATATGAAGATGAAATAAGAATAAGATATAGAATAGATGGTAAATTACATTTAGTAAATACATTAAACATAGAAAGTTTAGCACCATTAACTACAAGAATTAAAATATTGGCTAATTTAAATATAGCAGAAAAGAGAGTTCCTCAAGATGGGAAAATAATTACTAAGATAGATGGAACCGATGTCGATTTAAGAGTTTCAGTGCTTCCTATAGTAAATGGTGAAAAAATTGTTATAAGAATTTTAAGTAGAGAAGGTTATACTACTGATAAAAGAAAGCTTGGAATGAATGAAGAAAATTTGAAAATGCTGGACAAGCTAATATCATCTCCAAATGGAATAATACTAGTAACAGGACCAACTGGTAGTGGTAAGTCTACTACATTATATACAGTTTTAAGCGAATTAAATTCAGATGATGTTAATATAGTTACAGTTGAGGATCCAGTAGAATATACACTAAATGGTATAAATCAAGTAAGTGTTAACACAAAAGCTGGTATGACATTTGCAAGTGGTCTTAGAAGTATACTAAGACAAGATCCTGACATAATAATGATTGGTGAAATTAGAGATGAAGAAACAGCACAAATAGCTATAAAAGCAGCCATTACAGGACATTTGGTTTTAAGTACACTTCACACAAATGATGCACCATCATCTATAAGTAGACTTTTAGATATGGGAATAGAGCCATATCTAGTATCAACATCATTAGTTGGAGTTATTGCTCAAAGACTTGTTAGAAGAATATGCCCAAATTGTTCTGAAGAGTATGAAGCAAGTGAAAGAGAGAAAAAAATATTAAAACAAGATATTAATAAACCTTTAATACTTCACAAGGGCAGAGGGTGTGGACATTGTAATAAAACTGGATATTATGGAAGAGCTGGTGTTTATGAAATGATGGAAGTTACTAGAGAACATAGAGATGCAATGAATGTTACTAAGAATATGGATACATTTAGAGATATTTCTATAAGGCATGGAATGACAACACTTGAGGATGAATGTATAAAGTTGGTGTTAAATGGTACAACAACTGTTGAGGAACTTGCTACAATTGCATTAATTAAAGATATTTAAAAGGTGGTGTACTAATTGAAGAGGTTTAAGTATAAAGCATTAAAAGCTGATGGTTCAAAAACTACAGGAGAGTATCAAGCAAATTCTAGGGATGATGTACTAGAAATGATAACAGCAAATGGGTATTATCCAGTAAAGGTTGATGAAATCATTGAAAGTGCAAATATAGAAGTAAAAAAGAAAGTAAAAGTAAAAGATTTATCTATATTTTGTAGACAAATGTATACAATGCTAGATGCAGGTGTTCCTTTAATTAATTCATTATCTCTTATGCATGAGCAAATAACTAATAAAACATTAAAAGAGATAATAGGTAATATGGAGGAAGATGTAAGAAAAGGAGAAATGCTTTCGGAATCTATGAAGAAGTATCCAGATATTTTTCCAGTATTGTTAATTAGTATGATAGAGTCTGGAGAGGTAAGTGGTAATATGGATGAAATGTTTCTGAGAATGTCCACTCACTTTGAAAAAGAAAATAAAATAAACAATAAAGTAAAAAGTGCAATGATTTATCCTATTGTACTAGGATGTGTTGCTATTATAGCTGTTGTTTTTATATTAGTATATGTAATGCCAACATTTATGGATATCTTTGAAGGAAATGGAACGCAGCTTCCATGGTCTACTAGGTTTTTACTTGGACTTAGCAGTAGCATACAGAATAATTGGATTATAATTTTATTTTTTATTATTATGGTTGGACTTGGTTTGAAAATATTCTTAAAGACAGAACAGGGGATTTTAATTGTAAGTAAATTGAAATTAAAGCTACCAGTACTTAAAAAGATTAATGAAATGATAATTGTATCAAGATTTACAAGAACATTATCTATATTAATGGCAAGTGGCCTGCCATTAATAAAAGCTTTAGAGATAGTATCAGAAGTTGTAGGAAATAGAATTGTGGAAAGTGCAATGATACAAATAAGGGATAATGTAATGCGTGGAGAAAGTTTATAT
>JAFADP010000154.1 GCA_023424785.1 Bacillota bacterium
TCAATTGCATCATATATTTTATCAATCATTGATTCTTCACAATTAAATAATGATTCATAATCCATTACTTCTGCAAGTCCTAATACTCTTTTCTCATTATAAAAATTTCTTAAATTACTAGCTAATAATCTTGCGCCTGAGCTTTCAAAACTTGTTCCAGGTACACAAGATGGTAACATAAAATACATATCAAAAGGTATATTAGCTGAGTCTTGTAACATAAACTTTATACCGTCTTCTCCCATAACATTAGCAATTTCATGTGGATCCGCTATAACAGATGTTATCCCATTTAATAATGCTACCTTTGCATACTCTTTTGGTGTTACTAGACTAGATTCTATATGACAATGAGCATCTATCAATCCTGGACATATATATTTCCCTTTTCCATCTATAATTTTTTCTCCCTCATAATCTCCGATTCCTATAATATAACTATTTTTTATTCCCACATCCCCTATAAATGTATCATTATTAAAAATATCTATTATTGTAATATTCTTAATTACTAAATCACACTTTATTTCTCTAGTTGATGCTTTTATTTGTTCTATTAATTCTTGTTTATTCATAGAAATCTCCCTTCATAAAAAATATTAAAAAATAAAAAAGTATGATATCTTAACTTTATCCTCTGTTATAGAAACTTTCACCTTACCATAAATAGGATTTCATATTTTTTTATTAATAATAACTATTCTTCAATCTTAGGATTTATTATAACTTTAACTGTACCTTTCGAATTAATAATAGAAACATCTTTGTTAGCCTCTACTAAACTAGCTGTCCATTCAATCTCATTTTCGCCTTCATTATCTATATCTTTAAGAGAAGCTTCTACTAATATATCAGAAGCTGTTATATTTGCTAAATTTGATTCCGTTCCTGAAATATCAATATTTACACTATCAGCTAAATACTCATAAAGATATTTATCTGACAATTCATCTTTATAATTAATCTTTACACCTTCAATAGTTTTAGTTACTACGGTATTATTTTCTACTTTTATACTTACTGTAATACTGGTATTATCTAACATAGTTACTCCATATGGCACTATTAGTTTGCAGTTAATATCTTTATTAGAATATATTTGAGATAAATCTATTGGTTCAGTCTCTATACTTTCAATATTTGAAATTATATCAGAATCTCCTGTAATAGTAACTTTATCTACTGAAGCTATCTCCTCTACCTCATTTATTCCACTTGGTAAGGAATTAATATAATTTATTTTAATAGGTACCTCTTTACTCTTTGATACCATTACTGTAAGAGTAGCCTCTTGAATATTTAATTCTATTCCATCAACTATATCTCCATTTTCATCAACTGCTTTAATATTAAATAATTTTGAAAAGTTTGAATTTATATTATGTTCACTTCCATATAATATAACAGAACTAACCTTATTTAATGTACTAGTAGGACCTGATATAGTAACATTCTTAGGATTTATATCAGATGATGTTTTAGTAATCCCATCCTCAAATGTCATGTCAACCTGTGAAATTAATGACATTTCCCTTTTTTCTATCTTTTCTATAACAATACTTATTGTTAAATTCCCTGTATTTTTTATAGTTATACCATCAGGATAATCCACTACTTCAACTGGAATAATATTTGTTCCTGTTTTCAATGCATATGAGCTTATATCTACCTTTAATTTAAAATCATCTCTACTTATTGAATAAATTTTTTTAGCTGGCCCTTCTACCTTAAGATTAATAGAAAATGTTTGATTTGGAGAAACTGCTAAGTTTGACTCCTTCAATGATGATTCATTTTCAATTGTTACATTTACATTCTTTAAGTCTAATGTTCTATTAGGATTCTCTACATTTGATATATATAACCATAAACAAAAAGATAATATAACACAGATAAATATTGTAATTACTTTTTCATTCCTCTTATCCACATTTTCACCTTCTCACTAGCACTTCTAACATTTTTCGTATTTCTCTTTTCAATTATTCTTATTAATATATTTCTTAATTTTTCTTTATCATAATTTCTTGTTAGTCTTCCATTAGCAGCTAATGATATAACTCCAGTTTCTTCGGATACAACAATAACAAGTGCATCAGATATTTCTGATAATCCTATTGCCGCTCTATGTCTAGTTCCTAACTTTTTATTTACAGCATTACTATTAGTTAATGGAAGAACACATCCTGATGCATATATTCTTCCATTTCTTATTATAGTTGCCCCATCATGTAATGGAGTATTTACAACAAATATATTTTCTAATAAATTTGATGTTACTTCAGCATCAAGTATTGTACCTGAATCAAATACATCTCCTAAACCTGTTCCTTGTTCTATTGCCAATAATGCTCCTGTCTTAGTTTCAGATAGGTTTGATACAGCTGTTACTATTTCTCCTATTATTCTATTTCTATCCTCTATTGTCTGCTTATTGTGTATATCATCAAATGTAGTTCTTCCTATATGTTCTAACATCCTTCTAATTTCTGGTTGAAAAATTATTACTACGGCTAAAACACCTATAGTTATTGTTTTATTTAACAAAAAATATAACATATCTAATTTTAATAAATAACTTATAGGAAATAGTGCAATTACTAAAAAAATACCTTTTAATAATTGTTCTGCTCTAGTTTCTTTAATTAGCATGTATCCTTTATAAAAAATAAATGATACAACTAAGATATCCATTATAGACCAAATAGATATATTTTTAATAGCATTTGCCAGTATTGTTATAACATCTTGCATCAAGTTCACCTCTTAATACTTACTACAATTAAATTATACATCAAATCCTATAACTTTTTCATAAATAATAATACTTTTTCATTAAAACTTAAGAATAGCATTCTAAAGTTTTTGTATAATAAAAATTTTTGTGGTAATACTACTTTTTGACTGGGTTAGAAATAGGAGGTTATATATGAAAAAAATCTTTAACAAAATTTTATTTTACTTAGTCTTAAGCATTTCCGTTTATCCTGCTATTGATGCAAATGCAGAAAACTTAGAGGGTACACAAATTCAACAAGTCATAGATGGCGAACAAAATAATAATATATATACAAACGAAACAATCGAGGTTTTTAATAACAACGGTAGTTCAAGTTCACTCTATATCAGCCAATCTGATATAGATCTTATGGCTAAACTAGTTTATGCTGAAAGCCGTGGAGAACCTTTTGAAGGTAAAGTTGCTGTAGCATCTGTTGTATTAAATAGAGTTACAAGTCCACAATTCCCAAACACAGTTACAGATGTAATTTTTCAATCAAATGCATTCTCTTGTGTAAAAAATAATGAAATTGTCGCTAATCCAGATCAAAGTTGTTATGATGCCGTCTATGAGTCGATAAAAGGTGTAGATCCTACAAACAATGCGCTCTTTTTCTATAATCCAGCTATAGCTACATGCTCATGGATGAAATCTACAAATAAAAGAGATGTCACAACCATAGGTAACCATGTATTTTTCAAGAGTTAAGAGGGATATACCCTCTTAACTTTTTATTAATCAAGTTATTTTATTCAAAGGCTCCTTTCTTTACAGCAATTCCGTTTTTAACAAGTAATATCCCCTTTGCATATACATCTTCAATTTCATATGTATCTTTATTTACAAGAACAAAATCAGCTATATTACCCTTTTTAATTTCTCCTTTTCCTTCTAGTTTTAATAAATTAGCTACATTTGATGTAATAACTTTTATTGCCTGTTCTATAGGAATTCCATATTCCAAAAAAGATTTCTTTACCTCATTATATAAAGTTTTTACAGAACATATTTTTAATCCAATTAGCTCCCTTTTTTCATTGAAATTAGGCATACTTCCGTTTCCATCAGATGAAAATGTAATATGTTCAATAGGTATATGTTGATTATATAACTTTTTTAATCCTTCACTTGCTGTTAATTCACCATCTTCTAAACAATCTTCATCACTGCTAGTAGTTAAATCTATAAACCCTCCTTTCTTTATATACTTAACACCTGCTTCTAATAATTCTTCACTTCTATTCATATGAGTAGGTAGTAGTTGTGTTGGTGGAATTTCTGTATTATTTATAAGTGAAAATAACATGTCTATCATTCTTGCTCCACCACCAACATGTATATTAACAATACCTGATTTTCCTGACAATAATCCTCCCTGTCTAGCTTGAGATACTAAATTTACAAATTCATCATATGTAGGTTGAGAACTTCTATGATCAGATAAAGCTATTTCTCCTACTCCTATAATATTTTGTAATAGCATAATATCTTCCTTAATGGTATTCATAACAGTTTTAACAGGTACAGAATATGAACCTGTATAGCAATAAGCTGATATTCCATCTTCTATAAGAGAATTAACTTTAGCTAAAAGGGATGTCATACTTCTACAAATATCATCTGTTCCTAAGCATCCTACAACAGAAGTTATTCCTGCTATTGTTAAATCAGAAAATTTTAATTCTGGTGTTCTTGTAGTAAAACCTCCTTCACCACCTCCACCAATAAGATGAACATGACAATCAATAAATCCTGGAAACATTATTTTGCCTTCACAATTAATTTTTTTAATTTCAACTTC
>JAFADP010000157.1 GCA_023424785.1 Bacillota bacterium
CCAAGAATTCCTTTTGAAGAGGCATTAAAGTATATGTTAAATTCAGAAGTGTTATTAATATTTGGAAATAAAAACTCTAAACAGATTCCAGCAAAGATATACGAGTATTTTGGTGCTAAGGGTAAAATATTTGTAATATATGGAGATGAAAATGATCCAATTAAAAAGTTAGTAGAAGATCATAAAAGATGTGTAAATACCTTAAATAATAAGGAATATATAAAAGAAAAACTTACATCTATTTTAGAAATGAGTAAGGAAGATTTATTAGGAGAAGAAGATTATTCTTTTGAGTGGAAGAGTATAACTGAAAGATTAATTAACATTTTTAAAGTGTAGGAGGATTTATTATGCATATAATGGTTGTACCATCTTGGTATGCTGCACCAAATGAAAAAGTTCATGGTAGTTTTTTTAAGGAACAATTTCAGGCTCTTCAAAGAAGTGGGGAAAAAGTAACAGTTGCATATAATGAGATTTGGCCAATAACAGATTTAGGAAAATTAAAAGAAAAAACAGGTATAACTTTCAGTGAAGAATATGGCTTACCAACTTATAGATTTAGAAATTATAATTTTCTACCTAAAAATGCAAATATGTTTAAATTTTTTAATAGACGAATGGAGAGACTATATTTAGAGATTGTTGAAAAGGAAGGTGCTGTTGATATAATTCATGCTCATTCTGCTTTTTGGGCTGGTATTTCAGCAGCTTATGTGGCAAAAAAATATAATATACCATTTGTATTAACAGAGCACTCTTCTCTTAAATATAGTATGTATGTAAGAGATAGTTATGTTAAGTGGATAAAGGGTGCATATGATTGTGCTGATGCATTAATTGCAGTAGGAAATGGATTGAAAAAAGAAATGCAGGAATATACATCAAATAATATAAATGTTATAGGAAATATGGTTGATTTTTCAATGTTTATTCCAAAAGAAAAAGAAAAGAGTGATGAAATAATATTATTTTCATTAGCTTATTTAGTTGCTGAAAAGGGAATTGATAGACTTATAAAGGCATTTAGTGAAGCTTTTAAAGGTGAAAAAGTAAAATTAAGAATAGGTGGCTATGGTAATAGAGCAGAAGAATATGAAAAGTTATCACAAGAATTGGGAATGAGTAATCAAATAACATTTTTAGGTGAAGTAAAAAGAGAAGAGGTAGTTAAAGAGCTTAATAATTGTGATGGTTTTGTTCTTCCTTCAGAGCATGAAACATTTGGAGTAGTGTATATAGAGGCTCTTTCATTAGGTAAACCTGTATTAGGAACTAAGAATGGGGGAGCAGAAGATATAATAAAAGATTTTAATGGAATATTAGTAGAAAATAAAAATCATGAAGCTTTAGTTAAAGGCTTAAAGGATTTTGTTAATAAGATACCAGAGTTCTCTAATGATAAAATAAGAAGAGAATGTATAAACTCATATTCAGAAGAAGTTATTATAGAAAAAATTAAGAAAATATATAAAGAAGTAAAGGGGAATTTTTAATATGGAATTTAAAGAATACAAAATAGAAGAATTTATAAATGATTTATCATCTACTCTTCCATCTCCAGGAGGTGGAAGTGTAGCTGGCCTTGTAGCAGCTCTTGCTGGAAGTTTAAACTCAATGGTTTATTCACTTACAGTAAATAAAAAGTCCTTTGAAAAACAAGAGTTAGATATTCAAAAATTAGTTTTAGACTTTAAAGAAGCTTCAAGCAAATTTACTAAGAAAGCATTAATGTTAATGGAAGAAGATAGAGAACATTTTAATAAGTTAATGGACTGCTATAAGCTTCCTAAAGAAACTGAAGAAGAGAGAGATTTTAGAAATAAAGAAATAACACAAAAAACAGTTAAGGCAATGATGGCACCTAAGAACTTAGCAGAAGAATGTCTTAAGTTCTATGATAATATTGATATAGCCGTAAAGTATGGAAATAAGATGCTTTTATCAGATGCTAGTTGTGCTGCTATACTTCTTCATAGTGCTATTGAAAGCTCTATAGTAAATGTTAAGGTGAATCTAAATTCTTTAAGACATTTACCTATGGCATCTTCTATAGAAAATGAAATTGAAAATATTTTAAATAAATCATTACAGAGAAAAAACAGTATTTGTGAAATAACAAATGAGGTAATATTTCCGAGGTAATAAGTGAAGAAAGTGATTACATAAAAATAAGCTCTTAAAGAAGAGATAGAAAATGAAAGAGATGTACTTTTAAAAAGAGTAGGTTTTTATGAAAGAAAAAAAGCTTATCCTAGAGAATTATCTGGAGGGCAAAAACAAAGAATTGCTATAGTAAGATCTCTTTGGATGAATCCAGAGATAATGTTATTTAAATGAATATTGTAGAATAATAGTTAAGTGTGACTAATTACTTTTATAACTTTAAAAAGTATATAAAGTAATTAGTTCACACTTATTTAATTATATATATTATTGAATAATTACTTTTTTTCTTTTTCTTCTGTTGGAAGATCATTTAGTGATTTAAATTTATAGCCATCCTTTTGTAAATCTGATAATACTTGTTTTAACACTTTAGTATTGGTATCTGATACTGCATGTAATAGTAATATACCTCCTGGATGAACACTACTTTCTATTTTTTCAATAGCATAGCTTTCATCAGGTTGATCATCTATTAACCAATCTCTATAAGCAAAGCTCCAAAAAATGGTTTTATAGCCTAGAGCTTGTGTTTTTTCTAAAGAATATTGAGAGTACTTGCCCATAGGAGGTCTGAAAAATTTAGGCATATCTTTTCCAGTAAGCTTTTTAAAAGCATCTTCAGTAGTACTAAATTCAGAGTTAAATTTTTCTTCATTAATTATTGAAGCCATTGAAGGATGGGTATTTGAATGATTACATACTAAATGACCCTCTTTAACCATTCTTTTAATTATGTCAGGTTGACTATCTATATATGGTTTTACTACAAAAAAAGCAGCAGGTATTTTTAATTCTTTTAAAATATCGAGTATAGCTGGGGTATTACCATTTTCATATCCTTCATCAAAAGTAAGATATAATACTTTTGAAGTAGTATCTCCTAAATAATAAGCATCATAGTTTTTAAGAAAGTTTACTGAGTCTTTAGCACCTTCAGGTATTTCATGATTATCCTTAGGTACATAATACCAATTTAGTTCAGTTGTATCAGCAACTGAAAGTACAGGAACTGAATAAGAAAAAAATATTATAAAAGTTAGTAAAAATATTAAAAAACTTCTTTTTTTCACAAAAAATCACCTCTTTCTACATTAGTATTTGAAAATAGTAAAAAATTAATTCTAAGAAAAATTAACCAAAAATGACTTAAGTCATTTAATTTAATTACTTACAACATATATAATAAAAGTTGTATTATGGTATGATTGATTATAGGAGGAGATAAGAATGAAACTTGAAGTAAAAAATATATATAAAAGTTTTTCGGGAAAGGAAGTATTACATGGAATTTCTTTTTCAGTATGTAGTGGAAAAGCCCTAGGGTTACTTGGGAGAAATGGAGCAGGAAAGACTACAACAATAAGAATATTAATGGATGTTTTTAAAGCAAATAAAGGTGAAATTACTTTAGATGGAAAGCCTTTTAATCCTAAAGATTATCAAATAGGGTATTTACCAGAAGAAAGAGGATTATACCCTAAGAGAAAGGTTTCAGAGCAAATTATATATTTAGCTTGTTTAAGAGGACTTTCTAAAAAAGAAGCAAAAGAAAATACAAAAAAGTGGCTTAAAAGATTGGGAGTTTTAGAATATGAGAATGTTCTTCTTGAAACATTATCAAAAGGAAATCAACAAAAAGTTCAGCTTGCACAAACTTTAGTTTGTAATCCTGATATAGTAATATTAGATGAGCCGTTTAGTGGATTAGATCCTGTAAACTCTCAAATATTAAAAGAGGTTGTACAAGAGCTAATAGATGATAATAAACTTGTTATATTTTCAAGTCATCAGATGAATTATGTTGAAGAATTTTGTGAAGATATTTCTATTATTAATCATGGAGATGTAGTTTTAAGTGGTAACTTAAAAGAAATAAAGAAGGATTTTGGAAAAGATAGATTAATATTAAGTTCAAATAATTACTCACCTAGTGATTTAAAGAACAAATGTGAAAAAGTATTAAGTGATATCATTGAAGTAGATACAGTGAAGAAAGAATTTATTGTTATAAAATTATTAAATGGAAAATCAAAAAAAGATTTATTAAAGAACTTAATTGAATGTGATATAGATATCGAAAAATTTGGAGAGTATCAACCAACATTAAATGATATTTTTGTATTAAAGGCAGGTGATAATTAATGAAACAATTTTTAAATGTATTAAAATTTGAATTAAGTAATTACTTTAGGAATAAAACATACTTAATAACTACAGTAATATTCTCTGTTGTATTAATTATTGGACTATCAATTCCATCATTTATAAATATTCCAGCTTTAAGTGGAAAAGATAATTCATCGTCTTCAGAGGAAGATAATGAAAAAAGTACATTAGCAATATATGATAAAGATAAAATTTTAGTAGATAATGAATATTTTAAAGTATCATTTAATGATTTTAATATAGACATTGTTAATAGTGAAAAAGATTTAAAGAAATTAATAAATGATGGGGATGTAGAAGCAGGATTTATAGTAAACTCATTAACAGATTATAGTTATTTAGTTGAGAATACTAGTTTTTCAGATTCTAAACAAGAAATTTTTGAATCTGTCTTATCCAGAATTTATAGAGAGGATTATTTGAAAGATAAAGATATTAATGTAGATGAAATTGATGCAATATATAATACTCCAATAAAAAGTAATGTTGAAATACTAGGTAAAGATGGAGTAAGTAATTATTTATATACTTATATTTTAATATTTGTACTTTATATGATGATAATTTTATATGGACAATTAATAGCAACATCAGTTACAAGTGAAAAGAGTAATCGTGCTATTGAAGTACTTGTAACTAGTACAAGCACTAATTCACTTATATTTGGAAAAGTAATAGCTGGAGCTATAGCAAGTTTTGTTCAAGTAGGAGTTGTTTTAACATCAGGAATTATTTCATATAAGATAAATATTGATTCTTGGGGAGGAATTTTAGATTCGTTATTTAACATTCCAACTAATGTACTTGTAACCTTTGCTATGTTTGGAACAGCAGGATATTTATTTTATGCATTTATTTATGGTGCATTAGGTGCTTTAGTTTCAAAAACTGAAGATATAGGAAAGAGTGCAAGTAGTATAACATTTATATATTTGGCGGTATTTATTTTAACTATGGTTAATTTAACAAATCCAGATGGTTCTATAATGAAAATAATGTCATTTATACCTTTTAGTTCGTTTAATGGAATGCTTGTTAGAGTAGCTATGGGAAGTGTTTCTACAATAGAAGTATTAGCATCATTTGGAATATCAATTGTATCTATTATAGCTGTAGGAATAGTAGGATCTAAAATATATAGAATGGCAACATTAATGTATGGAAATCCAATAAAGTTATCAAGTGCATTTAAGTTGATAAAAAAAGAAAAAAATTAAGTATAAATAAGGTGTTAGAAAAATGTTTTCTAACACCTATTTTTGTAATAAAATAGAATTATATAGAAAGGTGGGATATAAATGTTTTTGCCGGGAGTTAAGGGTATGGAATTTATATGGCTTTATGGAGTTTATTCAGTAGTTATTATTTTTATAATTTCGTTATTAGGAAAAAGAAAGTCACGTAAGAATATTATTATAGAGCCATTAAGAGAAGAAGAATATTTAGTATTAAAAAAAGATGGAAGTGTAAATAGTGAAGATATAATTAAGTATTATGTTTATAGGTTATATTTAAAAGGATACTTAAATTGTATTAATCAAAAAAATGGTACTTTTAAGACATCAAAAAAGTCAGTTTATGAAGAGCTAAATAAAATAGAAAGTAGCATTTATGAAGAATGTAAAAAAGAAAAAACTATTATAAATATTAAAGATAATGATAATTTAAAGTCATTAGCAGATAATATTATATTAGATATTAATAAAAATTTAGTAGAGAGAGAGCTATTTAAAAGGAGAAAAATAAACTTAGGAATAACTATATTAAAAATATTATTATATATTCCAGGAATTTTAAGACTTTTATCAGGAATAAGTAACAATAAACCTATTAATAATTTGATATTTGAAATATTTATAATCTTTATAGTTAGCAATATAATTATAAAAAAGCAACCTAAGTTAATTACTTTAAAAGGGGAATTCTCATTAAGTGCATTTGAAAAACATAAGATTTGTAAAACAATAGATGATAGAAATGATAATGATAAAAAATATGATCAGTCAATGAAGGGTTTTTTAGTACACGCTGAGGGTATAAAGGTTTTTGGAAAAGCTATTTCAAACACTAAGACTAATTCATCAGGACATAGTTGTACATCATGTACATCATGTACATCATGTAGTAGCTGTAGTTCATGTTCATCTTGTAGTTCTTGTGGAGGATGTGGGGGATGCGGTAGTTCTGACTAAAGAGGAGAGAGTATATTTATGTCATCAATAACATTACAATTTCACATAACTAATAGATGTAATAAGAGATGTTCTCATTGCTATCAAAATAATTATAGTTGTGAAGAATTTACTACAGAAGAACTTAAAAATATTATTAAACAGTATAGAGAACTTTTAAAGAAGTATAATAAAGAAAAGAATGTTAATGAAAGAGGCCATATTAATATTACAGGCGGTGAGCCTTTTGTAAGAGAAGATATTTGGGAGATTTTGGATTACATAAAAAAATATAAAAATGAATTTACCTTTGGAATACTTACTAATGGTTCATTTCTTATAGAAGAAGTAGTAAAAAGGTTGAAAACATATAATCCTAGAATAATTCAAGTTAGTTTAGATGGAAATAAAGAGATGCATAATAAAATTAGAGGGGAAGGCTCTTATGAAGAAGTTATACAAGCTATAAAGCTATTAAAAAAATATAAGATTAAATGTTTAGTTTCATTTACTGCAAATAATAAAAATTATAAGCTCTTTCCAGAAGTTGTTTCAATTTCAAGAAGAGCAGGAGCTTATAAAGTATGGACAGATAGAATGGTGCCTATAGGCAGTGGATTATGTAAAAATGAAGTGAGTACACTTACTCCTGAAGAAGTTGTAGATTATGTTAATATAATAAAAAGAACAAAAAATTCTTTTATAAATAAATATAGTAAAATAATTGTTAGTTCAGAAAGAAGTTTACAGTTTTTAAGTGGTGAGGATGCTTCTTATATATGTACAGCAGGGGATGGATTAATTATTGTACAAGAAGATGGAGATGTACTTCCATGTAGAAGACTTCCTTTAGTTGCAGGTAATATAAGAAAAGATAGTTTAATTAATATATATTATAATTCTCCTATTATGAAAAAAATACGATGCTTTAAAGAAAGACCTAAGGGGTGTGAAAAGTGTAATTTTTATGGTATATGTAAAGGAGGTGCTAAATGTATATCTTATGGCATTTATGGTGATTATACATATGGCGATTATGGGTGTATATTAAAGGAGAAAAAATGATATTTCAATTAGAAGAAAATAAAATAGAAATTGAAGTTATATATAGAAAGAGAAAAAATGTATCTATTCAAGTAGATATTAATGGAGGGGTTAAGGTTATAGCCCCTCCTAATGTTACCCAAAAAAGAATTTTAGAAATTTTAGACAATAACAAGTTATGGGTAAGTAAAAAATTAAATGAGATGAAGGAAATTTCATCTAAAAAAATTATTAGAAAGCCAATAGATGGTGAAAAGTATTTATATTTAGGAAAAAATTATACTGTTAAAATTAATTTAATTTATACTAAAAAGATTACTATAAATATAAGTGGAGAAAATTTAGTTATAAATACATATACAAAGGGAGAGCAAACTTTAAAACTTGCTTTAGAAAAATGGTATAGAGAAAAAACTTTATGTCTTGCAATAGAAAGAATAGATAATTATAAACACTTATTTAAAGATAAGGTTAGGTATATAAAATCTAAGGAACAGAAGAAAAGATGGGCAAGTTGTACAGGGAATAATGATATATTATTTAATTGGAGGCTTTCTATGGCTCCTTTAGAGGTGTTTGATTATATTGTAATTCATGAAATGTGTCATATGGAACATAGAAATCATGGAAAGTATTTTTGGAAAGCAGTTTATAACATTATGCCTAACTATAAAGAAAGTGAAAAATACTTAAAAGAAAATGGCATGAACTTAAGTATATAAAATAGGATGGTGAAAGTATGAGAATATTACATACAGCAGATTTTCATTTAGGAAAAAACCTTGAAGGTATAAGCAGAATGGATGAACAAGAAAAATTTTTAAATGATTTTGTAGATATAGTTAAAGAAAATAACATAGATTTAGTTATTATAGCAGGAGATATTTATGATAGTTCAAATCCACCTGCAAGAGCAGAAAAGATGTTTTACAATACTTTAAAAAGAATTTCTGAGAATGGAGAGAGACTTACTTTAGTTATTTCAGGTAATCATGACAATCCTGATAGATTAGTAGCAGCAGGTCCTCTTGCAAGGGAGCATGGAATAATAATGGTTGGAACTCCTAAAAGTGTAGTAGATGTTGGAGAATATGGACAGCATAAGGTTCTGAATTCAGGTGAAGGATTTATAGAAATTGAAATTAATAATGAAAAAGCTGTTATTCTAACACTTCCATATCCTAGTGAAAAAAGATTAAATGAAGTAATTTATAATGAAATGATAGACGAAGAAGAAAAAGCAAAGTCTTATAGTGATAGAATTCATAGTTTATTTGATATTTTAGAAAAGAATTATAGAGAAGATACTATTAATCTTGTAGCTACTCACCTTTTTACAATGGGAAGTGAAGAAGGAGGATCAGAAAGAGCAATACAGCTTGGTGGAAGTTATATTGTAGATGGAGGATGTTTCCCGGAGAAAGCTCAGTACATTGCTTTAGGCCATATACATAAACCTCAAGTAGTACCAGGAACTAATAAGAGAGCAAGGTATTCTGGATCTCCAATTCATTATAATAAAAAGGAAATAGCTTTTGATAAAAAATGTTTTATTATTGATGTCAAAGTGGGAGAGGAGGCTAATATAAGTGAACTTCCATTTAAGGTATATAAACCAATAGAAATATGGAAGTGCAATAGTATAGAAGAAGCTATTGAAAAATGTAAAGAAAATAAGGATAAGGAATCATGGGTATACTTGGAAGTAAGTACAGATAGATATATAAGAGAAGATGAAATAAAAATTATGAAATCCTTAAAAGATGATATATTAGAAGTTATTCCTAAAATTAAAAGTGAAGAAAATGAAGAAGAGAGCTTAAAAAATATTTCGGAAAAAAGTTTTGAAGAAATGTTTAGAGATTTTTATAAAAAAGAAAGAGATGTAGAGCCTACAGATGAGATAGTAGAACTCTTATTATCAATTATGGAAGGAGATGAATAACAAGTGAAACCAATAAAACTTAAGGTAAAGGGATTAAATAGTTTTATAGAAGAGCAAGTTATAGATTTTGAGAAATTAACTAGTAAGGGGTTATTTGGGATTTTTGGTCCTACAGGAAGTGGAAAGTCAACAGTGTTAGATGGTATAACTTTAGCTTTATATGGAGATTTATCAAGGAAAAGTTCAAATTATATAAATACTAATTGTAAAACATTAAGTGTAAGTTATGAGTTTCAAATTTCATCATCTACCATAAAAAGATATAGGGTAAATAGAGATTTTAAAAGAGATAGTAAGACAGGAGCACCAAGAGCAGCAGGTGTAAAATTATTAGATATTACAAATGAAGAAGCAGAAGTACTAGCAGATAAAGTAAATACAGTAAATAAAGCTTGTCAGGAGATTATAGGATTATCATTAGAGGATTTTACTAGAACAGTCGTATTACCACAAGGAAAGTTTAGTGAATTCTTAAAGTTAGAAGGAAAACAAAGACGTGAAATGCTAGAAAGATTATTTAATCTTCAAAATTATGGAGATAACTTAAGTTCAAAATTGTCTAGTGAAATATATAAAGAAAAAAATGAGTATAACATTTTAAGTGGAGAACTTAAAGGCTTTGAAGGAATTAGTACTGAAATTATAACTTCTAGAGAAGAGGACTTAAAAGTAAAGAGAAATGACTTTAATAAATTAGTTAAATTAATAGAACATATTAATATTGAATTTAAAGAAAAAGAAGAATTATGGAAGCTTCAAAATGAATTATTAAAATTAAAACAAGAAGAAGAAGCACTAAAAGTAAGAGGGGAAGAAATAAATGGATATAAGGAAAAAATAGATAGGGCATCTCATGCATGGAATGTTAATCCATATATTATTTCTTATGAAAGAACTTTAGAAGGTATAAGTGAAGTTAAAAAAAATACTGAATCACTAAAAAACAAAGTTTCTACTTTATTACAACTTAAAGAAAAAGCAGAGAATACATTTAATAATATTAAAAAAAGAAAAGATGAGGAGTTACCTGATCTTATTGTAAAAGAGGAGAAAATTTTATCAGCTATTGAAGAAGAAAAAAACTTAAAGGCTTTAGAAGAAGAGAACAGTATAAATAAAATAGAAATTAAAAAGTTAAGAGCATTATATAAAGATATTGAACTTAAAATAAAGGAAAAAGAACAAGAAGTAAATATTATAAGCTCAAATATAAAAGCATGGGAAAAGGAAATTGAGGATCTTAATATAGAAGAAAGTATTAAAGCAGGGATTCAAAAAGGTCTCTTAGTAGAGGATAGAGTTAATTCATTAGAGAAAATTTATAATGATAATATTAAAAAGAAAAATACTTTAATTGAAGATATAGAAAAAGAAAATAGTGAAATTAATAAATTAGAGCCAGTTTTAATTGAAAAGAATAATTTATTTAATAATATAATAGAAAAATTAGAGGATTTAATTAAGAATAATTCTTTAGAGAATATTGATTTACTGGAAGAACAAAGATTAGTTAGAGATTTAAAAGATAAACTAAAGGTTCATGAAGAAAATACACAAATATTAAATAAATCTAAAAACGACAAAGATAAATTAGAAAGTGAATTAAATGAAAAATTAAAATTAAAAGAAGGGGACTTAAGTAAACTTCAAAAGCTTAAAAAAGATTATGAAGAAATAAAAATAGAACATATAGCTCATGAATTGAGAAAAAACTTAAGTGATGGAGAAGTATGTCCTGTATGTGGAGCATTACATCATAACATAGAAAATATAAAAATAAATGAAAACATTAATATAAATAATATTGAAGAAAGTATTCAAGCATTAGAAAGTAGTATTAAAGTTTTAGAAGAAGAAATTACTATAATAAAAACAAAAATATGCTCTCAAGATGAAAAGATAAGTGAGTGTAATAATATATTAAAATCAATAGAATTAAATATAAATAGGGAAGAGATAGAAAAAAGAGAAATACAATTTATAAAGTTACAAGAGAGTATATTAATTTTTAATAAGACTAAAGAAGAATTAGATAATAAAAAGGAAGTATTAAAGGAAGAAATTTTTGATTTAAATACTAAAATAAATAAATTTAAAACTATACTTGAAGAAAATAATAAACAATTAAAATTTATAAATGGAGATATAGAAGTAAGTAGTGATGAATTAGAAACTAATAAGAAAAACTTAAATGAATTAAAGAAAGAGTTTAATATAGATAATTTTAAAACTTTTAACAAGTTATTAATTGAAAAAGAAAGAGAAAAGAATAGTAAAGAAAAAGAATTAAAAGTTAATAGAGAAAAATTAGAAAGTTTAAATAAAGATAGAGAAAACTTTAAAAATGAACTTTCAATAATAAAAGAAGAAGGAGCAGCATTAAAGAGTAAAATAGAGGAGAAAGATGAAGTTATAAGGCTAAAGAGAGAAGCTATTAAAGTTAAAGTTGGAGAGCAAAGTGATTTAGCCACTTATTTGCTTAGTGTAAGAAATGAAATAAAAAGTATAGAGCAATCATTTAAAAAAGAAGAAGAAAATAAAGAAGTTAGAGATAAGGAATATCAAGAGTATAATGAAAAGCTCCTAGAAAGTATGGGAAAAGAAAGTCAGCTTTTAAGTAAAAGTAAAGAAGAGAAAGAAGATGTAGAAAATGCTTTAAAGAATGAAGGCTTTGAATGTATTGAAGAAGTAAAAAGAGAATTATTATCTAAAGAAGAAATAAATAAAATAAGTACAATTATTGAAAATTATAAAGAAAAATTATCTAAAATTATAGGAACAATTGAAAGTTTAGAGAATAAGAGAAATAATCAAAGCATAACTGAAGATGAATGGATTAATATTCAAAATATTAAAAAAGAAAAAGAAGAGTTATTAGAACAGGAAAAAGAAGAAGTAATAAAGCTAGAGCAAGAGATAAGTAATTTACATGTGAAGATGAAACAACTTGGCGAGTTAATAAAAAATAAAGAAAAAATAGAGCATAAATTAGCATTATTAAATGATCTTGAGAAATTATTTAAGGGAAAAAGGTTTGTTGAGTTTGTTGCAATAACAAGACTTAAGTATATATCATTAGAGGCATCTAAGAAATTAAAGGAAATAAGTAATGGTAATTATGGATTGGAAGTTGATGAAAATGGTAAGTTTATAATTAGAGATTATAAAAATGGAGGAGCAGAAAGAGATGCATCTACACTATCTGGAGGAGAAACTTTCTTAGCTTCTTTAGCACTAGCATTGGCACTTTCATCAGAAATACAACTTAAGGGTACTGCACCATTAGAATTATTTTTCTTAGATGAAGGCTTTGGAACTTTAGATGATAATTTATTAGAAATAGTTATGAATTCACTAGAAAGAATTCATAATAATAAGTTAAGTGTAGGAATAATAAGTCACGTAGAATCTATAAAAAACAGAGTACCAGTAAAATTACTAATAACACCAGCAAAAGCAGGGATGGGAGGTAGTAAAGTTAAAATAGAAGTTTAGAGCTAAGGTTTTCGATGTTTATAGAAATAACCTTCTAAAGTCTTTAAAATAAAAATATATTGAAATTTAATATACTAAACTCTATAATTTAATATAGAGTTTTTAAAAGAAAGAGGAGAAATACATAATGAAGTTAGGAATTGTAGGGTTACCAAACGTAGGTAAGAGTACTTTATTTAATGCAATAACAAAGGCAGGAGCAGAATCTGCTAACTATCCATTCTGTACAATAGAACCAAATGTAGGAGTTGTTTCTGTACCAGATAAAAGACTAGATGTTTTAGAAAAGATGTATGGAACTAAGAGAAAGGTTTATACAGCAATAGAATTTTATGATATAGCAGGTCTTGTAAGAGGAGCTTCTAAGGGTGAAGGACTAGGTAATAAGTTTTTATCTCATATAAGAGAAGTTGCGTCTATTGTTCACGTTGTTAGATGTTTTGATGATGGAAATGTTGTTCATGTTGATGGTTCAGTAGATCCAATAAGAGATATTGAGACTATAAACCTTGAATTAATATTCTCAGACTTAGAAGTTCTTGAAAGAAGAATGGAAAAATCATTAAAGCTTGTAAGATCAGGAGATAAAACTGCTAAGTTTGAATATGGAGTAATGGAAAGAGTAAAAGCTCAATTAGAAAAAAATCTTCCAGTAAGAACATTAGAAACAACTGAAGAAGAAGCAGAATTTATAAAGAGCTTATTCTTAATAACTTCTAAGCCAGTATTATATGCTTGTAATGTTTCAGAAGATGACATAATGAATGGAACTGAAGAAAATAAGTATGTTCAAATGGTAAGAGAATATGCAGAAAAAGAAAATTCAGGAGTTATGATAGTTTGTGCTAAGTTAGAAGAGGAATTATCAGGACTTGATGAAGAAGAAAAAGCAGAAATGTTATCTGAATATGGACTAGAAGAATCAGGACTTGATAAATTAATACAAGCGTCATATAAGTTACTTGGACTTATGAGTTTCTTAACTGCAGGAGTACAAGAAGTAAGAGCTTGGACAATTAAGGTAGGAACTAAAGCACCACAAGCTGCTGGAAAAATTCATTCAGATATAGAAAGAGGATTTATCAGAGCTGAAATAGTAGGATATGATGATTTAGTTGCATGTGGTTCTGAAGCTAAAGCAAAAGAAAAAGGATTATATAGACTTGAAGGAAAAGAATATGTAATGCAAGATGGAGATGTTGTTAACTTCAGATTTAATGTATAAGAAAAAAATAGTTTAAATATATAAAAAAGTAAAAAAATTCTTCTTATTTTAGAAGGATTTTTTACTTTTTTAGAGAATAAGTAAATTTGGAATAAAATTAATGAATTTTAGTTGAAAGTATAAATAAAAAATTATAAAGTATATAAAGGAGTGTAAATTAAATGTGAAATAAGGAGTTTTAGAAATGGAATTTAAGCACGTATCAGTATTATTAAATGAGTGCATTGAAGCTTTGGATATAAAGTTGGATGGTACATATGTTGATTGTACCCTTGGAGGTGCAGGACATTCTTCACATATTTTAAAAAGATTATCAGATAAAGGAACATTAATAGGAATAGATCAAGATAAAGATGCATTAAGAGCTGCTAAGGAGAGGTTAAAGAATTATTCAAATGTAAAATTTGTTCATAACAACTTTTATAATATAGATGATATTTTAACTTCATTAGAAATACCAAAAGTAGATGGAATATTGATGGACTTAGGAGTATCTTCATATCAGCTAGATGAAGGAGAAAGAGGGTTTAGTTATATGAAGGATGCACCACTTGATATGAGAATGAACAGAGAGAAAGAATTCTCAGCTTATGATGTAGTAAACGCTTATTCTGAAGAAGAGTTATATAGAATAATAAGAGATTATGGTGAAGAAAAATTTGCAAAAAGAATTGCTAAATTTATTGTAGAAAGAAGAATTGATAAGCCAATTGAAACGACTTTAGAGTTAGTAGATATAATAAAAGCAGCAATTCCAGCAAAGGCAAGAAGAGAAGGTCCCCATCCTGCAAAAAGAACTTTTCAAGCTATTAGAATAGAAGTAAATAGTGAATTATCTATTTTAAACAAGGCTATAGAAGATGGAGTAGAACACTTAAATAAAGGTGGAAGAATGGCAATAATAACCTTTCATTCTCTAGAGGATAGAATAGTTAAGCAAAAGTTTAAGGAACTATCAGATCCTTGTAAGTGTCCAAAGGAATTTCCAATATGCGTATGTGGAAGAAAACCGTTGGTAAAATTAATAAGTAGGAAACCAATCGATCCAAGTAAAGAGGAAATAACTGAAAATCCAAGAAGTAGAAGTGCAAAATTGAGAGTAATAGAAAAGTTATAAGGGTGTATATAAGGATGGAGAGGTGAATAAAATGAAAATGGAAATGGAAGAGTTTGAATATATTAATGGAAGTATTGTTGCAGCTCCTAAGGAAGAGAATCGTAGAAAATTAGAAGAAGAAAAAAGAAAGAGGGAAGAAGAGGAAAGAAAAAGGAGAAAGCGTCTGCATGAAATTTCTAAGTATAATAGAAAATGTGCAACACAAATAATACTTATTTCTCTCGTGCTAGGTATAATTACTGTAGCTTTAAGTAGTAATAATTATAGTATGCAGAAAAAATTACATGCAATAAATTCCCAAATAGATAATGTGACAGAGATAAATGAAGATTTACAAATTCAATTGTTAAAATATAGTTCACTTCAAGATATTGAAAATAATGCTATAGAGCTAGGAATGAGAATTGCAACAAAAGAAGATATAGTAACATTAGATTTATCAAAGAACTACTTTCAAGAACTAGAAGATTCAGCAAATAAACAAGAAGAACCTAAAAAGGGATTTTTTTCTAAATTGATGGATGTACTTATGTAAGTGCATCCTATAATTCTTTATAACAATATTTTGGAGGGAAAAGGGTGAAAAAAAAGATTTATACAGATAAGTCTTTAATAAGAAATAGGATAAGTATTTCTTTGTTTCTATTATTTGGACTTATATGTGCATTAGCAATAAGACTTACTTATATTATGATTGTAAAACATAGTGAATATTCTGCAATGGCTCAAGAACAATGGACTAGTGAGGTAAAGATTAGTGCAAGAAGAGGTAAAATTTTAGATACAAATGGTGTAGAACTTGCTATGTCAGGAGATGTTTATAGAGTAGATTTTGATTTAAATGCCATAAGAAAATATTATGAAGATAATTTAGATGAAAAGGCAGAAAGAGAAAAGAAAATTGCAAATGGTGAAGAGGTAGGAGAAATAAAAGGTACAAGGTATTATAATAATGAGGAACTTGCACCTGTAATAGCCGAAGCTATTGGTATGTCAACTGAAGACGTATTAAAAAGGTTAGAAACTAAACTTCCAAGTGGAAAAGCAGCTGGATCTGCAACTCTAATTAGAAGAATAGAGAAAGATGTTGCAGATAAAATAAGCTTAATTGGAAAGGATGAAGAAGGAAATGGAAAATCAATTAATGGAATAATTGTTTCTCCAGATACAAAAAGATATTATCCAAATGGTAACTTTTTAGCTCATGTTTTAGGAACTACTAATTCAGATGGTGATGGACTAACAGGTATAGAACTTG
>JAFADP010000188.1 GCA_023424785.1 Bacillota bacterium
AAAAAAGGAGCTAAATTTTTAGCTCCTTTATTAGAATAGAGGAATGGCATATGAAAAAAAATTTTGACAAAAAAGCATTATTTTTTATTATTCCTAGCTTAATAGGAGTAAGTATTTTTATTCTAATACCTTTTATAGATGTAATAATAAGATCATTTCAAAATGAAGTTCTTAGAACTTTTGTAGGGTTAGATAACTATAAAGAAATATTTACTAATGAAGCTTTTAAACTAGCAGGAAAAAATACAATTAGGTTTGTTTTAGTTTGTATTCCGTTGTTATTAATTAGTTCATTATTAGTTGCAGTAATAATTCAAAGGTTTTTTAGAAATACAGAAGGACTTACAACAGCTTTTTTAGTACCTATGGCAATACCAATAGCTTCAGTAGTTTTAATATGGAGAATAGTATTTAATGAGCATGGAATACTTAATAGTATTTTAAATAACTTTAATATAGAAGGCATAGATTGGATGAATAGTAAATATGCTTTCTGGGTATTAGTATTTACTTATGTGTGGAAGAACATGGGGTATACAATAATATTATGGATAGCAGGATTAAATTGTATTCCAAAAGAAGTATATGAAGCTGCAAAAGTAGATGGAGCATCAGAGCTTAAGTGCTTTACAAAAATTACACTTCCAATATTAAAACCTACATTATATACAACTACTGTGTTATCCCTTTTAAATTCATTTAAGGTATTTAGAGAAGCATATTTAATTGCAGGTAACTATCCAGATGAAAGTATGTATATGTTACAACACACATTTAATAATTGGTTTAGAGATTTAGCTTTTGGAAAAATATCTGCAGGTTCTGTAGTTATGGCTGTAATTACATTTATATTAATTATATTCTTACAGAAAAGTTGGGAGAGTGAAGATTAAATGAGTAAGAAAATTATAAAGTTCATAATAATTGCATTAGCTGTTTTTATGATATTTCCTATTATATTTATAATAGCAGGCTCTCTCATGAGTCCAGATGAATTAAAAGAATATTTAGCACCTGTTTTAGAAAATAAGTCAGGGTATGTAGATTGGTCAATACTACCACAGTATCCGACTTTAAAATCTTTAGTAAAGTTATTATTAGATAGTCCAGAGTTTTTTGTAATGTTTTGGAATTCTATATTTTTAGTAGTTGGAACTTTATTAGGACAAGTATTAGTAGCAATACCAGCAGCGTGGGCTTTTGCTCAATATAAGTTTCCATGTAAAAAAACATTATTTACCTTATACATAGTTGTAATGTTAATGCCTTTCCAAGTAACTATGCTATCGTCATATTTAGTTTTAGATAAATTTTCTATGATAAATACTCAGTGGAGTTTAATTGTACCAGGAATTTTCTCTACATTTCCAGTGTTTATTATGTATAGATTTTTTAAAAACATACCTAAGAATATTATAGAAGCAGCAAGAATAGATGGAGCAAGTGAAACAAAGGTATTTTTAAAAATTGGAATTCCTCTTGGATTACCTGGAATAGTATCATCAATGGTTTTAGGATTTATTGAATATTGGAATTTAATAGAGCAGCCTATAACATTTATTAAAGATCAAAGTAAGTGGCCATTATCATTATATTTACCTAATGTGAGTTTAGAAAATGCAGATATAGCATTTATAGCTTCATTAGTAACATTAGTAACATCACTTGTAGTATTTTTTGCAGGTCAAAAGTATTTAAAGGAAGGAATATCAGCAACTGCTGGGAAGGAGTAAATAATGATTAAACGTATAAAAGATATAATTAATTTTGAAATAAAGCCAGAAATAAGAGGTAAATATAAAGCCTTAAATATTATGATCTACTTTTTATTAATAATGATAGCATTAACCTTATTATCTAGATTTTCTGATTCATTAACAATTCCAAGAGTAACAACATCAAAAGGTGTTGAAGGAACTATAAGTCATGAAATTAAAGGTGAGGGTATAATTTATGAATCAAAGGAAACTTCACTTACTACAATGGAAGGAGTAAGAATAGAAAGCATAAATATTTCAGTAGGTGATGAGGTAAAGGTTGGAGATACTTTAATAAAATTAGATATGTCTAATATTGAAAGTGCCTTAAAGGAGGCAGAAGATGAACTTGCTAAATCTAACCTTTCTTATACAAGAGCAGTAGAAGATTATAATATGGCATCAAGTAAGCTTGATAAAGAAATATTATTAGCTAAGCAAGAAATGGATTCAGCTAAAAATGATTATGATTCAGCGCAAGAAGAAGAAAAAGATGAATTAAATACAATATATGAAAGTAAGAAATCAGCTTATGAAGAATTAATTAATAGTAAGGATGAAACATTATTATCATATAAAAGAGCTATGGAAGATGCAAAAAGTACAGATACTACCGAATTAAGTAAGAAAGTTGAAGAGTTAAAGTTATTAAAGAACAATGAAGGAAATGTAAAATCAGCAGTAGATGGATATGTAGTTAGAATAAATGCTTCAACAGGAGATTTAACTACAGCAACAAGTTTAGTTGATTTATCAGATAGCAGTAGTGAAAATAAATTAACTATTCAGGTGCCTAAAGATAATAAGAAATTAGTTTCTGTAGGTGGAGTAGTTAATGTAAATTTAAATGATGGAAAAACTAACATTACTAATTTAAAAATAGAATCTGTTAAAGTAAATGCTGAAAGTGCTGAAATGTTAGATGTTACAGTAAAGCTACCATTAGGACAAGGTAAAATAGGTGAATATGGGGAAATGATTATACCTGCTGAAAGTAAAAAGTATGATGTTATTGTTCCACTAGAGGCAATACATCAAGATAATAAAGAGTATTATGTTTTAGTAATGGGAGAGAAGGATACTATTTTAGGAACTCAACAAGTTGCAAGTAAAATTAATATTACAATAGCAGATAAAAATGGAAATGAAGTAGCAGTTAAGGATTCTGCCCTAAGTGTATATGATGAAATTATTTTAACATCTAATAAAGATATAAAAGATGGAGATAGGGTAAGAAAGGAGAGCAAGTAATGAAGGTAAAAAAGGCCATAATTAATATAATATTAATTACACTTTTAATTATGTGTATGGGTTATGGCTTAGCATACAAAAATAATGCTCAAAGTAGCAAAACTTTAGCAGCAATTAATATAGAAGATACAGGAAGAGAAGCTGCTTCAATAGAAGAAATGTTAAATTCTAAGGAAGAAGATAATTATTCATTTGTTGCATTAAAAGAAAAAGATGAAGTAATAATAAGTAATGAAGAACTTAAAAAAAGTACTAGTGTTAAATTAATAAGTATTACAGGAAATTCATCAATATTATTTAGAGGGCCAATATTATTTACAGATGATAAAGATGGATGTCTAATTGATAAAAGTGCAGCATATAAGTTATTTGGTGATTATAATGTTGAAGGCATGACAGTACAGTATGATGGTAATAACTATACTATTAGAGGTGTAATTGAAAATGCAGAAAGTTCAATAGTCATACAAACAAAAACTAATTCAAATTTAGAAATGGATTTATTACTATTAGATATGAATGGTGAAGATGATAGGTATGTAGAAAACTTCTTAACTAAATATAGTTTACCACAAAATTATACTACTAATAGTGTATATTATAGTATTTCTAATTTGATGACTTTAGTACTTCCTATAATAATGGCATGTATTATAATTAATAAAATGTTTAAGTTAATAAGAATAAATAAAAATAAGCCAATTAAGAAAATATTATTAATATTATTAACTTTAGTATTTATATATTTCTTGTATTTAATCTTAAATATTAAATTTAAAATTAATTATAATTTAATTCCTAATGAATGGTCTGACTTTGATTATTGGGGAGATTTAATAAGTAAATATTCTGAGAGAAATAGAGAGTTATTATTTTCTAAAAAGTATGTTATAGATATACCATTAATAGATAATATGATAAGAAGTGTTTTTTGTTCAATAGTATGTATTATAACTTTCTTTATTTTAAATAATAGAATGAAACCAATTAATATAAAATATTTATTAAAGATTTTAGGAGTTATTGTTATTATAGAGTTAATAGCAATATACTTAATAAATAAAGATTATAACTTAAGTAACTATATGATTATTTATTTAATACCATATTATTATGTTTGCACATATTTTATAGAGTGGCTAATTAATAAAGAAAGTTACAAAAGTGTAATTGAATAATAATACAAAAAAACATATAATTTCATATATAGTATTAAAAAGACTGAATAAGTATACTCAGTCTTTTTTTATAATAATGGAGATGAGATTATGAAGAGAAAATTTGTAGCATCAATAGTAATGGTATTACTAGTATCTTTATATGGGTGTGGAAATAGTACTTCTACAGAAGAAAATAAAGATAAAACATCAACAGCTACTAAGACTATTGAGAGTAGTTCAGTTTATAGTAATGTATCAAAAAGTGAAACTGAAGAACTTAATACAGAAAAAAGTAGCACTTTAATAACTTATAATAGTGAAGCTTTAAAAATAGCTTTTGATATGCCAGCTTCTTGGGAAGGAAAATATAGAGTTGTTGAAAGGGAAGATACATTATCTGTTTATTATATAAGTGATTATGAATCATCAGCAGGGTATGGAAAGCTATTTACAATAAGTAAGCTTAAAGATGAAGATGATGTGGGATTTTATGATAGTGTACCTGGAGTAGAAAAAGTTCAAACTATAAATGGAACAAAGTTTGTATTAGGAGCACCAACAGATTTTCCATTCCTTCAAGAAGATCCAAACTTTAATGATTTTATGAGTACTAATAAAGAAGTACCTCAAGTTTTAAAAAGTTTAAGAGGAATTTAGAAGTTTATATTTTTTAGAAGTTTTAGGAGTTAAATATGAGTTTTTTTGAGTTAATAAAAAAAAGAGAGAGTGTAAGAGGAATTGTAACAGTTGATAAAGTATTAGAAAACTTTACAAAATATTAGATAAAAATTATAAAGTTTGGAATAATAGTTTTAGGAGGTGAGACTTTTGAAATATTATTCAATAGGAGAATTTGCT
>JAFADP010000173.1 GCA_023424785.1 Bacillota bacterium
GAATTTCAAGATGCAGTTACAGAAGTATTAAATTCTTTAATACCTGTAATGGAAAAACATCCTGAGTTCATAGAAGCTAATATTTTAGAAAGAATAATTGAACCTGAAAGACAAATCATGTTTAGAGTTCCATGGGTTGATGATGCTGGTAAGGTACATGTTAATAGAGGATTTAGAATACAATTCAATAGTGCTATAGGACCATATAAGGGTGGATTAAGATTACATCCATCAGTTAATGCAAGTATTATTAAGTTCTTAGGATTTGAACAAATATTTAAGAATTCTTTAACTGGACTTCCAATTGGAGGTGGAAAGGGTGGATCTGATTTCGATCCAAAAGGAAAATCTGATAATGAAATAATGAGATTCTGTCAAAGTTTTATGGCTGAATTATATAGACACATAGGATTAGATACTGACGTACCTGCTGGGGATATAGGTGTTGGTGCAAGAGAAATAGGATATTTATATGGATACTACAAGAAGCTAAGAGGAGCTAATGATCAAGGTGTGTTAACTGGTAAGGGACTAACATTTGGTGGTAGTTTAGCTAGAACAGAAGCTACAGGATTTGGATTAGTATACTTTACACAAGAAATGCTTAAAGATAATGGAACTAGTTTTGATGGAAAAACAGTTGTAATTTCAGGTTCAGGAAATGTTGCTATATACGCAACTAAGAAAGCTACTGAATTAGGAGCTAAGGTTGTTGCCTTAAGTGATTCTAATGGATATATATATGATCCAAATGGAATTAACTTAGATGTAGTTAAGGATATTAAGGAAGTAAGAAGAGCAAGAATTAAGGAATATGTTGATTTAGTACCTGGTTCCGAATACCATGAAGGATGCAGAGGAATATGGACAATTAAGTGTGATATAGCGCTTCCATGTGCAACTCAAGGTGAAATAGATAAAGAATCAGCTCAAATATTAGTTGATAATGGTGTTATGTGTGTATCTGAGGGAGCTAATATGCCATCATCATTAGATGCTATAGAAGTATTTCAATCAAATAAAGTACTTTTTGGACCAGCAAAAGCTGCTAATGCAGGAGGAGTTGCTTGTTCAGCACTTGAAATGTCACAAAATAGCATGAGATTATCATGGACATTTGAAGAAGTAGATGAAAAGCTTCAAGGAATAATGAAGAACATATACAAAAATTCAAGTGAAACAGCTAAAGAATACGGACAAGAAGGAAACATATTAATGGGAGCTAACATTGCAGGATTTATGAAGGTAGCTAATGCTATGATGGCTCAAGGTATTGTATAATATATTAATTATTTAATATAAAACGAAACTTATTCAGTAGGAGTTTTTATCTCCTACTGAATTTAGCTGAGTTAATCTAGGGCCGTGTCCGTTGTTAGCTCCCTGTTATATAGAACAAGGGAGTGTTACAACGGCTAGCCATCAGATAAAAATTAGTAAAAGACGAAGCAAATACGAACGTTTGTTTCGTTTTTTTTATTTTTTAGGCTTATTTAATTTTGACATGAGGTAGAAAAAAAAGTATATTTTATAAAGTAAGTATTATAATAAGAGTTAAAATTAATAAAAATAGATGGAGGCCTAATATGGATAACGAAAAGAGAATATCATATGATGTTACGGATTTAACTTCATTGGAAAAGTTAGAGCCTGTAAGAATAAGACCAGGTATGTACATAGGTTCTACAGGAAGTAAGGGATTACATCATTGTATATGGGAAATATTAGACAACGCAATTGATGAAATAACAAATGGATATGGAAATAAAGCGAAAGTTATTATAAATAAAGATAAAAGTGTAACAGTAATGGACAATGGTAGAGGAATACCAACAGGAATACATCCTGTTAAGAAAAAAAGTGGAGTAGAAATGGTATTTACCGAACTTCATACTGGAGGAAAGTTTAACAATAAAAACTATAAGACATCAGGAGGATTACATGGTGTTGGAGCTGCTGTTGTAAATGCATTATCAAAGTGGCTTGAAGTTGAAGTATATCAAAATGGTAATATATATCGTCAAAGATTTGAGTATGCGTATGATAAAGAACTTAAAAAAGATATGCCAGGAACACCTGTAACTAAGCTTGAGATTGTAGGAAAAACAAAAGAGACAGGTTCTAAAATTACATTTATGCCTGATAAGAATGTTTTTTCAACTTTAGATTTTAAATTTGATACTATTGATGAAAGACTTCAAGAATTAGCATTCCAAAATAAAGGAATAAGACTTGAGCTTAGAGATGAAAGAAAAGAGGAAGTTATTGAAAAAGAATATTATTCTGAAAGAGGTCTTTTAGATTTTATAGAATATTTAAATGAGGGAAAAACTGTACTTCATTCAACACCAATTATTTTTGAGGGAGATAGAGAAGTTAATGGTCTTCAAATGTATGGAGAAGTATGTATGCAGTTTACTGACTCTACAAGCGACTATATAGTAAGTTATGTTAACAATATTCCAACAACAGAAGCTGGAACTCATGAAACAGGATTTAAAACAGGAATGACAAGAGCCTTTAAAGAATGGAGTAGAAAGCTTGGGCTTATAAAAGAAAAAGACAAGGACTTTGAAGGTGATGATTTAAGAGAAGGTATGACAGCTATTGTCAGAATAAAAATTACTAATCCAGTTTTTGAAGGACAAACAAAAACTAAGCTTGGAAATAACGAAGCCTATACTATGATGAATGATTTAGGATACACTAAGCTTAGTGAATGGATAGAAGACAATAAAGAACTTGCAAGTAACATAATAAATAATGCTATACAAGCTGCACAAAGAAGAGAAAAAATTAAAAAGATTAATGATGCAGAAAAGAAAAAAGTAGGTAAGGGAACAGCTCCTCTTGCAGGAAAAGTTGCTGTATGTACTATGAAAGACAATACAGTTAATGAATTTATAGTTGTTGAGGGAGATTCAGCTGGTGGTTCTGCAAAGCAAGCAAGAGATAGAAGATTTCAAACAATTATGCCTTCAAAAGGTAAAATAATGAATACTGAAAAACAAAAATTAGAGAATGTATTAGCATCAGAAGAATTAAGATTATTTAATGCAGCAATAGGAACAGGAACATTAGATAACTACAAAGAAGAGAACTTAAAATACGATAAGATAATAATTATGAGTGATGCGGATGTAGATGGATATCATATTAGAACATTATGGATGACTTATATTTATAGATATATGAAACCACTTATAACTAATGGACATTTATATTTAGCACAACCACCATTATATAAAGTGTATAAACAAACTAAAAATGGAGAAGTATTTAAATATGCTTATTCAGATGAGGAGTTAGAGCAAGTTAAAAAAGAAATTGGAAAAGGTGCTCTTATTCAAAGATATAAGGGACTTGGAGAAATGAATCCAGAACAACTTTGGGATACTACACTAAATCCAGAAACAAGAACATTAATGCAAGTAACTATAGAAGATGCTGCAAAGGCAGAGAGAATGGTTTCTTTATTAATGGGTGATGTTGTAGAACCAAGAAAAAAATATATGTATAAATACGCAGAGTTTTAAGAGGGAGGGAAAAAATGGCTAAGAAGATGACCGCAATACCAAAGGATAATAATATTATAACTGTATCTCTTGAAGATGCTATGCCAGAAAACTATCTTCCTTATGCAGTTGAAGTAGCTAAAGAAAGAGCTCTTCCTGATGTAAGAGATGGTTTAAAGCCAGTACACAGAAGAATTTTATATGGAGCATATTTATTAAAAGCATTTCCAGATAAGCCTTATTATAAATCAGCAAGAATTGTAGGAGACATTTTAGGTAAGTTCCATCCACATGGTGATTCATCAGTATATGATGCCCTTACAATACTTGCACAAGATTTCTCTACTAGAGAGCTGCTAATAGATGGACACGGAAATTTTGGGTCTATAGATGGAGATGGTGCAGCTGCTATGAGATATACAGAAGCTAGACTTACTAATATAGCTATGGAAATGATAAAAGATATAGATAAGGATACAGTTGATATGGTTCCTAACTATTCTGATAGTGAACTTGAACCAAAAGTCTTACCAAGTAGATATCCTAATCTATTAGTTAATGGAGCTTTTGGTATAGCTGTAGGACTAGCAACTAATATACCTCCACATAACTTAGGTGAAGTAACAGATGGAGTTTTAGCATATATAGATAATCCAGAAATAACTACTAAGGAGTTAGTTGAATATATAAAAGGACCAGATTTACCAACTGGAGGAGTTTTAATAGGAAAAGATTCTATTATATCTGCATATGAAACTGGCGAAGGAAAGGTTACATATAGAGCAAAAGCTGACATTGAGGAGTTAGAAAATGGAAGATTGGGAATTGTAATAAAAGAATTCCCTTATAGAAAAAATAAAGCAAAACTACTTCAAACTATTTCAGAAATGACTGGTGATAAGAAACATGCAAAAGCATTAGAATCTATTACAGATATAAGAGATGAATCTGATAGAAGTGGAATTAGAGCTGTTATTGAATTTAGAAAAACAGCTGATAGAGAATTAGTAGATAAGGTTCTTAAATATTTATATAAGAAAACTGATTTACAAAGTAATATAAGTTTTAATATGGTTGCACTTGCAGATGGTAAACCAGAAACTATGGGGCTTAAGACAATAATAAGACATTATGTTAATCACCAAAAGGATATTGTAACAAGAAGAACTCGTAAAGAATTAGAGATTGCAGAAAAGAGATTTCATGTAGTAGAAGGTTTTATAAAAGCAATAAATATATTAGATGAAGTAATAGCAACAATTAGAAGTTCTAAATCAAAAAAGGATGCTGGAGAAAATTTAGTATCAAAATTTGATTTTACAGAAGTTCAAGCTAATGCTATTTTAGAGCTTATGCTATATAGATTAACAGGACTTGAAATAACAATATTTGAAAAAGAATATAAAGAGCTAGAAAGAAAGATAAAGAGATATAATAAGATTTTATCTAGTGAAAAAGAGTTATTAAAGGTAGTAAAAGCTGAATTAAAAGAAATTACAGATAAATATAGAAATCCTAGAAGAACTGAAATAATAGAAAATGAAAATGAAGCAAAAATTCATTTAGATGAACTTATAGTTGAAGAAGATGTTATGATAACTTTATCTAAAGATGGATTTATAAAAAGAATACCAATGAAGAATTATAGCAGATCTAACTTCAATGCGGATGAAATTGAATATAGAGAAGGAGATAAGTTAGAGTATTTAATTAAGTCTAATACAAAAGAGACCTTAATGTTATTTACTAATAAGGGAAATATGTATCAATTGAAAAGTAATAAAATTCCAGAAGGAAAGTGGAAAGAAAAAGGGGAAAGAATAGATACATTAATAAAGTCTCTTAACTTAGATAGTGAAAGAATAATAGGAGTAATTTCTACAGAAAATTTACCAAATGATAAATTTATTCAAATGATAACTACTAAGGGAAGAATAAAGAAGTCATCTTTTGATAAATTCTCAACAACATACTCTAAGCTTCAAGCAACAAAGCTAAAAGATGGTGAAGAGTTAGTAAAAGTACAAATACATGATGATGCAAATAAATATTTAAAGATAAAGACAGAATTAGGATTAGAATTTAAAGTTGAGATACCAGTACTAGAGGATTTACCTAGAAACTTATTAGGATATGAATTATTTAGTATTTCATCAAAAGATAGTGTTATAGATGTAGAAAATATAGATGAAATAATACATCAAGAATTTAGTGTGGGTATAACTGCAAAAGGTAATCTAAAACAGTTCTCAAAAGTAGGTAAGAAGGATAAGTTAAAGGTCAATACGGATTCTAATAGTGAATTATTGATGTTTACAAATAAGGGGAATATAATTAAAATATCATCATTTATAATAGAAGAAAGTATAAAAAATGAGATATCAATAAATACTTTAGTAGATGAGTTACCAAAGAGTGAAAAGATAATAGCTATATTCTCAATAAAAGATTTTAATGAATCATATGCTGTATATACATTTACTAAAAGTGGTATTGTAAAGAAGACTAACTTAAAAGAATTTAGTGGTAATTATACAATGCAACAAGCTTATAAGTTTAAGTCTGATGAAGATGAAGTTATTTCTGTAGATATTGCAGGAGAAAATATAGGACATTTAATAATTATAACTAAAAAAGGTATGGCAATAAGATTCCCAGTTTCTAATGTAAGTACAATGGGAAGAATATCTTCAGGTGTAACAGGAATAAGCTTAAAAGAAGATGATGAAGCTATTTTTGGAAAATGTGTTATGAGCATAGGTGAAGATGGCGATATTAATAAGGTGTTAAAATTAGTTTCAAAGAATAAAGAAACTGCAGATGTTTCTTTAGATGAAATAAAGCTTCAAAATAGAGCTGGTAGAGGAACTAATATAATGATGATGGTTCTTGATGATGAAGTTAAGGATATAACAATATAATAGATTTTGGGAGGTATATATATGAAAAAAGTAGCCGTATTTTTAGCAAATGGATTTGAGGAAATTGAAGCTTTAACAGTTGTAGATATTATGAGAAGAGCAAATATTCACTGTGATATGGTAAGTATAGAAGATATTGAAGTTATAGGTGCTCATAATATTAAAGTTACAGCAGATAAAATCATAAATGATGAAATAAAAGAATATGATTTAGTAGTATGTCCAGGAGGAATGCCAGGAGCAACTAACCTACAAAAACATAGTAAGGTTATAGAGTTAATAAAATACTTCTATGAAAATAATAAATTAGTTGCAGCTATATGTGCAGCACCAATAGTACTTGCGGAAGCAGGAATAATAGCGGAAAAAAATATAACATCATATCCAGGATTTGAAGATCAACTTAAGGGATGTAATTATACACAAAATGAGGTTGAAGTTCATGGAAATATAATAACAAGTAGAGGACCTGCTACAGCTATGGCATTTTCTTATAAGTTAGTAGAAATGTTAGGAGAAGAAAGCTACAAGACAATAAGAGAAGGTATGTTATATAACAGATAATATATTAAAGTTATTACTTTATAAAATAATGTAAAGTAATAACTTTAATTATCTATTTTATAAAATAATATTAAGTTTATAGAAGGGTGGAATAAACTTTGAAAGAAAAGTGGATGGCTATTAATAGAAGAAAAGAATTTGAAGAGTTAAGTTCCCAAACAAATCTACATCCATTAATAACAAGATTATTAGCAAATAGAGGAATAAAATCATCTAAGGAAGCTTCTATTTTTTTAGATGGAAATATCAATAATTTATATGATGCAACTCTTATGAAAGATATGAATAAGGGAATAGAGATTATAAAAGAAGCCATATTAACTAATAAAAAAATAGCTATATATGGAGATTATGATTGTGATGGAGTTTGTAGTACAACTATATTATACAAAACCCTGAAGGCTTTAAATGCTAATTTTAAGTATCATATTCCTAATAGAGAAGATGAGGGATATGGTATGAATAGTAATAGAATAAGGAAGCTTAAAGAAGAAGGCGTAGAAGTTATATTAACTTGTGATAATGGAATTTCTGCAATAGAAGAAGTTAAGGTTGCAAAAGAACTTGAAATGAAGGTTGTTATTACAGATCATCATGACATACCATATATTGAGAAAGATGGAGAGAGAATAAGTGTTATTCCAGAAGGTGATGCTGTTATAAATCCAAAACAAGATAATTCTTATCCATTTAAAGAGTTATGTGGAGCAGGAGTAGCATTAAAGTTTTCTCAAATACTATTAAATGCAATGGGCAAAAACTTTGATGAGTATGAAGAGCTGTATCAATATGCAGGTATAGCCACAGTATGTGATGTTGTTGAACTTTTAAGTGAAAATAGAATAATAGTTAAAAAAGCATTAGAAATAATAAATAATACACAAAATAAAGGTTTAAGAGAGCTTATTAAAGTAGCAGGATTAGAGAATAAAACTATAGGCGAATATCATTTTGGATTTGTTTTAGGTCCTTGCATAAATGCAACAGGAAGACTAGAAACAGCTGATTTATCTGTAGAATTACTTATAACAGAAGATAACAATAGAGCAAAAGAATTAGCAGAGAAGCTATATGAATTAAATACAATAAGGCAAGAACTTACTAGTGAAAGTGTAGAAAGAGTTTTAGAAAAAATAAGTATAGAAAAAGGTGAAAATGATAAGGTTATATTTGTTTATGATGGAGAAATTCATGAAAGTATAGCTGGAATTGTAGCGGGAAGAGTTAGAGAATATTATAATTTACCAACAATAATTATGACAAAAGGTAAAGATATGCCAAAAGGATCTGCTAGAAGCATAGAAGGTTATAATATGTTTGAAGAGTTAAATAAGTGTAAAGAATATATCTTCAAGTTTGGTGGACATCCTATGGCAGCAGGCTTATCTGTTGAAGAAGATAAAATGCTGCTTCTAAAGGAAGCATTATTATCAAAGTGTAATTTATCAGAAGATGATATTATTCCAATAGTTAAAATAGATTCACCATTACCTATAGAATCAATTAATGGAGAATTAATTGATAATATTGAAAAGCTTAGACCTTTTGGAAAGGGAAATAGTACTCCATTACTAGGTGCAAAAAATCTTCAAGTAATGAGAGTATTCTTTATGGGTAAAGAAGGAAAGTTTATGAAGTTTAGATTTAGAGATGCTTCTACAGGTGGATATATAGAAGGTATAAATTTTGATAAGTTTGATAGCTTTAAAGAAGACTTTATAGAAAAATATGGAGAAGATAGATTTTTAAAGTTACAGGATGATGGATATGGTGGATTTAATATGGACATAATATATTATCCAACTATCAATGAATATAATGGTAATAAGAATATTCAATTAAATATAAAAGCATTTAGATTATAGTTTAAGGAGTGAATAATTTGGGAAAATATAAGATTATAATGACAGGTGGGGGAACTGCAGGTCATGTAAATCCAAATCTAGCATTAATACCAAGTCTTGAGAAAAACGGATTTGAAGTTAAATATATAGGAAGTAAAGATGGAATAGAAAAGGAAATAGTAAAAGATAAAAATATACCTTACTATGGAATATCTTCAGGAAAGTTAAGAAGATATTTTGATATAAAGAATTTTTCAGATCCTATTAA
>JAFADP010000142.1 GCA_023424785.1 Bacillota bacterium
GTTTTAAGAGTTTAAGTAATATGCTTGTACCACTAGGCTTGGTAGTCTTATTTTTTAGTTTAGGTATAATTATAGAAACTTATTTATCACCAAACCTTATTAAGTTTATAGTTATTAAGTTTTATCAATGATAGTTTTGTAATGTAGAAAAGGGAATAAATAATTTTTGTCGAATATCTTAATAAATAATTTAGTAGGAGAGAATTATGAAAGAAGTTTTAAATAAATATAGAGAGTATTTATTAAAAAGTGAAAAAAGCGAGAATACAGTTTATGCTTATATAACTGATATAAATTTATTTCTTAAATTTGTAGATAAAAATAAAATGAACATATATAGTGAAGATAATTTAACAGCAATGGCTTATATTCAAAATTTATTAAACGAGGGTAAGTCAGAACGTTCTGTTAATAGAATAGTAATAAGCCTTAGAAGCTTTTATACATTTTTAAAATCAGAAAATTTAATAAAGGATGTTCCGAAAATATCATATAAAAGTAGTAAGGCTGTAAAAAAACTTCCTCAAATTCTTACTATAGAAGAAGTAGATAAAATAATAAGAATAGTTGAAAAAGATTGCCCTAAAGGTATACGTGATTGTGCGTTACTAGAGCTTATGTATGCTACAGGAATGAAGGTTTCAGAGCTTATAGCAGTTAAAGTTAGTGATGTTAACTTAGATTTATGTTTTGTGAAGTGTACTGATAGCAGACATTATGAAAGACTTATTCCTATAGGAAAAAGTGCATTAAATGCTATTGAAGAATATTTAAAAATAAGAGATACTATAGCAGATGCAGGAGTAGAAAATTTATTTGTTAATTTAAATGGACAAAAGTTGACAAGACAAGGAATTTGGAGGATAGTAAAAGAATACTCTCAAAAAGCAGGAGTTAGTGTAGATGTAAATTTAAATACATTTAGACACTCTTTTGCAGTGCATATGCTTCAAAATGGAGCAAATGTAAGAGCAGTCCAAAAGCTTCTTGGAAATCAAGTATTGACATATATGGATACTTATTATGAAATAATGAATAATGATAAAATAAATTTAATATATAGAAATACCCATCCAAGGGCATAATACTTTAATAAGACAAAAGATAAAACAAAAGATAAAAATTGAAAGGAGTTTGTATTATGAAAAGAGTTATTCTTATTGTATTAGATAGCGTTGGAGTAGGAGAATTACCTGATGCTAATAAATTTAATGATGTAGGAAGTCATACTTTAGATAATACTGTGAAATATTGTAAAGGACTAAATATACCTAATTTGAAAAAACTTGGTATTGGAAATATTGAAGGAGTTAATTCTATTGAAGAGGAGAAAATTCCTTTAGGAGCTTTTGGTAAAGCAAAAGAAGAATCAATGGGAAAAGATACAGTAACAGGACACTGGGAAATAGCAGGAGTTATAACTAAAACTCCCCTTGGAACATATCCAGATGGATTTCCAGATGAAATAATAGAAGAATTTAAAGAAAAAGCAAATGTTAAAGGAATATTAGGTAATAAAGTAGCGTCTGGTACTGCTATTATAGAGGAACTTGGAGAAGAACATATAAAAACTGGGTTCCCTATAATATATACCTCTGCAGATAGTGTATTTCAAATTGCAGCTCATGAAGATGTTATACCAGTAGAAAGACTTTATGAAATGTGTAAGATAGCACGTGAAATGCTTGTAGGAGATAAACTTATAGGTAGAGTTATAGCAAGACCATTTATAGGAGAAGCTCCAAACTTTAAGAGAACTAGTAATAGACATGACTATGCTATAGATCCATTTGATAAAACAGCATTAGATTATATAAAAGAAGCAAATATGAAAGTTAAAGCTGTAGGAAAAATAAGTGATATTTACAATGGAAAAGGTATTACAGATAGTGTTCATAGCGTAAGTAATATGGATGGTGTAGATAAAACATTAGATTATATGAAAGAAGACTTTGAAGGATTAATTTTTACAAACTTAGTTGAATTTGATATGAATTTTGGTCATAGAAATGATCCAGAAGGTTATGGAAAAGCCTTAGAGGATTTTGATAATAGACTTCCAGAAATATTTAATACTATGAAAGAAGAAGATATACTTATAATAACAGCTGACCATGGTTGTGATCCAACAACAGAAAGTACTGATCATTCAAGAGAGTACATACCTGTTCTTATTTATGGAAAAAACCTAAAAGGAAATGTAAATATAGGAGTAAGAAAATCTTTCTCATCAATAGGTAAAACAATTTTAGATTATCTTTTAATTGACAATACATTACATGGAGAAAGTTTCTTAAAAGAAATACAACAATAAGGAGAGCAAAGAATATGAGAATGTATGATATTATTATGAATAAAAGAAGAGGTAAAGAACTTACCAAAGAAGAAATAAATTACTTTGTTGAAGGCTTTACTAAAGGTGAAATACCTGATTATCAAGCTTCTGCTCTTCTTATGGCAATATTTTTTAATAAAATGAATAAAAGAGAAACAGCAGATTTAACTATGGCCATGGCAAACTCAGGAGATATATTATGCCTAGACAAAATTAAGGGTATAAAGGTAGATAAACACTCTACTGGAGGAGTTGGAGATAAAACTACTATACTTCTTGCACCTATGGTAGCTAGCTGTGGTATACCAGTTGCTAAAATGTCTGGAAGAGGACTTGGACATACTGGAGGTACTATAGATAAGCTAGAATCCTTTAAGGGCTTCTCTGTGGACCTTAGCGAAGATGAGTTTATAAATAATGTTAATAATATTGGAATAGCTGTAATAGCCCAAACAGGCCATTTAGCACCAGCAGATAAAAAATTATATGCATTAAGAGATGTTACAGCTACAGTAGATAATATGTCATTAATTGCATCTAGTATTATGAGTAAAAAAATTGCCTCTGGGGCTGATGCTATAGTTCTTGATGTTAAGGTGGGAGAAGGAGCTTTTATGAAAACTCCTGGGGATGCAAGAGCTTTGGCACAAGAGATGGTTGATATAGGTAATAGGGTAGGAAGAAAAACTATTGCAGTAATATCAGATATGGATCAGCCTCTAGGGTATTCAGTAGGAAATGCTTTAGAAGTAATAGAGGCAATTAACACATTAAAAGGTAATGGACCTAAAGATGTTTTAGAATTATGTTTAACATTAGGTAGCAATATGCTTTTAGCTAGTGGGAAAGTAAGTACCTTAGAAGAAGGAAGAACCCTTCTTATGGAGAATATAGAAAATGGTAAGGCTCTAGATAAATTAAAAGAATTTGTTAAAGCCCAAGGTGGAGATACCTCTCCAATAGATAATACAGATTTATTTGAAAAAGCAGAATATGTTTTAGAAGTAAAAGCAAAAAATAAGGGTACAATAGCTAAAATTCATGCAGAAGAAGTTGGTATAATAGCTATGGAATTAGGAGCAGGAAGAGCTACTAAAGATAGTATTATAGATAATGCTGTAGGAATTGTTTTAAATAAAAAGAGAGGGGATAATGTAGAGATTAATGATACATTAGCCTATATACATGCAAATGATAAAGAAAAAGGTGAAAGAGCAGTAGAAAAACTACTTAAAAATATAGAAATATTAGAAAACTATGAAGATAATATTCCGCTTATATATGATATTGTAAAATAGTTAAAAAGTCTGTTTAGTAATGGTATTAAGCTAGTTACTAAGCAGGCTTTTTGTTTTTTTATGTTATTATGTCATAATTTCAAGTTTCTTGGAAACAATAAACTTGAAAGGAGGCTAGAATGATGAAAAAAACATACTTTAAAATATTAGCATTAACTTTAGCATTAACTTTATCATTAGTATTTTTACCTAGTATAAATGCAAGTGCAGAAGATACAATGAGTGGAATAGAGGCAAATTCTGCATTATTAATGGAGCCAATATCCGGTAAGATACTATATGAAAAAAATATTGATGAAAAGTATGCACCAGCATCAGTAACAAAGGTAATGACTATGCTACTTACTATGGAAGCTGTCGATAATGGAAAAATAAAATTAGACGATAAGGTAACATGTAGTGAAAATGCAAAGAATATGGGTGGTAGCACAATGTTACTTGATACAGGAGAAATAAGAACTGTAGAAGAGCTTATAAAAGGTGTTGCTATAGCTTCGGGTAATGATGCTGCAGTAGCTCTTGCAGAATATTTGGGAGGAACAGAAAGTGATTTTGTTGTTATGATGAATAATAAAGCAAAAGAACTTGGAATGAGTAATACTAACTTTGTTAATTGTAATGGGTTACCAGCAGAAGGTCATTTATCAACAGCTAGAGATATTGCATTAATGTCTAGAGAGCTTATAATAAAGCATCCTACTATATTAAAGTATTCAGGAATTTATATGGAAACAATATCTGAAGGTAGAAAAAGCCCAATAGAATTAGTAAATCATAATAAATTAGTAAGATTCTTTGAAGGATGTGATGGATTAAAAACAGGTTTCACAAATGAAGCTAAATATTGTATATCTGCAACTGCAAAAAGAAATGGTGTTAGAATGCTTGCGGTAATTATGGGTGCTCCAACATATAAAATAAGAAATAGAGATGCTGGAATACTTATGAATTATGGTTTCTCAAAATATGAAGGAAGAAAATTAATAGGAAAAGATGAAGATGTAGAAAAAGTATTTATGGGTAAAAACACTGATAGATTCTTTATGGCTAAAGCATGTGAAGATCTAGAAGTTGTTCTTCCAAAAGGAACTGATGAGGAACTTGTTACTAAACTAGATATTAATAAAATAAAAGAAAAATACTCTAAAAATGATATTGTAGGAGTATGTGAAGTATACTTAGGTAAAGAAAAAGTAGGTGAAGTAAAAGTATATTGTGATCGTGATGTAGAAAAAGGAGGTATTTTTGATAGTTTATTATATAACATAAAGAAAATATTTAAATAAACATTTAATTTAGGGATATAAGTAATATACTTATATCCCATATTTTTTCTTGTTAAAGGTTATTAAAATTGCTATTATAAATATAGAATACAAAAAGAGGTGAAAGATATATATGGAACTTCCAAAAATTAAAGTTGCAGATTTTGAAGGTCCCTTTGATTTATTATTACATTTAATAAAAAAGAATAAAATGAATATATATAATGTTGAAATATATAAGGTTACAAATCAGTATTTAGATTATTTAAATACTATGAAGGAAATGGACCTAGAAATAACATCAGAGTTTATAGTAGTTGCTGCAACTTTAATAGAAATTAAGTCAAAAACTCTCCTTCCTAAAATAAAGAAAGAAGAGGAAGAGGTTAATGAGGAAGATATTGAGAAAAAGCTATTAGAGAAGCTTATTTTATATAAAAAGATAAAAAATGCTACAACATTTTTTAAGGACAGATATAGTAATACTGGTAGTATATACACAAAAAAGCCTGAGATAATAGAACCTATTATTACAAATGATAAAAATGAAGATTATTTAAGAAATATATCTTTATTAGATTTATATCATATGTATAATAATTTATTAGAAATATATTTAAATAAGCAAAATAAAACTACAATTATTCAAAAAAATATACAAGTAGATAAATATAAAATCGAAGACAAAATAAACTATTTAACTAATATACTTCCAGCAGGGAAAATAGTAACTTTTGATGATATAGCTTATGATTGTGAGTGTAAATTAGAATATGTTGTTACATTCTTAGCTTTACTTGAATTAATGAAAGAAAGAATGATTAAGGTTTATCAAGAAGAAGGGCTTGGCAGCATATTTATTGAAAGGAGAGTAAGTGATGAGTAGTCTGGAATTTGGACAATTAGAACTTAAAGAAGTGTCTAAAAAGGATAAGGTAAAATCTATTATAGAATCTATTTTATTTGTATCTGGAGATCCTTTAAGCTTAAGAGAGATAGCAATAACTGTAGAGCTTCCGCCTAAGTATATAGAAGAAATATTAGAAGAGATGATAGAAGAATATAATTCATATGAAGGAAGAGGTATTAAACTAATTTGTATAAATGGATCATATCAATTATCAACTAAAAATGAAAATAGCAATTATATTCAAAAACTTCTTAAGAAAAATAAAAGACAATCCTTATCTCAAGCTTCTTTGGAGAGTTTAGCTATAATAGCATATAAACAACCAATAACAAGAATTGATATAGACGAAATTAGAGGAGTTAAATCAGAAAGTGCTATTCAAAAGTTAATTGAAAAGAATTTAATTAAGGAATCTGGAAGACTTGAAGTGCCAGGTAGACCTATTTTATATTCAACAACAGAAGAATTTTTAAGACAATTTGGATTACACAATTTAAATGAATTACCTTCTTTAGATTTATTTGATAGCGAAATATAATTATAAAAAAAGAACTAAATTGGAGATTTTATTCCTTTTTAGCTCTTTTTTTATTAGTCATTTAAATGAATAGAGGATGTAGCAGATTCATATTCGTATTCATCATCAAATGATGTTTGTTCAGTAATAGTAGTATCTTCTTCTTTACTTTTATCTTTTTTATTTAAAAAATCTTTAAACATATCTAATACTTGAGGAACGGTATCTACTATTCTGTCATAAGTATTATTTTGTTCTACAGGCATAAGTCTTACACTATTATCTCTTACTATAAGAAAAGCTACAGGTTTAACAGATACTCCAGCACCAGCTCCTCCTCCAAATGGATATTTACTATCATGTTTTTCTTCATTATTTATAGCAAATTCACTTCCTCCAGAAGCAAAGCCAAAGCTTACTCTTGATATAGGTATTATAGCAGTTCCATCATCCATTCTTACTGTATCTCCAATTACAGTATTAACATCTATCATATCTCTTAGATTTTCCATAGTGCTTCGCATTAAATTTTCTACGGGTTGATCATTTATCATAACTTCTTACTCCTTTTAATTTTATAGTTAAATAACATTTTGCTACAGTAATTCCCATAAATATAGTTTTAACAATAGAGGTATAAATTATACTTATTAATTCAAAATTTACTAGTATTTCATCTTTAAATATAGGATTAACATTTATATGAGCCTTTTTAATACTAAAGAATATTTTAATTAGCTCTAAAATTGGTGGATATACTCCATTAATAATTCCATATGAAATAGCAGTATTTTTAGCATCTCCAGTACTATAGTCTAATTTACAATTAACTTTTAGTTTAGGTTTAAACTTATTTTTGTTTAGCGACTTTAAAATTTCTAAAATATCCTTAAATTTAGGTTTATATTTAGAAAATATTTTCTTTTTAGACTTAGGTTTATTGTTAATTTTTTTTTCTTCTAAACTAGGAGAATCTGTAGCTTTACTCTTTAAAATATAAAATTTATATAACTTTATATAATAATTCCCTTTAGAATAGGAAATACTAATTTTGATTGGAATAGGAATAAATAATAAAAGCAGTAATATAAGTAGTAAAATTTTCATTTATTTCCTCCAATGCACAACGTAACATAATAATATTATTAGTATTGACAATAATATTAAAATTAAACTTCACTTTTTAAATATGTTTAAAAATATAAAAAATAGATAAACTAATATTAATTAAAAAACAGAAGGTGGTTTTTATGAAAACAAAAGTAAGAATAATTATTTTTTTTCTTTTAATTAGCCTATTATCATTAAATATTAATATAAAGAATGTAAGTGCAGAAAGCACATCTATATTAAAAGTAGATGCTAAAAATGCTATAGCTATAGATAGAGAAAGTAAAGAAGTATTATTTGAACAAAATGCTTATGAACTTGTTCCAATGGCTAGTACTACAAAAATATTAACTGCTTTAATAACAATTGAAAGAGGGAATTTAGATGAAAAGTTCACTATAAGTAAAAATGCAGCTAGTGTTAGAGGTTCTACTGTCGGATATAGAGCAGATGAAGAAATTAGCGTGAGAGAGCTTCTATACGGCTTAATGTTCCGTTCTGGTAATGATGCAGCTATAGCCTTAGCAGAAGGCATTGGAGGAAGCGTAGAGGGCTTTGCAGACATAATGAATCACTATAAGACTGGCTTAGGACTATTAGACTCTCATTTTCAATCTCCTCATGGATTAGATATGACAGATCACTATTCCTCTGCATATGATTTAGCAATATTAACTGCTAAAGGTATGGAATATAATGAATTTAGAGAAGTAGTAGGAAGTAAAGAAATATCTAAAGATAAATATAATTTCACAAGAGATTATTGTAATATTAATAAAATATTATGGAAAATCCCAGGAGCTAATGGTGTTAAAACAGGATATACTGGTCAAGCAGGAAAATGTTTAGTATCTTCAGTGAATTACAATGGAAAAGATATTATAATAGTAGTATTAAATTGTCCTGATAGATGGAATGTAACTGAAAAAATATTTAATTATGTTCAAGAAACAGTAGCATTTCAAGAAAAAAACTATAAAGAACTAGTATTTTTAAAAGAAAATGATATATAATATACAATTGTAGTACACAGTTGTAAAGGAGATATATAAATGGACGTAAAAGAAATAGTAAGTAAAGTTGATCATACTCTATTAAAGGTTGTATGTACTTTTGATGAAATTAAGAAACTATGTGATGAAGGTATAGAATATAATGTAGCATCAGTATGTATTCCTCCATCTTATGTAAAAAGAGCTAAGGAATATGTAGGAGATAAGCTTAAAATATGTACTGTAATAGGATTTCCTAATGGATATATGACTAAAGAAACAAAAGTATTTGAAACAGAAGATGCCATTAAAAATGGTGCAGATGAAATAGATATGGTTGTTAATTTAGGAGATATAAAGAGTAAAGACTACAATGCAGTAGAAGAGGAAATAAAGGCAATAAAAGCTGTGTGTAAAGATAAAATATTAAAAGTAATAATAGAAACTTGTTATTTAACTGAAGAAGAAAAAATAAAGATGTGTGAAGTAGTTACTAATGCTAAAGCTGATTACATAAAAACATCTACAGGTTTTGGTACTAATGGAGCTACAAAAGAAGATATAAAACTATTTGCAGAAAACATTGGTAAAGATGTTAAGATAAAAGCTGCAGGTGGAGTTAAGGACTTAGAAACTGCTGAATTATTTATAGAATTAGGAGCAGAAAGATTAGGAACAAGTTCTATTATAAGCATAATAAACAATAAAGAAAGTAACGGATATTAAAAGTATTTTAAAGTAGGGTATATTTTATACTCTACTTTTTATTTTTTTGTAACAATTTGTAGTTTGATAAATACCTTATTATAAGAAACACTAATTTTAGGAGTTTTTAAATGAATAGGGAAAAAGCAGATTGTATAGATTGCGGCACTGAGTTTTGTCCATGTAAGCTAGCAGAAGCTGGTGAATGCATACTTTGTTCACAACTTAATGGAAAATGCTTTTGTGATTGCTTAAATTGGAACGGAGTTTGTATATACCAAGAATTATTTAACAATGGGATGAAAGCTAAGAGCGGAAGAAGTACTTATAATTGCAAGGTTGTTTATCTTAAAAGATATGAAGAGGAGCTTATAAAAATAAAAATAGAAGTTCCACATAAATTAGCCTTAGATTTAGTAAAGCCAGGAGGCTATATATTCATTAAGACTAATGAAGGCGAATTTTCAGATGTTCCAATTTCCATAATGGATTCAGATATAGATAATGATACTTTAGCTTTAGCTATAGAAATAAGAGGCATTAAAACAAAGAAACTATTAAATACCACTTTAAATGATATTCTTCAAATTAGAGGTCCTTATTGGAATGGAGTTTTTGGTCAAAAGAATATAGAAAATCAAAAAAATAATAATGTATTGGTATTAGCTAGAGGAATAGGAATGGCACCTATGATACCAGTAATAAGAAGACTTAAAAACAATAATAACAATGTAGATGTTTATGTTGATAACGGTACTTTTAAGGAAGACTTTTATAATGAATATATAGAGAAATATAACTGTGAGAAAAAAGAAACTACGCTTCTTAATAAAGGTGAATTGTCGGAAGAATGTAAATATATAATAAAAGACTCTATTAATGATAAAGATATTAAGTTAATCCATATAGCTGGTGCTGATATATTAACTTATAAAGTAATAGAATTTTTAGACCAATTAGGAAGAAAAGATATTCTTCTTTCTTGTTGTAATAATTTTAAGATGTGTTGTGGTGAAGGAATATGTGGGGCTTGTACAGCTAGATTTGCTGGTCATAAGGTAAAGCGATTCTGTAAATTACAAACAGATCCAAGAAATATATTTGAAGGGAGAAGGTTAATATGATATCAAAAGTAATTGTAGTCGGGGGAGGATGGGCAGGTGTATCTGCAGCAATTAGTGCAAAACAAGCAGGAGCTGAAGTCCATATATTTGAAAAAACTGATTTATTATTAGGATTAGGTAACGTAGGTGGTATAATGAGGAATAATGGTCGTTATACAGCTTTTGAAGAATTAAAGGTATTAGGTTTAAATGAATTTGTTGACTTAATAGATGGTTGTTCAAGACACAAAAATATAGATTTTCCTGGTCATAAGCATGCAAATCTTTATGATGTAAATAAAATAGAAGGTATTGTAAGAGATTATGTTAAATCTCTAGGAATAATTCTTCATATGGAAAGTAGAGTAAGTGATGTAGAATTTGATGGTCATAAAATTAAAGGTATTTATTTAGCAGATGATAGTTATATAGAAGGAGATGTATTTATAGAAACTACAGGAACAACAGGACCTATGGGAAACTGTTTAAGATATGGTAATGGATGTTCTATGTGTATTTTAAGATGTCCAGCTTTTGGACCAAGAATAAGCATAAGTCAAAGATGTGGAGTATCTGATTTACAAGGAGAAAGAGGAGAAGACGTATTAGGAGCATTTTCAGGTTCATGTAAATTAGCTAAAGAAAGTTTATCTCCTGAAGTAGTAAATCAACTTGATGAAACAGGTGTTGTAGTACTAAAAATACCAAATGAAGATGTTAATTATGGTAAGCTACAAACTAAGGTTTGCCAACAATATGCATTAAAAGAGTTTGCAGAGAATGTTATTCTTCTTGATACTGGACATGCAAAATTAATGACCACTTATTATCCTTTAGAGAAGTTAAGAAAAATACCTGGACTAGAGCATGCTAAGTATGTGGATCCTTATGCAGGTAGTAAAGGTAACTCTATAAGATATTTATCAGTAGCACCAAGAACTGATGATATGAAGGTATGTGGTGTAGATAATTTATTCTGTGCAGGAGAAAAGTCAGGCCTATTTGTTGGTCATACAGAAGCTATTTGCACTGGAGCTCTAGCAGGGCATAATGCTGTAAGATTAACTATGGGTATGCACTTATTAATCTTACCATCTTCTATAGCTATTGGAGACTTAATTTCATATGAAAATGAAAGATCTAAGAGTAAAGAAGGTAAGAGAGAAAGATATACCTTTGCAGGCTCTGTTTATTTAAAGAGAATGAAAGAAAAAGGTCTGTATATAATGGATACAGAAGAGATTAGATCTAGAATAGAAAAGCTTAATTTAGATAATGTTTTTAATCAAAGATTATGTAAAGAGATATAATTTTGATAAAAAGTAGGGTGCATTAATATACACCCTACTTTTTAATTACATTCATGTGGTGGAACTTCTTCTACTGCTAAATTTAGAGTTGTAAAAATATAAAGAGTATTTAAGAAGGATATAATTTAGAAATATAGAAAATTAAAATTAAATAATAAAAAGGGGATTGATAATTATGAGTAAACTAAAAAAAATAGTTGCTTTTGTATTAGCTATATTTCTTGTATTCCCTGTTCTAAATGCAAGTGCTACTACTAAATTAGAAATAGTTAAAAAATCATTACAGTTTAATTCAGATGATGATCTTAAAGGCCACACTGAAAAAGACTTATTAACGAAAAACTATGATTTTAATAGAAATGCAAAATTTACTAGTAATACAAAACTAATGTATAGATTTACTCTTGCTTATGCAGTTAGAAATACAGCATCAAGAGATAAAGGAACTTTGTATACTAATACGTGGTTTGAGAATCATTATAAGGAAATACTTGATAAAGCTTATGATGGAGCTAATACTACGGTAGATTTTTATAAAAATAAAAAGGGAGAACCATGTGTAAAAATATTCATTAAAAATATATATCTAGGATATGGAACTAGAGATGCTATTAGAGAAGAAGTAATACATGATTTAGCTGAATGCGGTGTGGTATTAAAAGAATCTAATGTAAAAGTAACTTCATCGCAAAAGAAGAATTCAACCAGAATAAATCCTATACCAGGTTTATCTGATACTTTATCTGATTTATTTGGAGCGGCTGATGATATTTTTATAGACTATCAATTTTTAAACATTGATAGTAAAGAAGAGACTAATAATTCTAGTAAAAATTTTGTGAGAATTTATGTAAATAGTACTTTTCAAGAAGCAATAGATGCTTATGTTGTTGTAAATAATGTTAAAGACTTTAAAGCTGTTATGAGAATGTTTAATGCAATTGAATTTGATAATTTGCTTAATATAGAAGTGGTTTTTAAAGATTATACTATAAGTAATACAGGATGTCATACTAGTGAAGGACACATTGCATCTAGATATGGTCTTCATATATCGTCACATGGTAAGGATTGCGCTGACACTTTCGGATATGAAAATAGAGTTCATATTTGGATGCAATATAAAGGAGGACACTATGATGATCTTTCTGACGAAAATTGTGCATAAGGATTTTTCTATCATTTAGAGCATCAATAATATATATATTTAAAAGAGCTTAGGCTCGACCTCACTTAGGTGGGGTGTACATATTAATTATAACTTAACATATAACATAATATAGTTAAATTTAATTATACTGACTCTGTAGGCACTTTAAAAGAGATTTACCTAAGTTGTTATTATACTGTACATACCTGATGCTTTCCAGGATGAATATATAAATAAGAGGGAATGAGGATTATGAGTAAAAATATAAAAACATTAAAAAATTTAATTTTAAAATTAGAAGAATACTTAAATGACTTAGAATTATATGATAGTAGATTTATTGATGATATAGTTCAAAAAGCATCATTAATTGTGGAAGATGAAGAATATGAAATCTAATTTATATGAAGTATTCAAAAATATTATTGTAACTAAAGGTAACGAATATAAGTATGAAGTAGATGAAAAAAACTATTTCTACTTTGATATGGTTAATGAAGAAGTTATTTTAGTAAGCGGTCATAACATAGTGATTATTATAACTAAAGATAATAAAATAAATTGGCTTGATGAATATTTACTAAGTTCTTTATTTCAATCAATTGAACTAATTAAAAAGGAGATGGTTTAGCTGTTGAGGCTGGAGAAGTAGTATGTGACAGTAAACTTTTGATAAAAAAGTAGGGTGCATTAATATACACCCTACTTTTTTATTTTAGGAGGCGATTTATTATAATAAACTTATACTATATTATATTAATAATTACATAATAATATAACTGAAATGTTTTAGTTTTTATAAAAATCTAATATGTAATATGCTATATCTCTTTAATGTAAATGTTTATTATGCTAATATAAGTATTATATACAAAAAAGGGGTGAGTCTAAATGGGTCTAGCAAATGATATGTATAAAATTGCAATGGAGAGTCAAAGAAATAAAATAGATGAAGATTTAATTGCAATAATTAGAGAAGCTAGTGATAGGGGAGAGACTTATTGCGAGGTAGACTATATATCAGAAGATGATAAAGTACGTCTAGAGTATGAAGGGTTTATAATAACTGAAGAGGAAGAGAAAAGAACAGTCTATATGCATAAGATTCCTATTAAAAAGACGTATAAATATTATGTAATTGATTGGAGTCAAGCTCATGACTAAAAGGAGAGGATAAAATGTATAATGATAATAAAAAGAAAAAACTAACTTTTAAAGAAATTTTATTTTGGATTATAGCATCCATAGTATCACTAGCTATAGGAATAGGATTATTATTCTTATTTATGTATGTTTTTTTTGATACTACAGTAGATATAACAAAAGGATTTTTAAATTAATTTAGAGGATGTATATATGAGTTATATAGATGATATAAAAGCATATGTTCCATTTAATGAACAAGAAAGAAAGGATAAAGAACTTATTTTAAATTGTATTAATACTTATGATAATATACTTACTCGTAGTAATCCATTAGTACACATAACAAGTTCAGGTTACATTGTAAATAAAACAAGAAATAAGGTTCTTATGGTATTTCATAATATTTATAATAGTTGGTCTTGGACTGGTGGGCATGCAGATGGAGATGATAACCTACTTAAGGTAGCTATAAAAGAAGCTCAAGAAGAAACAGGAATAAATAATTTAAGATTGTTATATCCGGGTATATTCTCTCTTGATGTAATAACTGTAGAGGGGCATATTAAAAAAGATGAATATATATCTTCTCATCTCCATTTATCTATATGTTATTTACTAGAAGGGGATGAATCAGAAAAATTATATATAAAAGAAGATGAAAATAGTGATGTATCATGGGTAAATATTGAAGAGGTAAATAAATATTCTACTGAGCCCAAAATGATAAAAATTTATAACAAGTTTCATAAGAAGCTAAAAACCCTTTTATAATGATACAGTAAACATTTACAAAGTATTTTGTATAAGTTTTTTTAGTTTTGTAAAGTCTTTTTTTATAATAATTTTTGTGTATAATAAAGAATAGATTGCTAAGTAAACGTTAGTAATTCTTTAATAATAGTGATTATTAATTATTATTTTTTGTTATTTTACAATTTAATTACGGAAGGGGAACGCATGGAAGTAATAAAGAGAGATGGAAGTAAAGTTCCATTTGATAAGATGAAGATACGAGAAGCAATAACTAAAGCTATGAAAAATGGAAGTGGAATTTATCTGCCTGATATAGCTAAGTTAATAGCCAACGATGCTGAAAAATTCTTTAAGTCAGAAGGAGATACAACTACTATATACATGATAGAAAGTTATGTATATGATAGATTAGTTCATTATGGTCAATCTATTACCGCTAAGGCTTATGAAGGGTATAGAGCCGTACAATCTTTTAAAAGAAACGTAAATACTACTGACGAAAGTATATTAGGTTTATTAAGTAAAACAAATGAAGATGTACTAAAAGAAAATTCAAACAAAAACTCTGTTATTGCAGCTACTCAAAGAGACTTAATAGCAGGAGAAGTATCTAAGGATATTTCAAGAAGAAGACTTATACCATCTTACATAGTTCAAGCACATGATGAAGGAGCAATCCATTGGCATGATATGGATTATACCTTATCACCAATATTTAACTGTTGCTTAATTAACTTAGAGGATATGTTAGATAATGGAACAGTAATTAATGATAAATTAGTAGAAAGCCCTAAATCTTTTGGAACAGCTTGTACTGTAACTACACAAATTATGGCACAAGTTGCTAGTAACCAATATGGTGGACAAAGTATAACTATTAAGCATTTAGCTAAGTATCTTAGAAAAACTTATGATAAATTTTATAAATTCTATTTAGAAAAGTATAACAATGAAGAGTTAGCTAGAGATTTAGCTAATGATATGAAAATGAAAGATCTAAAAGATGGTGTTCAAACTATAAGATATCAATTATCTACATTACAAACAACTAATGGACAGTCACCTTTTGGAACAATTTATCTTGAAATTGAATTAGGTCATGAATATGAAGAAGAAATGGCTTTAATTTGTGAGGAAATGATAAAGCAAAGATTAGAAGGAATGAAAAACTATAAAGGTCAAGAAATAGGAGAAGCATTCCCTAAACTTGTATATCTTTTAGATGAACATAACTGTTTAGAAGGTGGTAAGTATGATTATATAACTAAGCTTGCTGCTAAGTGTACAGCTAAAAGATTAGTACCTGATTACCAATCAGCTAAAATAATGAGACAAAATTATGAAGGGAATACTTTCCCACCAATGGGATGTAGATCGCACTTATCACCATGGAAAGATGAAAATGGAAACTATAAATGGTATGGTAGATTTAATCAAGGAGTAGTAAGTTTAAACTTACCTCAAATAGCTATTATTGCAGATAAGGATATGGAGCTTTTCTGGGATATGCTAGATCAAAGATTAGAACTATGTAAAGAAGCATTACTTGCAAGACATACAATGCTGTTATCTACATTATCAGATGTTTCTCCAATACATTGGCAACATGGTGCAATTGCTAGATTAGAAAAAGGAGAAACTATTGACAAACTTCTTAAGGATGGATATTCAACTTTATCATTAGGATATGTTGGTATATGTGAAATGACATATGCAATGTTAGGAGTAAGTCATACGAGCCCAGAAGGAGAAAAATTCGCTTTAGAAGTAATGAATCATATGAAGGATGCTTGTGATAAATGGAAGGCTGAAACAGGCTTAGGATTTGGTTTATACGGTACTCCTGCAGAAAACTTAATTTATAGATTCTGTAGATTAGATAAACAAAAATTTGGTGAAATAGAAAATGTAACTGATAAGTTATATTATACTAATTCATACCATGTTCATGTATGTGAAAATATAGATGCATTTTCAAAATTAAAATTTGAATCACAATTCCATAATATTAGTTTAGGTGGATGTATATCTTATATAGAAGTACCTGATATGAGCAGAAATTTAGAAGCTATTGAACAAGTAATAAACTTTATTTATCATAATATTCAATATGCAGAAATAAATACAAAGCCTGATATATGCTATAAATGTGGATATACAGGAGAAATTAAGTTAGATGATAATTTAACTTGGTACTGTCCATCTTGCGGGAATAAGGATGAAAAAGAAATGCAAGTAATGAGAAGAACTTGTGGGTATATAGGTACAAACTTCTGGAATAAAGGACGTACAGCAGAAATTGGAGATAGAGTTTTACATTTATAAGAAGGGATTATAATGAATTACGCAGAAATAAGAAAATTTGATGTTTCAAATGGACCAAATGTAAGAACCACCTTATTTGTTAGTGGATGTACTAATAACTGTAATGGATGTTTTAATAGAGAATTACAGGATTTTAACTATGGTACTCCTTGGAGTAAAGAAATTGAGGAAGAATTCATGGGATATGTTAAAAATGACAATATTCTAGGAGTTAATATACTAGGTGGAGAACCTATGGAACAAACTAAAGATAATGATTTAGTAAATCTATTAAAGAGAATAAAAGATGAAACTAATAAGTCTATTTGGTTATGGTCAGGATTTTTATTTGAAGATATAATAAAAGATAGTAAAAAGAAAGAGATTTTATCCTTAGTAGATGTTCTTATTGATGGAAGGTTTATACTAGAAATGAGAGATATAACTCTAAAATATAGAGGATCTAGTAATCAAAGAGTTATAGATGTAAATAAATCACTAATAAATAATGAAGTAGTTTTAATAGATAATATTTAATTAAAAGTGTGAATGATTGCTTTTATTATAAAAGTAGTAAATTCACACTTTTTATATTTAAAAATATTTTAGAATAATACTAAAAATTACTGGAAATTAATGTTATAATATTAATAAAGTTGTGTTAAGGAGGATAAGAATGGGCTATAGCTTAAATGAAGAAAATACTAAAAATGTTGTTTATTCTGAAGATAATATAGAATTACAAAAGCTATCAGAGGATGCACTTAAAAATAAAAAGATATCTTCCTATTCTCAAGATGAAAAAGCATACTTATTAGTTAAGTGTACAGGTAATATTTATATTTATAATAATGGTGTTTGTGAGTTAATCTCTAAGGATGATATACAGTATATAGATTTAAATAAGTATGAGATATTTACAAATAACGATTGTATAAAAGATTATGATAAACACTTAGAACTATGCAAAAAGAAAGAGCCTAAGATTATTTATTATAATAACATTTCTAAAAAAGAATGTGATAAAATAGATAAAGATACTTTAGTTTCTAACGACTTTAAAGAAACTTATAATAAAAGACAAAGTGAATTATCAAAAATAGAGAATATAGGATATTTTCTATTACAGAATCAAGAGGAAATAAAGTGCATAAATAATATAAGTTCCTCTGGTTTGTTAGGATATGGACTTAATTTAATATAGTAGGAGCAAGCAATGATAGAAGCTTTTCATTCAAATTGGACAGCTCCCTTTTTTACGGTGTATAACGGGGAGTATTTCATAGAAGATTTTGAAATATTAACTACAATCCTATCAGCGTTAAAATGGAGAGAGTTTAATGGAAATATAAAGATGATAACGGATGAGAGAGGAGCAGAGTATTATAAATCTCTTAATATTGATACTATTTGGAATAAAGGAATTAATGTTATTTTAGACAAGCTTATAAGCAAAGAAATAGACGCAAATATTTTCTGGGCAGCAGGAAAAATATTTGCCCTTCAAAGTGAAAATACTCCATGTGCTATGATTGATACAGATTTTATAGTGTGGAATAATATAAATGACATATTACATGATAAAGAGGTATGTACTATTCATAGTGAGGATATAACCGATATATACCCCTTTAAGAACGCTTTCATTATGAAGGACAAATATACCTTTGATAGTGATTGGGACTGGCATATTAAGCCTCAGAACACTGCATTTACGTATATAGCAAATAGAGAGTTTAAGGACTACTATACAAACTCTGCTATAGAATTTATGAAGAACTTAAAAGTGGGAAATAATAGAATTGTAAATATGGTGTTTGCAGAGCAAAGATTAATTTCTATGTGTAGTAAAAAAATGAACATTAATATACATGAAATCTTTTCTCTCGATGAATTAAGTAGAGAAAGACAAACTTTCTTTACTCATATATGGGGATATAAAGAAGTTTTAAGAACTAATAAAAATGAAAGATGTAATTTTTGCGTAAGATGTATTAGAAGAATACTTAA
>JAFADP010000022.1 GCA_023424785.1 Bacillota bacterium
TAGTAACCCAATTTGATATGACAACATTAGAAGAGCTTGGACTTCTAAAGATGGATTTCCTTGGATTAAGAACTTTAACAGTTATGAGTGATGCTGTTAAGATGATTAAAGAAAATAGAGGAATAGATATTGACTTAGATAAAATAGATTTTGAAGATAAAAATGTTTATAAGATGATTGGTGAAGGAAAAACAGCTGGTGTATTCCAGTTAGAATCTCCGGGAATGACATCATTCATGAAGGAACTTAAACCTGACTGCTTGGAAGATATTATAGCCGGAATATCATTATATAGACCGGGTCCAATGTCAGAAATTCCAAGATATATAGAGGGTAAAAGAAATAAAGACAGTGTGCATTATGAGACACCGGAACTTGAAAGTATACTGGATGTCACATATGGGGTAATGGTATATCAAGAGCAGGTGATGCAAATAGTTAGAGACTTAGGGGGATACTCCTTAGGTAGAAGTGATATGGTTAGAAGAGCCATGTCAAAGAAAAAGCACAGTGTCATGGAACAAGAAAGAAAAAACTTTATATATGGAATAGTAGATGAAGATGGTAATGTAGAAGTACCAGGTTGTTTGAGAAATGGTATAAGCGAAAAAGCAGCAAATGAAATTTTTGATCAGATGATGGACTTTGCTTCGTATGCTTTTAATAAATCCCATAATTTTACAAGTGTGGCAATATAGAGCGATCTATATTGAAAACTCCTTAAATTGCTGGAAGCTCCTAAAGCTATTTAGACTACAACGTAATTTGAAAAGATAAGCGTGAATGTAGCAGAAATGCAGAAAAAACTAAATAGATTATATATGGGGAGACCCTAAGTATAGTTATTTTATTCTTTGGATAAAATAAAATGGATAATCAGCAACGAAATTTCTAAGGTAATGAATTATTACTATGAAAGACGCTCAGAGACTATAATAGGAGATACTAATTTAATTAGTATATGGTATAGTCCAGACTACAACTTTATTGATATAAAGGCTTATGAAAATAAGAGTAGTAAAGGCAGCAGCCTATGCAGTAATAGGCTATCAGACAGCATACTTAATGCATTACTATCCAGTAGAAACTATAGCAGCAATGGTTAATTCTGTTATGGGGATAAGTGAAAAAGTGGCACACTACACTAAGTTCGCAGAAAGCTTAGGTATACAAGTGTTACCACCAAATATAAATGAAAGTTACTCAAAGTTTACCGTTAAAGGAAACAGTATAAGATTTGGTTTAGCAGCAATAAAAAATGTTGGAGTAAATGTTGTTGATGGAATAGTTGAAGCTAGAAAAAACAAAGGAAAATTCGAGTCGTTAGTTGATTTTATAAATAAAATAGACTTATCAACAATAAATAAAAGAGCTGTAGAAAGTTTAATAAAAGCAGGAGCTTTTGACGAATTTAAAATATTTAGATCAAAATTATTAGCTGTTTATGAAAAATTAATGGATAGTGTAGCTAGTGATAAAAAAAGAAATATAGATGGTCAAATTAGTCTTTTTGGTATGGCAGATGAAAGTATAAAGGCACCAGAAGTAAAATATCCAGATATAAAAGAATTTGCAAAAAATAATTTATTATCAATGGAAAAAGAAATGACTGGTCTTTATATATCAGGACATCCTCTAGATGAATACGAAAAAAGCTTAAAGATGATGACATCAACTACAATAGAAACAATATTCCAATCATATGAAGCTATTATGGATGGGTTAGGTGATGATGAACATTTAATTCAAGATAATCAAAGAGTAATACTTGGAGGAATACTAGCAGAAGTAAATCAAAAGGTAACTAGAAATAATTCAATAATGGCCTTTTTAAAATTAGAAGATTTAACAGGGGTCATTGAAGTTGTAGTATTCCCTAAAACTTTAGATAAAGTAAGAAATTTAATTAATTTAGATTCAATGGTTGTTATCAATGGTAGAGTTAACATAAAGGAAGATGAAGAACCTAAGCTTATTTGTGAAAGCATAGAGCCTCTAGAAAAGGTAAATAGCAGTAAACTATATATAAGGGTTGATAACTTGCAAAAAGCTAAGGAAATGAAGCCTAAGTTAATAGAAACTGTAAGAGAATATAAGGGTGATTCTGCACTTTATGTATTTACTTCAAGTGATAGAAAAAATTATAGAATGCCGAGAGAAATGTGGGTAGATTTAAATACAGATGTTGTTCTTGAGTTAAAAAAAGTTTTTGGGGATGACAATGTAAAAGTAGTTGAATAAATTTAAATAAAAATTTTTTAATATCTTCACAAATTATTTTTTGTGAAGATATTTTTTTAATTTAAAAAATTTTTGTAAGATTTCACAAAAAGTAAATTGAAAGAATATTTTATAAAATAAAATTTTTTTTAAAATAAAAAAATTTCAACAAAATGAATGTTAATTAAATAACAATAGTCTAAAAAAATGTTGAAATTTACAGCATTTTTACATAAAATATAGTAAAATAAGATATGTAAAAAAATAAAAAGGAATAAAATTGTAATTAAAATCTGCATATATTTTCGATAAATTTAGGGCAAAATAGACATGTAGATTTGTAAATAAACGATAATTTTAGACAGAAGTACATTTATTTTAGTTGCATTACAAGCAGTTTACAAGTAAAATAAATAAGGTGGTAAAAAGTTTAACAATAAACAAAATAGTAATATGATGACAAATATTTCA
>JAFADP010000028.1 GCA_023424785.1 Bacillota bacterium
AATCAAAGTAAAACTAATGATATTCAAAGAGCTATTAAGCTTATGATAATTAAGAAGTATGCTAAGAGAATTCCTAGAGATGTTAGAGAAAAAATAATGGAGCCATTATTAAATTTAGCTAAGATACATTTTGATGTATTAAATTAAAGAGGCGATTATAAAAATGATGTACAGTGTTAAGTACGGAACTAAAGAGATAGAATTCAATGTTGAATTTAAGAATAGAAAAACAATGAGTATTTCAGTTGAGCCACCTAAAGATATTACTGTGGTGGCTCCAGTAGGTACTAAAGAAGAAGAAATTAAAGAAGCTGTTAAATCAAAAGGTGCTTGGATAGTCCAAAAGCTTTTTGAGTTTAGAAATATTGAAAGTAAAAGAGTTAGTAGAGAGTTTGTTAATGGAGAATCTTTTATGTATTTAGGAAGAAATTATTCTCTGCAAATTCATGTAGATGAAACTTTAAAGAATAATTCAAGTGTTAAATTATTTAGAGGTAAGTTTCATGTTTATGTTAAAGAAAAAAATGATGATTTAATAAAAGAAGCTATGGAAGTTTGGTATAGAGAAAAGACGGAGGAGCAAGTTAAGAAAAGAATTAAATATTATCAGAAGTTCTTTAATAAAAAACCAGTGGCAATAAAGGTTAAGGAACAAAAGAAGAGATGGGCTAGTTGTACTTCTAATAATGAGCTTTTATTTAATTGGAGATGTGTAATGGCTAAGTCTACATCTCTTGATTACATAATTGTTCATGAGATGTGTCATATGTATTATATGAATCATTCACAGGAGTTTTGGGATTTAGTTGCTTCTGTAATGGCTGATTATGAAGTAAGAAAAGAATGGCTTAGGGATTATGGAATAAGAATGAGCTTATAAAACTAAAAATTGTTTATATAGCAAGAATGTAAAAAGAAATATGAGATAGAAAATATTGAATGTATAGTATGAACTCAAAAAAGAAGAGCTGTTTAGTTCTTCTTTTTTATTTAATAAAATACAAGAACTTAAATTAGTTTGATGAATAAAAAATATATAATAAAAGAAAAATAAGTAATAATTAGTAGTTGTATTGACAAAAGATGTTAATATGCATATAATTATATTAACAAATGAACAGATGCTCATATGTTTGGAGGGATAATATGAAAGAAGAAAAAACAATAGAAAGTTGTTCATGTAATATAATTCATAATGATATAGTTATGAAGGTTAAAGATAAACTTCCTAAAGAAGAGATACTTTATGATTTGGCAGAGTTTTTTAAAGTTTTTGGAGATTCAACAAGAATAAAAATAATTTGTGCTCTTTTTGAAAATGAAATGTGTGTATGTGATTTATCCGCTTTATTAAATGTTAGTCAATCTGCAATATCACATCAATTAAGAACCTTAAAATCTGCAAGACTTGTTAAGTATAGAAGAGAGGGAAAAGTAATATATTATTCATTAGATGATGAACATATTAAGCATGTTTTTGATGAAGGTCTAAAACATGTTGTGGAATAAGAAGGTGGTATAATTATGAATGAGCTTAAATTACATCTTAAAGGATTAAATTGTGCTAATTGTGCTAATAAAATTGAGAGGAAAGTATTATCTTTAAAAGAAGTTGAAAGTGCAACTTTAAATTTTTCTACTGTTGTTCTTACAATTGAACTAAAGGAAGTAAGTGAAAAAGAAAATGTAATAAAAAAAGTTAAAGATATAGTAAAGTCATTAGAACCTGATGTTATTGTAGAAGAATACAGAAAAGACAATAAAAAAGAAAAACATCATAAACATGATAGTTGCTGTTCTGGTAACAACCATACTCATGGAGAAAGTTGTTGCGGAGGTCATAATCATTCTCATGGAGAAACTAATGCATGTAATTGTAATAGAAGTTGCGAGTGTAGTAATGATAATAATGAAAGTAAAAAAACTTTTAATGTTATAGATAATCTACCTTTTATAGCTGGTATTATAATATATGGAATTGCAATAATAATAGGAAAAGATAATTATGGTATGATTTTATACTTACTAAGTTACCTTTTAATAGGTGGAGATATTATATATACTGCTATAAAGAATATATTTAACGGAGAATTATTTGATGAGAATTTTCTTATGACTATTGCTACTGTAGGTGCATTTATTATTGGAGAATATACAGAAGCTGTAGCTGTAATGGTATTTTATAAAATAGGTGAGATATTCCAAGATTATGCAGTAAATAAATCAAGAAAATCTATAGCATCTCTTGTAAATATAAGAGCTGATTATGCAAATAAATTAGTAAATGGAATTGAAACAAAAGTTTCTCCAGAAGAAGTTAGTATAGATGATATTATAATAATAAAACCAGGTGAAAGAGTTCCTTTAGATGGAGTTGTTATAGAAGGCGAAGGATCATTAGACACCTCAGCACTTACAGGAGAGTCTCTTCCCATAGATATTCATAAGGGAGATGAGATATTATCAGGATCAATTAATTTAAATAGTGTATTAAGAGTTAAGGTAAAGAAAGAGTTTAGAGAATCTACTGTATCAAGAATTCTAGAGCTTGTTGAAAATGCAGGAAATAAAAAAGCACAAACTGAGAAATTTATAACAAAGTTTTCTAAATACTATACTCCAATAGTTGTAATTTTAGCTGTTGCCTTAGCAGTAATACCACCTTTAGTTATGAAGGATCAGGTATTTTCAGATTGGATTTATAGAGCAGCAATATTCTTAGTTGTATCTTGTCCATGTGCATTAGTAATATCTGTACCTCTAGGTCTATTTGCAGGTATAGGAGCAGCATCTAGTAATGGAATTTTAATTAAGGGTGGAAATTATTTAGAAGCATTAAAAAATGTAGAGATAGTAGTGCTTGATAAAACAGGAACTTTAACAAAAGGAGTATTTAAGGTTGTTAAGATAAATAGCTTAGGAATCAATAAGAGTGATCTTTTAAGAATAGCAGCAATTGGAGAAAGTTTTTCTAATCACCCAATAGCTCAATCAATTGTTAAGGAATATAATAAGGATATTGATAAGTCATTAGTAACGGATTATAAAGAAATATCAGGTAATGGTATTAAGGCTACTATAGAAGGAAAAGAAGTTTTATTAGGAAATAATAAACTTATGAAGCAGTTTAATATTAATTGTCCTATAAATAGTGAAGTTGGTACAGTTATTAATGTAGCTATAGATGGAATATATGTAGGATATATATTAATTGCAGATGAAATAAAAGAAGATTCAAAAGATGCCATTAAAGCATTAAAGGAAAATGGTGTTAAAAAGGTAGTAATGCTAACAGGAGATAATAAAAAGGTAGCAGATGCTGTAGCAAAGGAAGTTGGAGTTGATATAGTATTTTCAGAATTACTACCTGAAGGTAAGGTTAATAAGGTTGAGGAATTATTAAAAGAGAAATCACCTAAAGGTAAATTAGTTTTTGTTGGAGATGGTATTAATGATGCACCTGTGTTAGCTAGAGCAGATATAGGTATTGCTATGGGTGGAATAGGTTCAGATGCAGCCATAGAAGTATCTGATATAGTATTAATGAAAGATAAGATATCATCTTTAAATGAATCAATTATAATAGCAAGAAAAGTAAATAAAATACTTTGGCAAAATATAATATTTTCATTATGTATAAAAATAGGAGTATTAATATTAGGTGCATTAGGAATGGCTAATATATGGGAAGGCGTATTTGCTGATGTAGGTGTTACTTTACTTGCAGTTTTAAATTCTATGAGAGCATTAAAGAAATAGTTTTAATAAATAAAAGAGGGCTAGTCCCTCTTTTATTTATTTTAGAGTAAGTTCTTCTAATGAGGAAATATGAGATGGTCTTATTAAAACATTTGTAGTTGGAATTCTAACAAGCTCATCTTTTAGCACTTTTACTATTTCCCCAGAAGCTAACTTTTCATCATCAAAAAGTAGATTTAAGTCTACATTTTCAATACCATACTCTTTACCACTATCCATTACTAATTTAACCATAGTATATCCCCTTTATAAAAAATATTAATTAATTTAATTATATACTTTTTTAAAAATAAAATCCATAATATGGTAATGTTAAGGGCTTATATATTAAAATTATAATGGATTATTAATAAATATTTGTGGTAAAATAATAAAATCATAGTAAAAATATTATGTAGAGAATATTAATTTTAAGAAAGGAAGAAGATACAGTTGGAAAAGAAAAAAAATATCTCTATGGCTGTTATAAAAAGATTACCTAAATATCATAGATATCTAAAAGAGCTTATGAAAAATGATGTCGATAGAATATCTTCTAAAGAATTAGGTGAAAAAATAGGATTTACTGCATCACAAATAAGACAGGATTTAAATTGCTTTGGAGACTTTGGTCAACAAGGATACGGATATAATGTAAGAGAATTATATAATCAAATAAAATCAATACTTGGAATAGATAGAGATTATAAAACAATAATAGTAGGATCAGGTAATATAGGTCAGGCTATTGCAAACTATACTAGTTTTAATTCTTTAGGAATTGACTTAGTTGCAATATTTGATTCTAATCCTCAACTAATCAATAAAAAAATAAGAGACGTAGAAATAACTGATATGAGTGAATTAGATAAATATCTAAAGAATAATGATATAGATATAGGAATAATTTGTGTTCCTAAATTAAATGCTCAAAAAGTATGTGATGAACTTATAAGTGGAGGAATAAATGCTATATGGAACTTTGCTCCAGTAGATTTAGTTGTACCAGAACATGTAAAGGTGGAAAATGTACATCTAAGTGAAAGTTTATTAACCCTTATTTATCTATTACATACATCAGAAGAAAATTGAGGAAATTTATATCCTTTACATATTGCAAAATAAAGGATAAAGCATTATAATAAATATATGAAGCTGAAAAGCTTCAATTATTTTTAATTAACTTTGTTAATAATATAACAAGTAATTATACCAAATATATAATTATTTGTAAATTTAACAAAGGGTTAATTGTTAATATTATAACAATTTTTTATGAGAATTTAATGTACAAGGATCTATTTATATAAACTATAAAGTTATAATAGATTTTTGCATATAAAAGTAAGCATTATTAAGGGGGAGAAATGAGATGGAATTAAAGAATGTACTTCTTGAAAAAGAAGATCATTTAGCAATTGTTACGATCAATAGACCAAAGGCTTTAAATGCTTTAAATTCAGAAACCTTAAAAGATCTTAATGTAGTTATCGAAGATTTAGAAAATGATAACAACATTTATGCTGTTATATTAACAGGAGCAGGTGAAAAATCATTTGTTGCTGGAGCTGATATAGCAGAAATGAAAGATTTAAGTGAAGAAGAAGGTAAGGCTTTTGGAGAGCTTGGAAACAAGGTGTTTTTAAGACTAGAAAACTTAAACAAGCCTGTAATAGCAGCTATACAAGGATTTGCTCTTGGTGGTGGTTGTGAAATTGCTATGGCATGTGATATTAGAATAGCTTCAGAAAAAGCTTTATTTGGACAACCAGAAGTGGGACTTGGAATTACGCCAGGATTTGGTGGAACTCAAAGACTACCAAGAATAGTTGGAATAGGAAAAGCTAAAGAAATTATATATACAGCTCAAAATATAAAAGCTGAAGAAGCTTATAGAATTGGATTAGTTAATAAGATAGTACCTTTAGAAAGTCTTATGGATGAAGCTAAAGCAATGGCGGCAAAAATAATAGCAAATGCACCAATTGCTGTTAAGCTATGTAAAGATGCAATTAATAGGGGTATGCAAGTAGAAATAGAAAAAGCAGTTGCAATAGAGGCAGAAGATTTTGGTAAGTGCTTTGCAAGTGAAGATCAAACAGAGGGAATGTCTGCATTTTTAGAAAGAAGAAAAGAAAAGAACTTCCAAAACAAATAAATGTTTTTTTAATATTAAGGAGGGTTAATTAATGAACTTTGAGTTAACTAGAGAACAAGAATTAGTGCAACAAATGGTTAGAGAATTTGCAGTTGATAAAGTAAAGCCAATAGCTGCTGAAATTGACGAGACAGAAAGATTTCCAATGGAAAATGTTAAAATGATGGGTGAACTAGGAATGATGGGTATACCTTTTCCTAAAGAATTTGGAGGAGCAGGCGGAGATGTCTTATCATACATAATCGCTGTTGAAGAATTATCAAAAGTATGTGCTACTACAGGAGTTATCCTTTCAGCTCACACTTCACTTTGTGCTTCAGTTATAAATGAACATGGTACTCCAGATCAAAAATCTAAGTATTTACCAGATTTATGTTCAGGTAAGAAAATAGGAGCTTTTTGTTTAACTGAACCAGGTGCTGGTACTGATGCTGCTGGACAACAAACAACAGCAGTTTTAGAAGGAGACCATTATGTATTAAATGGATCAAAAATATTTATAACAAATGGTGGAGTTGCTGAAACATTCATAATTTTTGCTATGACTGATAAGAGTCAAGGAACAAGAGGAATATCTGCATTTATAGTAGAAAAATCATTCCCAGGATTCTCAGTAGGAAACTTAGAAAATAAGATGGGTATTAGAGCATCTTCAACTACTGAAATAGTTTTAGAAAACTGTATAGTTCCAAAGGAAAACCTAATTGGTAAGGAAGGAAAAGGATTCCCAATAGCAATGAAGACTCTAGATGGAGGAAGAATTGGTATAGCTGCTCAAGCATTAGGTATTGCAGAAGGAGCTTTTGAAGAAGCAGTTGCATATATGAAGGAAAGAAAGCAATTTGGAAGACAACTTTCAGCATTCCAAGGATTACAATGGTATATAGCTGAAATGGATGTTAAAATCCAAGCTGCAAAACATTTAGTATACAAGGCAGCATGCTTAAAGCAAGCTGGAAAACCATATTCTATAGATGCTGCAAGAGCAAAATTATTTGCTGCTGAAGTAGCTATGGAAGTAACTACTAAGGTTGTTCAAATATTCGGTGGATATGGATATACTAAGGAATACCCAGTAGAAAGAATGATGAGAGATGCTAAGATAACTGAAATATATGAAGGAACTTCAGAAGTTCAAAAGATGGTTATCGCAGGAAGCATTTTAAGATAGGAGGGTTTTTAGAATGAATATAGTAGTTTGTGTTAAACAAGTTCCAGATACTACAGCTGTTAAAATTGATCCAAAGACTGGTACATTAATAAGAGATGGAGTTCCATCAATAATGAATCCAGAAGATAAGCATGCATTAGAAGCAGCACTTCAATTAAAAGAAAAATTAGGAGCTAAAGTTACTGTGTTAAGCATGGGATTACCAATGGCTAAAGCAACATTAAGAGAAGCTTTATGTATGGGAGCTGATGAAGCTATTCTATTAACAGATAGATGTTTAGGAGGAGCTGATACATTAGCAACTTCAAAGGCACTTGCAGGAGTTATAGCTAAACTTGATTATGATATAGTGCTAGCAGGAAGACAAGCTATTGATGGAGATACTGCACAAGTTGGACCAGAAATAGCTGAACATTTAAATATTCCTCAAGTAACATATGTACAAGATGTTAAGGTTGAAGGTGATAAGTTAATAGTAAACAGAGCATTAGAAGATGGATATCAAGTGGTTGAAGTTAAATGTCCATGTCTATTAACTGCAATTGAGGAGTTAAATGAACCAAGATATATGAATGTTGCAAATATATTTGCAACAAGTGATGATCAAATAAAGGTTATGAGTGCAGATGATATAGATGTAGATAAGTCAGAATTAGGACTTAAGGGTTCTCCAACAAAGGTTAAGAAATCAATGACTAAAGAAGTTAAGGGTGCTGGAGAATTAATTAAAGAAGATGCTAAAACTGCTGCTACTTACGTTTTAGGAAAATTAAAAGAAAAACATTACATCTAGGATAATAGGGGGTTAATTTATTATGAATATAGCAGATTACAAAGGCGTTTGGGTCTTTGCTGAACAAAGAGAAGGTCAATTACAAAAAGTATCTTTAGAACTACTTGGAGAAGGTAGAAAAGTTGCTGATAAATTAGGGGTTAAATTAACAGCTCTATTATTAGGAGATAATGTGTCAGACTTAGCTAATACATTAGCTTCACATGGTGCTGATGAAGTCTTAATTGCTGAAGATAAGAACTTAGCACATTATACAACAGAAGCTTACACAAAAGTAATTTGTGATTTAGCTTCTGAAAGAAAGCCAGGAATATTATTTGTTGGAGCTACATTTATAGGAAGAGATTTAGGTCCAAGAGTAGCTGCAAGATTGACAACAGGATTAACTGCTGACTGTACTTCAATAGATGTTGAAGTAGAAAATGGTGATTTATTAGCTACAAGACCAGCATTTGGTGGTAACTTAATGGCTACAATAGTTTGTCCAGAACACAGACCACAAATGGCTACTGTAAGACCAGGAGTTTTTGAAGCAATAACAACTGATGCAAGTAAATGCAATATAGAAAAGGTTGAAGTTAATTTAACAGATGCAGATGTTAGAACTGTTGTTGTTGAAACAGTTAAAACTAAGAAAGATGTTATAGATATATCAGAAGCTAAAGTAATAGTTGCTGGTGGTAGAGGAGTAGGTTCTAAGGAAAACTTTGCTCTATTAGAAGAATTAGCAGAAGTTTTAGGTGGAGTTGTTGCTGGATCTAGAGCTGCAGTTGAAAAGGGATGGATAGAAGGAGCTTATCAAGTTGGACAAACTGGAAAGACTGTTAAACCTTCAATATATATAGCATGTGGTATTTCAGGAGCTATTCAACACGTTGCTGGTATGCAAGATTCAGATATAATCATTGCTATTAACAAAGATGAAAGTGCTCCAATAATGAAAGTTGCAGACTATGGAATAGTAGGAGATGTAGCTAAGGTATTACCTGAATTAATAGAACAAGCTAAATCAATAGTAGAAGCTGAATAATATAAAAATTGAAAATGCACAATATCTTTTTATTGTGCATTTGCTTTAAGGAAATATATTTTAACTTATATAAAAGTATTTATTTTAGGGGGAATTATCAATGAAAAAGGTATTTGTACTTGGTGCAGGAACTATGGGTTCTGGAATTGTTCAAGCATTTGCACAAAAAGGTTGCGAAGTTATCGTTAGAGATATTAAAGATGAATTTGTAGAAAGAGGAATTGCTGGAATAACTAAAGGGTTAGAAAAGCAAGTTGCTAAAGGAAAGATGACTGAAGAAGTTAAGGAAGAAATTCTTTCTAGAATTTCAGGAACAACTGATATGTCATTAGCTGCTGATTGTGATTTAGTTGTAGAAGCTGCTATAGAAAATATGAAGGTTAAGAAAGAAATATTTGCTGAATTAGATAAGATATGCAAACCAGAAACTATTTTAGCTTCAAATACTTCTTCTTTATCAATAACAGAAGTTGCTTCAGCTACAAATAGACCTGAAAAAGTTATTGGAATGCATTTCTTCAATCCAGCTCCAGTAATGAAGCTTGTAGAAATTATAAGAGGAATAGCTACATCTCAAGAAACTTTTGATTTCGTTAAGGAATTATCAGTTGAAATAGGAAAAGAACCTGTAGAAGTTGCAGAAGCTCCAGGATTTGTTGTTAATAGAATATTAATACCAATGATAAATGAAGCTTCATTTATACTTCAAGAAGGAATTGCTTCAGTAGAAGATATAGATAAAGCTATGAAATATGGTGCTAATCATCCAATGGGACCTTTAGCATTAGGAGACTTAGTTGGATTAGATATAGTTGTTGCTATAATGGATGTATTATTCAATGAAACTGGTGATAATAAATATAGATGTTCAAACATATTAAGAAAATATGTTAGAGCTGGATGGTTAGGAAGAAAGACAGGAAAAGGGTTCTACGACTATTCTAAGTAATATAATATAATCACTTAAAACACCCAAGAAATATATCCTTGGGTGTTTTTTGTATAATAAACTTTTAATAAAAATTTTACTATAAGAATATATATAGAAAAAAATAGGTTAATTAGATATATTAATTCACAATGGAAAAAATTTATAAATTATTGTATAATATTAATAAAAATCTAAATCTAAATCTAAATAAGTATAAATAGGGGGATTATAGGTGTATAAGATTGTTAAGAAAAAACAACTAAATAACAACATATATCTTATGGATATAGAGGCACCAAGAGTTGCAAAGTCAGCAAATCCTGGTCAATTTGTAATCGTAAAGGTAGATGATAATGGTGAAAGAATTCCATTAACAATCTGTGATTATGATTCAAATAAGGGAACAGTTACTATAGTATTTCAAACATTAGGGGCATCAACTGAAAAGATGGCAAAATATGAAGAAGGTGATTACTTCAAGGATTTTGTTGGACCATTAGGAAGACCATCTGAAATGGTTCATGAAGACTTAGAAGAATTAAAAAATAAGAAAATATTATTTATAGCAGGTGGAGTAGGAACAGCACCAGTTTATCCACAAGTTAAATGGTTAAATTCAAAAGGAATAAAGGCAGACGTAATTGTTGGGGCAAGAAACGTTGATATTGCTATTCTTCAGGAAGAAATGAAAGAGGTTGCTGGAGATTATTATTTAGCAACTGATGATGGTTCATCTGGGTATAAGGGATTAGTGACAGATAAACTTAGAGATTTAGTTGAAAAAGAAGGAAAGAAATATGACTTAGTAATAGCTATTGGACCAATGATAATGATGAAATTTGTTTGTCTTTTAACTAAAGAATTAAATATTCCTACAATAGTTAGTTTAAATCCAATAATGGTAGATGGTACTGGCATGTGTGGGGCATGTAGAGTAACTGTTGGCGGAAAGGTTAAGTTTGCATGTGTTGATGGTCCAGAATTTGATGGACATTTAGTAGATTTTGATCAAGCTATGAGAAGACAAGCAGCATATAAGACTGAAGAGGGAAGAGCAAAGCTTAAGTTAGAAGAAGGCGATACACATCATGGTGGATGTGGAATTTGTGGGGGAGATGAATAATATGCAAGTAGATAGAATGAAAAGAGTCCCTGTTAGAGAACAAGAACCTAAAGTTAGAGCAACAAACTTTGAAGAAGTATGTTTAGGATATAATGAAGAAGAGGCAATGGCAGAAGCATCTAGATGCTTGAACTGTAAAAATCCAAGATGCGTGGGAAAATGTCCTGTTAGTGTTTCAATACCAAGGTTTATAGAACAAGTTAAGCTTGGAAATTTTGCAGAAGCTGCAAGAATTATTGCAGAAGCATCAGCACTACCTGCAGTTTGTGGTAGGGTATGTCCACAAGAGAGACAATGTGAAAGTCAATGTGTATTAGGAATAAAAGGAGAAGCTGTAGCTATAGGTAAGCTTGAAAGATTTGTAGCTGACTGGTCAAGAGAAAATAATGTTGATTTATCAAAGACAGAACCTAAGAATGGAAAGAAGGTGGCTGTAATAGGTAGTGGTCCTGCTGGTATAGCATGTGCAGGAGATTTAGCTAAGCTTGGATATGATGTAACAATTTTTGAAGCATTACATGAAGTAGGGGGAGTTTTAGTTTATGGTATTCCAGAATTTAGACTTCCTAAAGAAACTGTAGTTAAGAGTGAAGTTGAAAATCTTAAAAAGTTAGGTGTTAAAATAGAGACAAATGTAATAATAGGTAGAACATTAACTATAGATCAATTATTTGATGAAGAAAATTTCGAAGCTGTATTTATAGGTTCTGGAGCTGGTCTTCCAAGATTTATGGGAATACCAGGAGAAGATGCAAATGGAGTTTGTTCTGCAAATGAGTTCTTAACAAGAAATAACTTAATGAAAGCATTTAAGGATGGATATGACACTCCAATTATAGCAGGTAAAAAAGTTGCTGTAATTGGTGGAGGTAACGTTGCAATGGATGCAGCTAGAACTGCATTAAGATTAGGTTCAGAAGTTCATATAGTATATAGAAGAGGGGAATCTGAACTTCCAGCTAGACTTGAAGAAATACATCATGCTAAGGAAGAAGGTGTTATTTTTGACGTTCTTACAAATCCAATTGAAATTATTGAAGATGAAAAAGGTTGGGTAAAAGGAATGAAATGTGTAAGAATGGAACTTGGAGAACCTGATGAATCAGGAAGAAGAAGCCCAATTGTTGTTGAAGGTTCAGAATTTATAATGGATGTTGATACAGTAATAATGTCACTAGGAACATCTCCAAATCCATTGATTTCTTCTACAACAAATGGATTAGATGTTGATAAAAGAGGATGTATTGTTGCAGCGGATGAAACAGCTGTTACTTCAAGAGAAGGAGTATTTGCAGGTGGAGATGCTGTAACAGGAGCAGCAACTGTAATACTTGCTATGGGAGCAGGAAAGAAAGCAGCAGCAGGAATACATGAATATTTAAAAAATAAATAAGTATTATATAAAAAGTGCTATAAATTATTTTGTAGCACTTTTTTATATCAAAAATTATTATTAAATAGTAATCGTTATAAATAATTAATATTCTTTTATGATATAATAATAAGGATTTATTTATTACAAGGAGAATAAACTATGGATTTTAACAGAGTTAAATTTGAAAATAATGAAGTGATAATTGAAGAAGTAAAGAATTTTAATATAAAACAAATTTTAGAATGTGGTCAATGTTTTAGATGGAAGAAAATAAGTGATACAAATTATATAGGAGTAGCTTATGGAAAAGTTATAGAGGTAATTCAAGAAGGAGATAAAGTAAGAATATTAAATTCTAATGAAGAAGATTTTAATAATATATGGTTAAGATATTTTGATCTTGAAAGAGATTACTGTAAGGTTAAGGAAGGATTATCTAATGATGATATACTTAGCAAGAGCGTTGAGTACGGATATGGAATAAGATTATTAAATCAAGAACCATTTGAACTTCTTATAAGCTTTATTATTTCAGCAAGAAATAGTATACCTTCAATACAAAAGACAGTAAATAAAATAAGTGAAAGATGGGGAACTCCAATTGAATATAAAGGTGAAACATATTATACATTTCCTACACCGCAACAATTAGCGGATGCATCTCTTGAGGATATAAAGGAAACGGGAGCTTCATTTAGAAGTAAGTACATAGTTGATACAATTAAAAAGGTAAATGAATCTGTTAAGGGAGATAAATATGATTTAGAATATATATCTTCATTAAGTGCAGATGAATGTCATACTGCTCTTCAAGAATTTATGGGAGTTGGAGCTAAGGTTGCAGATTGTATAATGTTATTTTCAATGGAAAAGTCATCAGCATTTCCTGTTGATGTATGGGTAAAAAGAGCAATGATGCATTTTTATAATGCGGAAGAGGGATCTTTAAATAAAATAAGAATATTTGCAAGAAATAAGTTTGGAGAACTTGCAGGTTTTGCACAGCAATATTTATTTTATTATGCAAGAGAGAATAAAATAAAAGTAGATGGATAATACTGTGAAATAGTAGGTTATTTATTACAACCTACTATTTTTTGATATAAAAAGAAAATTAAAGAAAAAGTAAGCAAGATAAAGAATGGTTAATATATTTTTTTAAAATGCCTATTTTTAATACCAGAATAAAAGAGTTAATATTTGAATAAAGTGGAATGAAGGGATATTATAATTATATTAGCACTCAACGATAAAGAGTGCTAACAAAAATGTAAGTTAATAAAAATATATAAATATAAATTATAAGGAGGGTTTTTTTATGAATATTAAACCACTTGGAGACAGAGTTGTAATTAAAAAGTTAGAAGCTGAAGAAACTACAAAAAGCGGAATAGTTTTAACAGGAAGTGCTAAAGAAAAACCTCAAGAAGCTGAAGTAGTAGCAGTTGGACCTGGTGCTATGAATGATGGAAAAAGAGTTGAAATGGAAGTTAAGGTTGGAGATAAAGTATTATATTCAAAGTATGCAGGAACAGAAGTTAAGGTTTCTGGAGAAGAATATATTATCTTAAAAGAATCAGATATATTAGCAGTAGTTGAATAGGAGGAATTTAAAATGGCAAAATTATTAAAATTTGGTGAAGACGCTAGAAGATCAATGCAAGTTGGTGTTGATAAGTTAGCAGATACAGTTAAAGTTACTTTAGGACCTAAAGGAAGAAATGTTGTATTAGATAAAAAGTTTGGAGCACCTTTAATTACAAATGATGGTGTTTCTATTGCAAGAGAAATAGAACTTGAAGATCCATATGAAAATATGGGAGCTCAACTAGTTAAAGAAGTAGCTACAAAGACTAATGATGTTGCTGGAGATGGAACTACAACAGCTACTCTTTTAGCTCAAGCAATTATAAGAGAAGGATTAAAGAATGTTACTGCAGGGGCTAATCCTATATTAATTAGAACAGGTATAAAAACTGCTGTAGATAAGGCAGTAGAAGAAATAAAAAATATATCTAAACCAGTTAACGGAAAAAATGATATTGCAAGAGTTGCTGCTGTATCAGCTGCTGATGAGGAGATAGGACAATTAATAGCAGACGCTATGGAAAAGGTAGGAAACGAAGGTGTTATTACAGTAGAAGAATCTAAATCAATGGGAACTGAATTAGATGTAGTTGAAGGTATGCAATTTGATAGAGGATATGTTTCAGCTTACATGTCAACTGATTTAGAAAAGATGGAAGCAACTTTAGATAATCCATATATCTTAATAACAGATAAGAAGATATCTAACATACAAGAAATACTTCCAATATTAGAGCAAATAGTACAAAGCGGAAAGAAACTATTAATTATAGCAGAAGATATAGAAGGTGAAGCACTTCAAACTTTAGTTGTTAATAAGTTAAGAGGTACATTCACATGTGTTGCTGTAAAGGCTCCAGGATTCGGTGATAGAAGAAAAGAAATGCTTCAAGATATAGCTATATTAACAGGTGGTAGAGTTATATCTGATGAAATTGGATTAGATCTAAAAGAAACAACTTTAGATATGCTAGGTCAAGCAGATAGTGTTAAGGTTACTAAAGAAAACACTACTATAGTAAATGGCAAAGGCCAATCTCAAGATATAAAAGATAGAATAAGTTTAATAAGAGCTCAAATAGAAGATACAACTTCTGAATTTGATAAAGAAAAATTACAAGAAAGATTAGCTAAGCTTGCTGGTGGAGTTGCTGTAATTAGAGTTGGAGCAGCAACAGAAACAGAACTTAAAGAAAGAAAATTAAGAATAGAAGATGCATTAAATGCTACTAAGGCAGCTGTTGAAGAAGGTATAGTTGCAGGTGGTGGTACTGCATATGTTAATGTAATAAATAAGGTAAGTGAATTAACTTCAGATGTTGCAGATACACAAGTTGGTATAAATATTATAGTAAGAGCACTAGAAGAGCCTATGAGACAAATTGCTATAAATGCAGGTCTTGAAGGATCAGTTATAATAGAAAAAGTTAAAAATAGTGAAGCAGGAATTGGGTATGATGCTTTACACAATGAATATATAAATATGATTAAAGCAGGAATTGTTGATCCAACTAAAGTTACAAGATCAGCACTTCAAAATGCAGCATCTGTTGCATCAACATTCTTAACAACTGAAGCAGCTGTAGTTGATGCTCCTCAAAAGGAAGCACCAATGCCAGCACCAGGAGGAATGGACGGAATGTACTAGTAAAAAGGAAGCCTTTAAAGGCTTCCTTTTTTTTATGCAAAATTTCCTTCAAATTTTGTTGACTTTAATATATCTATACATTATAATTAATATAATTTAAAAAGAATCATGTTAACTCGTATATCCTCTGAATAAGGCAGAGAGTATCTACCGGAAGCCGTAAATTTCCGACTATGAGTGAATTAATATACTTAGACAATTCTATTGTAAGCTTATTAACTTCACTTGCGTAAAGTTAATAAGCTTTTTTTATACTCAAAATTAACTACTATATTGCAAGATAAGTTGCAATTTGTTATTTAAAATAAATGAATACATGCAAAGGGAGTATGATATTATGGCAACAATTTTAAAACAAGCTTATACATTTGATGATGTATTATTAGTTCCAAACAAATCTGAAATTTTACCTAGAGAAGTAAGCTTAAAAACTAATCTTACAAAAAAAATTCAATTAAATATTCCATTATTAAGTGCTGGTATGGATACAGTAACTGAATCTAAGATGGCAATTGCTATGGCTAGAGAAGGTGGAATTGGAATTATACATAAAAATATGACAATAGAAGAACAAGCTAGAGAAGTTGATAAAGTAAAGAGACAAGAAAATGGAGTTATAACTGATCCAATATTCTTATCACCAGAAAATACTTTACAAGATGCAGAAAACTTAATGGCACAATATAGAATATCAGGTGTACCAATAACTGTTGATGGTAAGTTAGTTGGTATATTAACAAATAGAGATACAACATTCGAAACGGACTATACTAAGAAGATAGGGGATGTAATGACTAAGGAAAACTTAGTTACTGCACCAGAAAATACATCAGTAGAAGAAGCTAAAGAGCTTTTAAAAACTCATAAAATAGAAAAATTACCTTTAGTAGATTCAGAAGGATATTTAAAAGGTCTTATAACTATAAAGGATATAGAAAAAACTAAAGCTTATCCAAATGCAGCAAAGGATTCAAAAGGAAGATTACTTTGTGGAGCAGGTGTTGGTATAACTGGAGACATGATGGAAAGAGTTGAAGCTTTAGTTAAAGCTAAGGTAGATGTTATAGTTTTAGATAGTGCACATGGTCATACTAAAAATGTTATGGAAGCAGTTAAAAATATAAAGAAAGCATATCCTGAACTTCAAGTAATTGCAGGTAATGTAGCAGATCCTCAAGCAACAGAAGACTTAATAAAAGCAGGTGCTGACTGTGTTAAGGTTGGTATAGGACCAGGATCAATATGTACAACAAGAGTTGTTGCTGGGGTAGGTGTACCTCAATTAACAGCAGTTATGGATTGTGCAGAAGTAGGTAGAAAATATGGAATACCAGTAATAGCTGATGGTGGAATTAAGTATTCAGGAGATATAGTTAAGGCTTTAGCAGCTGGAGCTAGTGTTGCAATGATGGGATCATTATTTGCAGGTTGTGAAGAAGCTCCTGGAGATATAGAAATATATCAAGGAAGAAGTTATAAAGTTTACAGAGGTATGGGATCTTTAGCAGCTATGGCAAATGGTTCTAAAGATAGATACTTCCAAGAAGGAAATAAGAAACTTGTTCCAGAAGGTGTTGAAGGAAGAATAGCATACAAAGGATATGTAGCAGATACAATTTACCAACTTATTGGTGGTATTAAAGCTGGTATGGGATACTGTGGAGCTAAGAACTTAGATATATTATATGAAACTGCAAGATTTGTTGTTCAAACATCAGCAGGTTTAAGAGAAAGTCATCCACATGATGTAAATATAACTAAAGAAGCACCAAACTATAGTGTAAATCAATAATAGGTTGTAAAAAAACATAAGTTATAAGATAATATAGTTGAAATAATATATTATTTGGAGGAAAGCATGAATAAAGAATTAGTTCTTGTTATTGACTTTGGTGGACAATATAATCAATTAATTGCCAGAAGAGTAAGAGAATGCAATGTATATTGTGAAGTTCACCCACATAATTTAAGTGTTGAAAAAATAAAAGAAATGAATCCAAAGGGAATAATATTCACTGGAGGACCTAATAGTGTATATGGAGAAGATTCACCTTTATGTGATAAAGAAATATTTGAATTAGGAATACCTGTATTAGGTATTTGTTATGGATCACAACTTATGTCTCATATGTTAGGTGGAAGTGTTGCAACTGCACCTGTAAGTGAATATGGAAAGACAGAAGTTGCTGTAGATGTAGAATCTAAGCTTTTTGAAGGTGTTTCTCCTTCAACAATTTGTTGGATGAGTCACACTGATTACATAGAAAATGCACCTGAAAATTTTAAAATAATAGCAACTACTCCAGTTTGTCCAGTAGCAGCTATGGAATGTGCAGAGAAAAACTTATATGCAGTACAATTCCATCCAGAAGTTATGCATACACAAGAAGGTACAAAGATGCTTTCAAACTTTGTTTACAATGTTTGTGGATGTTCTGGTGACTGGAAGATGGACTCATTTGTTGAAAAAACAATTGAAGAAATTCGTGAAAAAGTTGGAAATGGTAAAGTTTTATGTGCATTATCAGGTGGCGTTGATTCATCTGTAGCAGCAGTATTGCTTTCAAAAGCAGTTGGAAAGCAATTAACTTGTGTATTTGTTGATCATGGATTACTTCGTAAAAATGAAGGCGATGAAGTAGAAGAAATATTTGGACCAAATGGGGCTTATGACTTAAACTTTATTCGTGTAAATGCACAAGAAAGATTCTATGAAAAATTAGCTGGAGTTGAAGACCCAGAAACTAAGAGAAAAATCATAGGTGAAGAATTTATAAGAGTATTTGAAGAAGAAGCTAAGAAAATTGGTGCAGTAGATTATCTTGTACAAGGAACTATATATCCAGACGTAATTGAAAGTGGATTAGGTAAATCAGCAGTTATTAAATCTCACCATAATGTTGGAGGACTTCCTGATTGTGTAGATTTCAAAGAAATAATAGAACCACTTAGACTATTATTTAAGGATGAAGTTCGTAAAGCAGGACTTGAACTAGGAATTCCAGAAAAACTTGTCTTCAGACAACCATTCCCAGGACCAGGACTTGGAATTCGTATAATTGGAGAAGTAACAGCAGAAAAGGTAAGAATAGTTCAAGATGCAGATGCTATTTATCGTGAAGAAATAGCTAAAGCAGGTATTGATAAAGAAATAGGTCAATACTTTGCAGCTCTTACTAACATGCGTTCAGTAGGTGTTATGGGAGATGAAAGAACATATGATTACGCAGTTGCTCTTCGTGCTGTAACAACAAGCGACTTTATGACTGCAGAGTCAGCAGATCTTCCATGGGAAGTACTTGGAAAAGTAACAACTAGAATAGTAAATGAAGTTAATGGTGTTAACCGTGTATTCTACGATTGCACAGGAAAGCCACCAGCAACTATAGAATTTGAATAATAAATTATAAAAAGTATCATTCGTACTGAATGATACTTTTTTCTAAAAATAAGTATAATCTATTTGTAAGTATATACAAAAGACATATTTAGATGCTTAAAAGAACTTGTATTTTTATTGTCAAAATGATAAAATTTTAATCAAAAGTTATATTTAAATAGTTTACAATAAAAGTAAATTAAAGAAACAAGCTATTTTATTAAAGTTTGTTAATTTAGTCTATATTAAATATTATATAAAAATAATTAAATAAATTTTGGAGGTAATTATTGTGAAGAAATTATCATTAGATTTAAGTAAAGCAGCTCCATTTTTACAAGAACATGAAGTATGCTATATGGAAGAAATGGTTAAGGTAGCTCATGACAAATTAC
>JAFADP010000032.1 GCA_023424785.1 Bacillota bacterium
TACTACAGGATAAACACATTTTATTGCATTAGGAATAGCATTTTCACGTCTATCAATTATTTCCTTAGCTTTTGGACCTGGTACAGTTTTAGTTATTATTTTTGGTAAATCAGTTCTTAACATAAATAATCCCCCTTAATATAAAAAAACTGCATGACAATAATGTTATTCTTGACATCATTGTCACACAGTCTTTAAGTTGTTATAAAAATCTTAGCACAATAATTATCCTTAAAACAACTAGAATATAGCATAAATTATTTGATTATATTTGTGCTGATAGCACGAAAAAGTTATAATTATAATATTATTATGAAAAAAGAGAGAGAATAAATATGGCAATAAGTTTAAAAAATATATATGAAGATACAAAGAACAAATACAAATTAAAGTTGTTAGCTGGAAAAGATGGTATTGATAATGTTGTAAACTGGGTACATTTTATGGAGGATTCAAATACTGTTGATTTTATTAGGGGAAGTGAACTTATTATTACAACAGGACTAGGAACTAAGGATAATAATTTGCTTTACAACTTAATAGAAGGACTAATAAGTAGAAATGCATGTGGATTAATTGTAAATATAGGAATGTATATAAAAGATATACCACAAAATATAATAGATTATTGCAATGAAATGAAATTTCCTTTGTTTACTATGCCATGGGAAATTCATTTAGTTGATATTATGCAAGATTATTGTAATAAAATAGTAGTTTCAGAGCAAAGTGAAATAAGCACTTCTGCAGCCTTTTTTAATGCAATATTTTCAAAAGAAAATAAAGAAAGCTATGAGAATTACTTAGAGCAAAATGGATATGATTTAAAAGGATCTTATTTATGTATTATTGTAAGTTTAGAAAAAGAAAGAATATTAAAAGAAGAAGAGTACTTATTAAAAAAAGTTCAAACATCATTAAGAAATTCACTAAATCCATTTTCTATGAAGTATAGTATAATACTTCATAATCAAGATATTATTTTAGTTTTTCATAGAGTTAATAAAGAAGATATAAATATTTATGGAAATAGGATTTATGAGGTGTTTAAAAAAGAATATTCTTCTTATGGTATTACAATAGGAGTAGGAAGTATTATTTTAGGAGTAGATAGTATAATTAAAAGTTTTAATCATGCATCTTATGCTAAAAGAGTAGCTATAAGTAAAAAGAAAGACATAGAATTTTATGAAGATATAGGTGTTAATAAGCTTATACTTGAAGTTAAAGATGAACAAGTATTAAAAGATATATATAAGCAGTATTTAGGTAAGTTAGAAGACTATGATAAAGCTCATAAAACTGATTATCTTAATATACTAAGGTTATATATAAAGTATAATGGGAGTATAAAAGAAGTAAGTGAGAAAACATTTAATCATAGAAATACTATTAACTATAAAATTAAAAAAATCAAAAAAATCATAAATAGTGATATTTTAACTATGGAAGAAAAGTTTTATTATCAATTATCATTCTATATAAGGGATTTATTAAAAAAATGATAAAGCCGGAAATTTACTTAAAAATAAGTAGAAATAATCCTAATTTGGTTTTATAATAATTCGGGTGGGTAATTGATGATAATATTTCAATATTTTATAATTGAGATAATTAGTAAATTTGAGAAATATTTGCAAAGGTGCATTACTCCACATAGGAGCAAAGCACCTTTTTCATTTTGTTAATTACCGACAAATGAATATAAAATAAAGAAAAACAAAGGGAGGTCATGTTGATGGATAGTTATGGAATACTAACTATAGTGCCAGCTTTAATTGTTATTATTTTTGCATTAGTAACAAAGAAAACATTAGAAGCTTTATTTTTAGGAACAGTAGCCACATATCTTATAATGTATGGAGGCAATTTTGCAAGTCATTGGGCTGATGCGTTTTTTAAGGCTGCAGGTAATGCGGATAATCAATGGGTATTAATTGTTTGTGGGTTATTTGGGAGTTTAATTGCTTTAGTTAGAAAAGCAAAAGGAACTTTAGGTTTCTCAGGTAAACTTGAGAAGATCTGTACAACTCAAAAGAAAACATTATTAACTACATGGATTTTAGGAATACTTATTTTTATAGATGAGTATTTAAATATAATGACATTAGGTGCATGCACTAAGGATATTTCAGATAAGAAGAAGATTCCAAGAGAATCTTTAGCTTATATAATCGATTCAACAGGAGCACCCGTTTGTGTTTTACTTCCATTTTCTACATGGGCAGTATTTTACTCAAGTATTTTTGGAAAACAAGAAGGTATAGCAGCATTAAACTTTGGTAGTGATATAGCTACATATTTAAGAGTAATACCATTTACTTTTTATGCGTGGGCATCATTAATAATAGTACCTTTATTTATATTAGGAGTTGTTCCAAAGCTTGGGAGGATGAAAGAAGCTTATAATCGTGTAGAAAGAACAGGTGAAGTTTTTAGTAATAATAGTCAAAAATTTAATTCTACTATGTTAGATGAATATTCACAAGGTGAAGGAAAATTAATAGATTTCTTACTACCAATAGGTGTTTTAATAGGAATAACTCTTTTTGGTGGAGATTTGTTTATAGCAGTAATTGCATCAATTATAGTTTGTCTTTTCTTATATATACCTAGAAAGAAAATGAGCTTTGATGAGTTTTGTGATATATACATGCATGGTTTTTGCGATATGATACCAACTATAGCAATAGTATTTATGGCATTTGTTATGCAAGAAGCAGCAAATGATATTGGATTACCAGCTTATGTTATAGAAGTTGTAAAACCATATTTAAATGGAGCATTATTCCCAGCAGTAGCATTTATAGTTGTTGCAGTATTAACATTTGTTACGGGAAGTAACTGGGGAATACCAGCAGTTTGTGTGCCAATAATTATTCCATTAGGTTTTGCACTAGGGGCTAACCCAATATTAGTAATGGCAGCAATTTTATCTGGTGGTACTTTAGGAAGTCATGCTTGTTTCTATTCAGATGCCACTGTATTAACTTCTACATCTTGTGGTATAGAAAATATGGAACATGCTCTAAGTCAGTTCCCATATGCAGCAATGGCAGCAATAATAAGTTTAGTTGGATTTATTGCTTGTGGATTCATAATGTAGAATTTCTTTAGCTTTTTTCTTAGCATAATCAAAGGATGCCTTGATGTGTTCATATTGTTCATCAGTTTGAACAGGACGATAGTAACCTTCAAGGCATACACCTTTTGAATGTCCATGTAAATTTATTGTCATATTCATAGCACCAGGAACTCCAAAAACTCCAGAATCAGTAGATGTGCTATAAGCTTTAAATATTTCTAAATTATGTTTAAGAGCATCAAGATGTTCATCTATTTCAGAGCTATCAATTTTAAAGTTTATAATACCTCTATTAGGTTCAATTGGCAAAAATGAATACTCAATATACCAATTGTCTTTAGTAACGACAAGTGAACCACCGGCAGGTAAATTCTCACAATAATTCATAAAAAAACCTCCTTATATTATAGTTGTTTGTACTACTATTGTATAATGAGTAATTGAAAATTTCAATAATACTGAATAGTGAAAAAATAAGTAGGACTACTTATGTAACTACTTAATTTATATTATTATTTTAGGTTTTAGGACCAAATAAATAAAAAGGGGTTATATTTATGGAAACAAAAAAGATGTATATTAATGGTCAATGGGTTGAATCTTTATCTAAAAAAACTAGAAAAGTAATAAATCCAGCAACTGAAGAAGTTATAGCATTAACAACAGAGGGTAATGAAGAAGATGCTAAAATAGCAATAAAAGCAGCTAAGGAAAGTTTCTATGTAACAGGGGAATGGCGTAGAATGAATGCACAAGCTCGTGCAGATAAAATGCTTGAAATAGCAGCAGAAATAGAAGCAAGAAAAGATGAGTTTGCAAGATTAGATTCTATTGACAATGGTAAACCTTTAAGAGAAGCTGAAGGAGATGTTGATGATGGAATTCATTGTTTTAAATATTATGCAGGTTTAATTACAAAACCATATGGTGGAGTATATGATGTTCATGATGGATTTGGAGAAATGCATTCTTATACAGTACATGAACCTGTAGGAGTATGTGCTCAAATTACTCCTTGGAACTATCCTTTCTTAATGGCAGTATGGAAGCTTGCTCCAGCTCTTGCAGCAGGAAATAGTATAGTATTTAAGCCAAGCTCAAATACACCATTATCTACAATAGCATTATTTGAAGTATTTGATAAAGTAGCTCTTCCAAAGGGATGTGTAAACTTAGTAATGGGGTCAGGTGGAACTGTAGGACAAGAACTTGCAGAAAATACTGATGTAGATATGGTTACTTTTACAGGAAGTACAGAAGTAGGTCAATCAATAGCACATGCTGCAGTAGGAAACTTAAAAAAGGTAGGATTAGAACTTGGAGGAAAGTCTCCTAATATTATTTTTGGTGATGCAGATTTAGAAGGCGCAGTAGAATGGGCAATGATAGGTATATTCTTTAACCAAGGTGAAGTATGTTCAGCAGGTTCAAGAATAATTATAGAAGAAAGTTTAAAGGACAAGTTTGTAGCAAGACTTGCAGAAAGAGCAAATGCTATGACTATAGGAAATCCATTAAATAATCCAGATATGGGACCACTAGTATCTAAAGATCATATGGAAAGAGTATTAAAATATATAGAAATAGGTAAAGAAGAAGGGGCAACTCTTGTTTGTGGTGGTGAAAGATACACTGAAGGAGAATGTGCTAAAGGTTATTATGTAAGACCAACAATATTTGATAATTGTACAAGGGATATGAAAATAGTTAAGGAAGAAATTTTTGGACCAGTTGTAACTATTCAAACATTTAAAAC
>JAFADP010000043.1 GCA_023424785.1 Bacillota bacterium
ATGGAATATAGTAATTGGTGCAAGACCTCAAAAAGCTATGTTAGTAGAAAAAGCAGATTTTTTAAGTGAAGTTCCTACAGAAGAGGAAATTAAAGAATTAACAGAGTACATTACTAATAATGTTAAATTTCATAGCAATATGAGAGGTAGTGAAGAATATAGAAAAATATTAGCAAAAGTATTAGTTACTAGAGCTATAGGTGAAATAGTTGGAGGATCTTATGGAAATTAAGTTATGGATAAATAATAAATTATATCAAGATAATATAGAACCTGATATGCTATTAATTGATTATTTAAGAAGCAAGGGATTTTATAGTGTAAAAAGAGGTTGTGAAACATCTAACTGTGGATTATGTACTGTTCACTTAGAAGGAAAACCTATTTTATCATGTAGTACATTAGCAGTGAGAGCAAATGGATTACATGTAACTACTCTTGAAGGCTTAAAAGAAGAAGCAGAAGCTTTTGGCGCATTTATGGCAGATGAAGGGTCAGATCAATGTGGATTTTGTAATCCTGGGTTTGTAATGAATGTATTAGCTATGAAAAATGAATTAGAAAATCCAAGTGAAGAAGAAATAAAAACTTATATTGCTGGAAACTTATGTAGATGTACAGGATACATGGGTCAATTAAGAGCAATTAAAAAATACTTGGATTCTATAGAGGAGAAATAATTATGAAGTATGTTAATAAAGGAATAAGAAAAAAAGATGCAATGGCTTTAGTAACAGGTAAGCCTGTATATACAGAAGATATTGCACCAAGCAATTGTTTAGTTGTTAAGTTACTTAGAAGTCCTCATGCACATGCGTTAATAGAAGATATTAATACATTAATTGCCAGCAAGGTTCCTGGCATTGAGTGTATATTAACATATAAAGATGTTCCAAATTGTAGATTTACTACAGCAGGTCAGTCTTATCCAGAACCAAGTCCATATGACAGATTAATCTTAGATAGAAGGCTTAGATGTGTTGGTGATCCTGTTGCTATTGTTGCAGGTGAAAATGAAAAGGCTGTTAATAAAGCATTAAAACTAATAAAGGTTAAGTATGAAGTTTTAGATGCTGTTTTAGATTTCAGACAAGCTAAAGATAATGAAGTTTTAGTTCATCCAGAAGAAGATTTTAAAGCATTAAATGATTGGATATGTGCAGATAATAAAAGAAATATTTGTTCTACAGGTGGATTTACTCATGGAGATATAGAAGAAGAATTTAGTAAATGTACTCATATAGTAGAAGAAACATATCATACAAAGGCAAATAATCAGTCTATGATGGAAACTTTTAGAACATATACAGAACTTGATACATATGGAAGATTAAATGTAACTAGTGCAACTCAAGTTCCATTCCATGTTAGACGTATTTTATCAAATGCATTAGATATACCAAAGTCAAAGATAAGAGTAATTAAGCCAAGAATAGGTGGAGGATTTGGAGCAAAACAAAGTGCAGTTAGTGAAGTATATCCAGCTATAGTTACTTTAAAAACTGGAAAGCCAGCATGTATAATTTTCTCAAGAAGCGAAAGTTTAACTAATGGAAGCCCAAGACATGAAATGGAAATTAAAGTTAAGATAGGTGCAGATGAAAATGGTATTATTAAAGCTATTTATATGTACACATTATCTAATGCAGGGGCCTATGGAGAACATGGTCCAACTACTGTAGGTTTATCAGCTCATAAATCAATGCCTTTATATAGAAGTAATGCATATAAGTTTGAATATGATGTAGTTTATTCTAATACAATGGGTGCAGGAGCTTATAGAGGTTATGGAGCTACTCAAGGTATATTTGCACTAGAATCAGCAGTAAATGAATTAGCAGCAAAATTAAATATGGATCCTACAAAGCTAAGAGAACTTAACATGGTAAGAGAAGGAGATGTTATGCATGCTTACTATGGTGAAGTAGCTAATAGCTGTACTTTAGATAAATGTTTAGCTAAAGCAAAAGCAATGATAGATTGGGATAATAAATATCCTTATAAAGATATGGGCAACGGAAAGGTAAGATCTGTTGGTGTAGCTATGGCTATGCAAGGATCAGGTATTTCAGCAATAGATACAGCAGCTGTAGAAATAAAATTAAATGATGATGGTTTCTATACATTAATGATAGGAGCAGCTGATATGGGTACTGGTTGTGATACTATATTAGCTCAAATGGCTGCAGATTGTTTAGAATGTGATGTAGATAATATTATTGTTCATGGAGTAGATACAGACCAATCTCCATATGACACAGGTTCTTATGCTTCAAGTACTACATATGTTACAGGTGGTGCTGTTCTTAAAACTTGCAACACATTAAAGAAGAAAATGCTTGAATTATCATCACAAATATTAGATTGTCCAGAAGAAAATTTAGAATTTGATGGCAAAAGAATATATTCTTTAGAAGATAATAAAGAAATATCATTAGTAGATTTAGCAAATGGTTCACTAGTAGCTGGAAGTAAAACTATAAGTGCAAGTGAATCACACTTTGAAAATATATCACCACCTCCATTTATGGTTGGACTTGTAGAAACTGAAATAGATAAGTTAACAGGTAATTTAGAAATAATAGATTATGTAGCTGTTGTAGATTGTGGAACAGTAATAAATCCTAACTTAGCAAGAGTACAAACTGAAGGTGGTATTGCTCAAGGTATAGGAATGGCTTTATATGAAGATATTGTATACAGTAAGAGTGGTAAAATGATGAATAACTCATTCTTACAATATAAAATTCCTACTAGATTAGATGTTGGAAATATAAGAGTAGATTTTGAAAGCAGTTATGAGCCAACAGGACCATTTGGTGCAAAATCTATAGGGGAAATTGTTATAAACACTCCATCACCAGCTTTAGCAAATGCAGTTTATAATGCAACGAAAGTAAATATAAGAAATCTTCCTATAACTTCAGAAAAAATTGTTATGGGAATGTTAGAAAATGAAAATTAATTTAATTTTATTAGCTGCAGGTAATAGTAAAAGATTTAATGGAAATAAGTTAATTACTCATATTAAAGGAAAGCCTATGTATATGCATATTGTTAATAAAGTAATTT
>JAFADP010000113.1 GCA_023424785.1 Bacillota bacterium
AACCTCAATTTTACTAATACCTTTTATCTTTTATTTCTATACTCAAGCTTTTGGAATAGAATCACTAATTATTGATATAATAATCTTTCTAATAGCAATAATTTGTGGTCAATTATTAGGACTACACCTTTATAAATATTCAAATGGATTTAATTATAAATTTGTTTTATATATTTTTATTATTATAGTTCTACTATATATACTTTTTACATTAAATCCACCAAAACTTCCTATATTTAAAGCTCCTTCTATAAGCTTATATATAATAAAATAATAAAACACCTCTAATATATGCTTAACCCCTATATTAGAGGATATTTTTCTTGGTTCTTATTTACTTTTTGGACATTTGTCCTTAATTTTTATATCATGACTTTCTTAAAATAATTAATATGATATAATCAATGTACTTCATTTAATTTACTTAATAAGGAGAATGGAAATGAACAACTTACCTTATTTTTTAGATACTTGTCCTAGTTGTATAAAAAATAAATTTATAAACTTAAACTTTAATACTTTTGATAAAATCCTTATACAAAATGAAACTGCCAACTATGTATATATAATAAAAAAAGGAAAGGTTAAGGTCTATTCACTAACACCTACAGGAGTTAAATATCTAGAGAGAACTTATTGTGAAAATGACTTGTTTGGTGAACTAGAAATATTTGCTGATAAACCTATATTGAACTATGTAGAAGCACTTGAACCTTGTGAAGCAATAAAAATCTCTAAAGAATCTTTTTTAGAATGGATTAAATATGATAGTGATTTTTCTTTATATGTACATATAGAACTTTCTAAAAAAATGTATCATACTTCTATTAATAGTAAAGCAAATGTTATTTATAATTTAAAATATAGACTACTTTTCTTCTTATGGAAATTTTTGGATGAACATAATTTAGATACTGTCCATAAAGACATATTAGTAGAGAGCATTTGTTCAAATATTAGAAGTGTTAATCGAATTATTAAAGAGTTGGTTGATGAAAACATTGTTGAATATAATAAAGGATTTGTTAAGGTAAAAGATATAAATAAGATTGTTGATTTAATTCTCTCTGCTAACTCTAATAATAATTTAGCAGGTATTTCAAAAAAACATAAGGAGATAAACTATGATAGATAGAAAATTATTAATAGAAAAAGCATTTAATGCTCAAAAATTTAGTTATGCACCATACTCAAACTTTAATGTAGGTGCAGCTTTACTTTGTGATAATGGTGAAATTTATCAAGGATGTAATATAGAAAATGCTGCATTTTCACCAACAAACTGTGCTGAAAGAACAGCTTTCTTTAAAGCTATTTCTGAAGGAAATAATAAATTCACTGCTATTGCTATTGTAGGAAATAAAGCAGGTGTTAAACAAGGAGAAGGAGATTTCTGTGCACCTTGTGCTGTATGCAGACAGGTTATGGCTGAATTTTGTGATTTAAAAAGCTTTAAAGTAATAATTGCAAAAAGTACAGAAGAATATTTAGAGTATACATTGGATGAACTTTTACCATTAGCATTTACAGGTAAAGACTTAGATTAAAATGATTTTCTCATAATTAATATATTATTAAATTTAATTATAATAAAAAACACACAAAAACTAAAAGCTGATTCTTATATTTTTATAGGAATCAGCTTTTATATATCTATAATTGTGATGTAACATAATTTATAAGCTTCTCAAAAGATTCACAAAATCTTAAATCATCTTCTTTTGTTCTTTTTCTTGGTCCTTTAAGATGATTTTTACTTGAGGCTCTTCTTGCACACTTTGCTATATGACGTTCCATTAGCAATTGATCAATATTTTCATTAGTATACCATCTACCATTTTGATTAATTGCATAAGAACCTTTTCCTAATGACATAGCAGCTACTCCATAGTCTTGAGTTATAACTATATCATTCTTTTTACACTTATTAACAACAGCAAAATCTACAGCATCTGCACCTGCACCTATTACACATACCTCGCTATAATCTGAATTTATTACATGATTTGTATCACATAGTAACGTAACTTTTATATTATGTTTTTTTGCTATCTTTTCTGCCTGCTTTACTACAGGACATGCATCTGCATCTATAAATATTTGCATATCTCACCTAATTATTATCCTTTTAATTCTAATAGTTTATTTCTTAATTCTTGTTCTAAGTTTCCAAGTTCTATCTCAGCTTCCTTACGTTTTTCACGACCTTGATTTTGTATAGCTATAACTTCATCTATTGTTGAAATTAATGATTCATTTGTAGCCTTAAGAGTTTCTATATCTACTATTCCTCTCTCTGATGCCTTTGCTGTTTCTATTGTTGACATTTTTAATGTTTCTGCATTTTTTCTAAGTAGTTCATTTGTCATATTAGTAACTTCATTTTGTGCTTTAATAGCATTTGATGAATGAGCAACTCCTAATGCTAAAACTATTTGGCTTTTCCAAAGAGGAATTGTATTTACAATAATTGATTGTATTTTTTCTGACATTATTGAATCATTGTTTTGTAATAATCTTATTTGAGGTGCCATTTGCATAGAAACCATTTTAGTTAACTCTAAGTCATGGATTTTCTTTTCAAATCTATCACATAATGCAGCAAAATCATTTGCTCTTTGGGCATCTTCTGTACGTCCACTCATCATAGCAGTTTCCTTTAACTTAGGTAATTCTATATTCTTTGATTGTTCAAGCTTTTTCTTTCCTGCTAATATATACATACTTAACTCTTTAAAATAAGCTAAGTTTACTTCATACATTTTATCAAGCATAGCTATATCTTTTAAAAGCTGTACTTGATGTTTTTCAAGGGCTGTACATACATTATTTATATTTCCTTCAACCTTATTATACTTATTTTTAATTTCTTCAATTTTCTTTGCAGGCTTTTTAAAGATTCCAAATAAACCTTTCTTTTCTTCTGTTGAATCTTCAAAGTTCTTAAGCTCTCCAACTACACTTGAAAGCATATCTCCTATTTCTCCTAAATCCTTAGTTTTTACATTATTTAATGCACTTTCAGAGAAATCTGCTATTTTCTTTTGAGCTCCTACTCCATATTGTAAAATAGAATTTGAATTACTTAAGTCTATTTTATCTACAAAGTCATCTACCATTTTTTGTTCTTCTTTACTTAATAAAACCTCTTCTTCATACTTTGGCTTAACTTCTTCTACCTTAACCTCTTCTTTCTTTAATTCTTCTAAAACTGGTTCAAATGTTAAACTTGGTGTTACATCAAATTCTTTATCCATGTTATTTCTCCTCCTATTTTATCTACTATTAATTTTTCTTAAAGTCTTCTTCTGTTAACCCTTCTTGGGCAAATAATGTTTTTAATACTGAAATATCTGATGAAATATCCATTGCTACCTCTTCAAATAAATCATCTAATAATCTCTCAAATGCATTATTTATAAGATCAATACTTTCTTCAATTTCTGTTTTTGCTTTTTTAATGTTTTCTCCTACAATGCTTTGATTATTTAAATCTTTATATGAATTAACTAATTTTGAAGTTATAGGTAGGTAATGATTTATAACCTTCCTTACATCATTGACTTTCTCTGGATTCTTCCTAATAGTTATGAATATCTCTCTTAATATTCCCTCTAATTTATTTAACTTTGCAGTCATGTTTTCTTCTTGAATATAAATATTTGCATATTTTATTTCTTCAATATATTTTTCTCCTGCTTCAATTACCATATCTAGTTCACTTTTTACTATAGTATCATCATTAACTTCTTCTTTTTTAGCTTCTTCATTTGCTCTTTTTTCTTCACTTTTTCTATTATTATAACTTTCTTTCATTAATAAATACTCTTCATAAATCTTATTTCCTAAAATCAAATAAGAATTATCACTATCTATATGAGCTTCTTTAAACATTTCTAAATCTATCATTTTTCTTAAATCTTTAATAACAAAGTTACGGCTTTTATCAACACCTTCACTTAATTTCTTTATCTCACAATAATGTTTATTATTTATA
>JAFADP010000085.1 GCA_023424785.1 Bacillota bacterium
AAAGAGGAGAAGAAAAGCCAAGCAGATATAATGATTGAAATGGCAATGAAGGAAGAAGATGAGTTTTTCCATGATGAATTAAATGAAAAGTATGTAGCTATAAAGAGAGGAGGAAATCCGTTAGTACTTAAAATTAATGGACAGGACTATAAATCTTTTTTAGTTAAGCGATTTTTCAAGGAAACTAAAAAAGCTCCATCTAAAGATTCAATTAATCAAGCAGTAAGTGTATTAGAGGCTTTAGCTCAATATGATGGAGAAGAGATTAATGTAGCTAAAAGGTGTACGGAAAGAGATGGAGCTATTTATTATGACCTAGGTGATAAGGAATGGTCGTTCATAAAAATTACTAAGGAAGGTTGGAAGATTGATAATAGTGGACAAATATTATTTACAAGACGTAAGACAATGAAACCACAGGTTTTACCAGAAGAGTATGATGACATATCTATAATTAATAAACATTATAGATTTAAGACAGATGAAGATAAAATTTTACATACGGTTAGTACTGTTACTAAATTTTTAAGTATAGGAAACCCAATAATAGTTTATCATGGCGAAAAGGGAGCATCAAAAACAACTACCATGAGAATGGATAGAAGCATAGTTGACCCATCAGCAAGAGATGTAATATCAATGCCTAAGAGTGCAACAGATTTATCATTAGTTTTACATAATAATTACTTACCATGCTTTGATAACATAGATAGTATTTCGGCAGAAAAGAGCGACATATTATGCACAGCTGCTACAGGGGGAGGATTTAGCAGAAGAAAGCTTTATACAGATGACGAGGAGAATATATATGAGTATAAAGTGCCAGTAATTCTTAATGGAATAAATGTTGTGGCAACAAGACCAGATTTACTAGATAGAAGTTTACTTTTAGGACTTGAAAGAATATCAGAGGATGAAAGAAAGGAAGAAAGTGAAGTATGGGAAGAGTTCAACAGAGATAAACCTAAAATGTTAGGAGCCATATTTAATACGATATCAAAAGCTTTAACTATTTATCCTAACGTGAAATTAAAGAAGTTAGGAAGAATGGCTGATTTTACTAGATGGGGATATGCAATAGCAGAAGCTTGTGGTATTGGTGGAGAAAAGTTTTTAAAAGCCTACCTTAATAATCAATATAAAGCTAATGATGAAGCCGTTAGCTCCAATCCAATTGCAACAGCAATTATTAGATTAATGGAAAAAACACAGCATTTTGAAGGGTCAGCATCTAGATTATTAGAAGTGCTAAACTCCATTGCAGAAGATGAAAAGATTGATATTCAATCAAAGTTATGGGCAAAAGAACCTAATGTACTTAGTAGAAGGTTAAATGAATTAAAATCTAATCTTCTTATGGAGGGCATAACATTTTCTACAAGCAATACTAGTGTAGGGAGGAAAATTGAAATCCGTAAAAGTCCTAAGGAACTTATTGGTGGACAATCATCAACGGAAATATCAGATATAGCTAATTTTATACAAGCAGAATCAGAAGTAATTGATTTTTAATTTATTAATGACATTATCGTGGTTCAATACTTCGATAATGTCGATATTTTCAGATTAATTAAATTGGAGGAAAGTCAAATGATTAATATCAATGGAAAAATAAGCATTTACATAAGAAAAGAGAATAAGTTAGAAAACCTAAAAACAGGTTATGGAAGATTACAATGGCTAAAATATGAGCTTGAAGACAATAAAGAAACAGTAAATATTTTTGTTGATGAATATAAAAAATGTAGTAAGATGATAGAACTTATTAAAGAGATAAAAGAGGGAAGCATTGATAATCTTCTTATATGGTCAATAGATGATATAGATAAAGATTATGTAGCAGAGTTAGCTAATGTTATTACTAAATATGAAATACCTATAATAAGTTTCTGTGAATCAAGTTCATGGATAAATCATGTAATTAATAAATCAATAAAAGTAGCTTAATATACATACATAACAAAGGAGAAGATGAACATGGATAGAGAGAAAAAAGTAGATGAAATCATTGAGGTAATATCAGAAATAATATTAAATTATCTATCAGAGAATACTGAAGAGAAGATTACAATAAAAAGGTAGAAAGGTGTAAAACACTAATTAAAACTGAAAATATTGAAGTGATTGAAGTATAAGTAAAACTGGAATTACTCATTGGATTAAATATATATTATTAAACTGATAAGAAGTTCCTAAGATAATTTTTAGGAACTTCAATATTTATCAAAGTAAAGGAAAAGGAGATTATTATGAATAAGAAAAAGATAATAGCAATTTATTGCAGAGTATCAACAATAGAACAAGCCGAAGAAGGTTATAGTATAGATGAACAACAAAGATTATTAATTGAATATGCCAATAAGATGGGGTATGAGATTTATAAATGCTATTCAGATAGAGGAATTAGTGGTAAGAACATTAAGAATAGACCAGCATTAAAGGAATTATTAAAAGATGCAGATGAGGGTAAGTTTGAGATAGTGCTTACATGGAAGATTAACAGGGTTGCAAGAAATATGCTAAATTTGTTAGAGATTGTAGATATGCTTGATAAAAGAGGAATAGCTTTTAGGTCATATTCAGAACAATTTGAAACAGAAACTCCTATGGGGAAATTCTCATTGCATATGATGGGAGCAGTTGGTGAATTGGAAAGAGGTACAATAGCTCAAAACGTAAAAATGGGTATGTGTGCACGAGCTAGAGATGGAAAGTGGAACGGAAATGTTTTACTAGGATATGATTTAGAAGAGGTTAAAGATTCATTAAATAAGAAAAGAAAGGATACTATACTTGTAATAAATAAGGAAGAAGCAGAAAGTGTAAGATTTATTTTTAATGAGTATGCTAATGGAAAAGGATATAAAGCTATAACTAATAAGTTAAATAAGCTAGGATATAAGACTAAGAAAGGCAATAATTTTTCAGTAGGTTCAATTAAAGATATACTAACTAATCCTACGTATATAGGTAAAATTAGATATAATGTAAGACAAAATTGGTCAGAGAAAAGGAGGCGTGATATTAATGAAAATCCAATATTAGTTGATGGAATACATGAAGCAATTATTGATATAGATACATGGAATAAAGTACAAGCTATTTTAGAAAGCAAGAAAGGAAAACCTTCAAGAATATATGATGGAGAGTATCCATTAACGGGGATATTAAGATGTCCTAAGTGTGGAGCTGGAATGGTTATATCAAGAACTACTAATACTTTGGTTGATGGAACTAAGAAAAGAATAGCTTATTATTCTTGTGGTAACTGGAAGAATAAAGGTACAGCAGTATGCAACTCTAATTCAATAAGATGTGATAAAGCTAATGAATACGTGTTTAATAAGTTATCAGAGTTGTTTACTAATGAAAAAATGGTTAAAACAGTAGTTGCTAATGTAAATAAGGAAAGAGTTCAAAGAATAAATCCAGCTAAGAAGGAGTTAGAAAAACTTGAAAAAGAGCTAGAAAAGATAGAAAAGAAAAAGAATAAAATATTTGAAGCTTATGAGGATGATATACTAACAAAAGAAGAGTTTCAAGATAGGAAGAAAGAACTAAATGAAAGAGCAAAGAAGATTCAGGAGCAAAAGCAACCATTACTTGAAATGCTTTCAGATGAAGTAGATGAAAAAATACCATATGAATATATAAAGAGTATATTAGAGAATTTCAGTAAAGTTTTAAATGGCAACATAAGCAGAGAGCAACAGAAGAAATTGTTACATATGATAATATCAGAAATAACAATTAATGAGTTAAGAGAAATAGATTCAATAAAAATTAAGATTGATGATAATCTAGTTGATTATCTAAGTAAGGAAGAAGGAGTATCAGTTAAGGGTACTCCTTCTTCTTTTAGGTTAAGAAATGTTGGAGTAACTATGTTGAATTTGAACATCGCTATATAGAATAATATGGTAATGTAGTTTATAATTAAATTATATTTTTAAAAGTATATAGAAAGGGAGAAAAGTAATGAGCGAGTTTACATATACAATACCATTCTCAATGGAAAGTTTTATGAAAGGTATAATATATGAATTAAAGAATAGAGATAAATATGATATAGCTAGTCTGCTAAAAGGAGCTAGTGTAGAAGTATCAGAAGGAAATTATTCTCATTATTGTGGAGGAGGGAGATGGGATGCTTTATCTGCATATATAAATTTTTATGTGAATCCTCAAAATAAAAAGCTATTAGATACAGATAATACTAAAGATATTTTAAAAGGTGTATGTAGTGAATTAATACCTGTTAATGTAGGGTATGATGTCAAAGGAGTTTCTTTTACAATAGATTTAACTAAGGACTTTGAGGTAGAGGATGATTTAATACTTGATTTAGAAAAGAACACCAATAGTATAGCTTCTAATATATTAAGAGAAATACTTCCAGAAGATATAAAAATTAAGGGATATCATATGGCTGAGGCTTATACGTATCTTTATTCTGTAGAAAATTCATTAAGGTTATTTATAGAAAAGATTTGTAAGGAAGTTTATGGTGAGAATTATTTTAGTCGAATTACTGTTACTAGGGCTTTACAAAATACTATAAATACTAGAAGGGAAAATGCTGAAAGTAAGAAATGGTTGAGTATTAGAGGAAATGAGTTGTTTTACTTAGATTTTAAGGATTTAGGAAATTTAATAGATAGTAATTGGGAACTGTTTAAAAATTACTTTCCTAATAGAGATTTTATAATTCCTAAGTTGAACGAGATGGCAGATTGTAGAAACTTAATTGCACATAATAGTTATATAGGTGATACTGAGAGAAACATTATTAAAACATATTATAACGTTATATTAAAGCAAATATCAGAAACATCTAATGAGAGTGAATAATTTGGAAAAAACTCACTTAACACTGATACGGAGAACCGTACCATAAATAAGTGAGGTTTTTAGCCTTAGGCATTGAAACAACTTGCCTAAGGCTGTTTTTATAGGTGAAAATACCGTATCACAAGTAATGCTTAATTAACAAAATATGTTATAATAAAATCAGGAATAAATTTGAGTAATAGACAAATTGGAATTTGAGGAGGTGCGTTATGCAATATGAAGTATCAAGCGGAGCGGTAGTATTTACGCGTAAAGAAAATAATATTTATTTCGCTATTGTAAAATCTTTAGAAGGATATTATGGGTTTCCTAAAGGTCATATTGAAGGAAATGAAACTGAAGAAGAGACTGCATTAAGGGAGATATATGAAGAAATAGGTATAAGAGCACAGATTATTACAGGGTTTAGAACAATAGATGAACATCCAGTTCCTAATAAGAAAGATGTGATTAAAAGAATAATATATTTCGTTGCAGAGTATGATAAGCAACAGCTATGTTATCAAGAAGATGAATTAGAAGGTGCTTATTTAATGACATATGAGGAAGCAATGGATGCTTTTCAATTTGAGAGTTCAAAAAGAATACTAAATGAAGCAAAGAAGTTCATTGAATAAATTCTAATTTGTGGTGTTGAGATTAAAATTTTTAAATATAAAAAATTATATAGGTTTATTTTTTATAAAAATTTGATATAATATAAATAAGAAAAGCTTAGTGTTGGTAGCACTAAGCAATCCTTAGAACATTTATTTTGTTTTAGGGCTATTAGATGAAATTAATTGAAGATTAATTAAGAAAAAGTGCTACTCTTTGCAGGATGGGGCACTTTTTTCTTTGCTTTTAACTTCTATATCAAGACCAAGGAATTTAATCTTAATTTTTAATTGATGTATAAAAAGATTATGTTTTAGAATTAATCTAATTACATAAATGACTGATATACACTCTATCAAAGTATCAAACATATCCAATACCACCCCCTAGCTATAGTGAAATAGTTCACCAATAGCCCAGGAGGATAAAACGTCCAAAACCTCCGTAGCCATCCACTACGGAATTTCTAAATAATACTTTAGAATTATACCATATTTATGTAGAACATATACATAAGAATAAAATGGAAAAATCTTACTTGATTGTGTTATGGTGAACCGTATCATAAATAAAGGGGGTTTATATCCTTAGAGATTAACATTACTAGCCTAAGGCCATTTTTTATAGCTGAAAATACCGTATCATAAGTAAGATTTAATTTATAAATTATATTATAATAAGTTTAAAGTGAAAGGTAAATGGGAATTTGTGGAGGGGATATATGATAGTTGTAGATGATAAAGGTAATGAACTTATTGACATTATTAATAGTAATGAAGAAAATGCAGATAAACAATATGCACCAATCAACCATTGTTTAGCGGTTGTAAAAATTGGAAATGATTATCTTATGGGATGGAATAAATGGCGACAAGATTGGGAAATATTTGGCGGGTGTAGAGAAGATAATGAAACAATACGAGAATGTATTGTGCGTGAATGTAAAGAGGAATTAGGATTGACAAATGTTGATTTTAAGTATGTGGGATTGATGTATTATAAAATGGCACCTGGGTACTTTAATCCTGAATGGCACTATGAATATGGTGGTTTATATGGTGTTACATTACCAAAGGGATATCTTGAAATTATAGAAAAATATAGAACTGATAAAGAAGAGGTTGAGAAACTTGCCTTTTATAGTGAAATTAAAGGTAAGGAAAAAATAGCATCTATTGATGAAAAATTGTTAGAATATTGGAAGTGAGATAAATTCCAACTTGTAGGGTAGTTTAGTTTCTTAAGATTAAATATAGATGCTTGTCGGAATTATGAATCAGTAACATCCAGTGAGTTAGAAGCTTTTATAAATTCTCTAAAGTAAAATGGCATGATTTTTTGGGGATAAAATAAAAATAATTAATATTTACGGCATTAGATAAAAAACTAATGCTGTTTTTTATGTTATTAGTACGGAAAGTTTGAAAGGATATTAAATATGAGATACAATAAAATTTGGTAAAAATAATTTATTTTGGTTAAAATTGGAATAAGGGGTAAAAATGCAAGTAAATAGGTTATTTGAAATTATATATATTCTCTTAGAAAAGAAAATTGTAACAGCAAAAGAATTAGCAGAAAGATTTGAAGTATCACAAAGAACTATTTATAGAGATATTGAAACACTTTCTACAGCAGGAATTCCAGTATATATGAGTAAAGGGAAAGGTGGAGGTATATCCATATTACCAGAGTTTATATTAAATAAAGCTGTATTAACA
>JAFADP010000115.1 GCA_023424785.1 Bacillota bacterium
AATAAAAAGCTCCAATTTTCTATATAATAAATATCACACTCAATTCTTTTCTCTATTGAAGTATCTCCTCTCCAACCATTTACTTGAGCCCATCCAGTAATTCCTGGTCTTACTTGATGCTTAACCATATATTTAGGAATTTCATTCATAAATTTATCTACATAAAATGGTCTTTCAGGTCTTGGTCCTATTAAACTCATATCTCCTTTTAAAACGTTAAAAAATTGTGGTAATTCATCTATGCTTGTTTTTCTAATAAATGTACCTACTTTCGTTTTTCTACTATCGTTTTTAGTAGTCCAATCTTTCTTTTCCTCATTTGGATCTTGTAGTTTCATGCTTCTAAATTTATACATAACAAAAGGCTTCTTATTAAGTCCTATTCTCTCTTGTTTAAAAATAATAGGTCCTTTTGATGTAAGTTTTATAAGTAGTGCAACAATAATCATCACTGGTGAAAATACTATTATTGCAAATAAAGATCCTATTATATCCACTAACCTCTTAATAGTTTTATTTAATAAATTATCAAGAGGAATATATCTCATATTAACAAGAGGAATACCTCCTATTTCTTCTACATATGGTTTTGCAGGTAAGTATTTATAATAGCTAGGAATTATCTGTGCTCTAACGCCTAACTTCTCACAAACTGATATAATTCCTTTTAATTTATCGTAATCTTTCATTTCCAAGGTAATAATTATTTCTTCTACATCCCTATTATCAGAAAGATATTGTTCTAATTTACTCAAATCTCCTAAATAAGGAATCTTGTTATTATTTAATTTATAATCCTCAAATATACCTAGAACCTTATATCCCCAATGTATATTATCTTCTATTAACTTATTGAATTTTTCAGTTCCATCACTATATCCTACAAATACAATATATTTTGTATTATAACCCTTTTTTCTTATTCTTCTCATTATTATTCTAATAAGAGCTCTTTCTAACGCTGTTAAAAAAGTACACAATAAAAAGAAGGCTATTAAAAATGTTCTTGAATAATCTATTTGTTTTGTTACAAATAGTATTCCTGTAAGTATTAGTATTCCAATAATATTAGATACCATTATATTACCTAACTCATTACTTAAGAATACCATTCTCTCTGTATTATTATAAAGCCTTCTAAAATTATAAATTACTAAGTATATTGGTATCATTACTATTACTGGTACTAAGTACTCTTTAAAACTTAATACTCCACCTTCTACTTTTATTAATCCACTATGCATTCTAAGATACCAACTTAATAAGAATGCTGCAAAAATTGTTATTGCATCAATTACTACTATTAATTTATTTAAAAGTTTTTGATTTTCTTTAATCATAACCTATCCTCTCTTCAAAAGGTTTATTGTATTTTTTAATAACTCTTTTTCTAATTTTAAATAGTTATGGCTATTATGTTTTAATCTTACCTTATTTATATTATTTATATTAACTATTCCTTCAAATACAGCTCTTATATATACTTTACCAAAACCTTTTTTTATAAAGTATATCCATTTTACCAAAATTCCAATAAGAATAAATATGAAATTTATTACAATTTGAATAAAGTTCATATTTTTATATATAAGAAAAATATTATTTCTTGCAGCTAATCTAACCTTAAAAGCATTGTGTCTGCTACCACTAGTTGCACTTCCTATATGATAAACTTTAGCATCTGGACAAAAATAATTTTTATATCCATAAACTTTAGCTCTATATGATATATCCATATCTTCTAAATATGCAAAAAAGTTTTCATCAAAATATCCTATTTCCTTAAAAATACTACTTCTGTATATAGCAGCTCCTGCACATGAAGAAAAAACTTCTTCACATTTATTATATTTGCTAGAGGCCATTCCATCTCCTCTTTTAACTGCCCATCCTAATATTGTATATTCATCTCCAACATCATCTATAATATCTCTATTGTCATACCTTAACATTTTACTGCAACATGAAAATATTTTTTCATCATCTTTTATAACATTATATAAAGACTCTAGCCAATTTTTATCTAGCTCAGTATCATTATTTAGTAATGCAACGAATTCACTCTTATTATGTTTTATTCCTACATTAACAGCTACACTAAAGCCTGTGTTCTCTTTTAAACTAATTAAGGTAACTTTACTTTTAAAATATGTATCTATTAATTTAATACTACCATCCTTTGAATTATTATCTACAATAATAATCTCTTCTGGCTCTAAAGTTTGCTTCATTAAAGTTTCCAAACACTTCTTTAAGTATTTTTCTCCATTATAATTTGGAATTACTACAGAAACACCCATAAATTAATCTCCTATATCTTTAGAAAATGTTATGATCATTAAGTAAATAATTTTACTTTCTAATCATAACATCTTTTTTACTAATAACTTCTTATTTATATTCAAAAGGTACGTCTAAATCTTTTAATGATTTATGATTTTTATCTTTTTCAGATAATAAAACATTTTCTATTCCTTCTAAAGGCCATTCTATTCCTATATCAGGATCATTCCACATAACTCCTCCATCAGCTTCTGGACAATAAAAGTCTGTACACTTATAGTTAAATACTGCTTCATCAGAAAGAACTAAGAATCCATGTGCAAATCCTTCTGGTACATAGAATTGTCTCTTATTTTCTTCTGATAATATTACACCTTCCCATTGACCATAAGTTGGAGAGCCTTTTCTTAAATCTACAGCAACATCAAAAACTTCTCCTTTAGTTACTCTAACTAACTTACCTTGAGTATGTTTTGTTTGAAAATGTAATCCTCTTAAAACTCCTTTGCTAGACTTAGATTCATTATCTTGAACAAATGTCATAGTAAGTCCTGCTTCATCAAAATGTTGTTTATTGTAGCTTTCCATAAAATATCCTCTACTATCGCCAAAAACATTTGGTTCAATAATATAAAGATCTTTGATTTTTGTGTTTATAAACTTAAAATTTCCCATTATAAAATCTCCTTAGTATATTATATTTTATTTATTATATCCTTTTGGATTATTTTTTTGCCATCTCCATGAATCTTCACACATTTCATCTAGTGTTTTTTCAGCTTTCCAATTAAGTTCTTTATTTGCTTTTGATGGATCTGCATAACATTGTGCTACATCTCCTGCTCTTCTTCCTACTATTTTATAAGGAATTTCTTTTCCACTTGCTTTTGCAAAGGCATTAACTAATTGTAAAACACTAAATCCATTTCCTGTGCCAAGATTATAAGTTACTAAACCTGAGTTAGTTTCAAGCTTTTCTAATGCTCTTATATGACCAATTGCTATGTCAACAACATGAATATAATCTCTAACTCCTGTTCCATCTATTGTATCATAATCATTACCAAATACACTTAATTCTTTTAATTCTCCAACTGCAACCTTAGTTATATATGGCATTAGATTGTTAGGAATTCCATTTGGATCCTCTCCAATAAGTCCACTTTTATGTGCTCCTATTGGATTAAAATATCTTAATATAGCTATATTCCATGATGGATCTGATGCCGCAATATCTCTTAAGATATCTTCTGCCATAAGCTTAGTTCTTCCATATGGATTAGTAGCTGATAGTGGAAAGTCTTCTAATATAGGCATAGTTTTTGCATCTCCATATACTGTTGCAGATGAACTAAATACTAAATTTTTTACATCATGTCTTTTCATTATATCAAGAAGCAATAAAAAGCTTATTATATTA